>CAMDSM010000036.1 GCA_945906905.1 Altererythrobacter xiamenensis | reverse complement strand
TACCCACGGTCCGCCTGCGTGGTTGCTGCTGCCGCTGGCGCTGGCGGCTATCCTCTATGGCTGGGATCGTTGGCAGACAAAACGCGGCAAACGGCCAGAGGGGCGGCTGCCGGTCAACTTCAAATGGCTCTATCTGCTCGGCCTGATCGGCTGCCTCACCCATCCGGCGCTCGACTGGATGAATGTCTACGGCATTCGCCTGCTGGCACCGTTCAGCCAGCGCTGGTTCTATGGCGACGTGCTGTTCATCATCGACGTGTGGCTGTGGGCGCTGCTGATTTTCAGCGTTTGGTTTTCGCGTCGGAGAGAAAAGCGCAGGGCGGAATGGATGAAGCCCGCGCGCACGGCCATGGCGGTGATGCTGGCCTATATCGGGGTGAATGCCGGGATAACCCATGCGGCGGAGAGCAATGCTGCGGGGCAGGGCGCTGTGGTGATCGCCAGTCCGGCGCTGCTGGCCTTCTGGCAGCGCGAGATAATTGTCGGCGGCGAAGGCCGATACACCGTAAACGGCGAGCCAGTCGGCGATTTTGATCTGACCGATGCCGACAAGCCCGACATCATCGCCGCCGTCCCGCAGGCCGCGCCACTGTTGTTCTGGTCACGCACGCCCTTGGTGCATGTTGGAGATGACGGCCGCTATATGCTGACCGATGCCCGTTATCTGGGAAGGGCAGCGGGCAGCTTCTCGGTTGAACTTCCCGCCGAAGTTTGCACGCCGACAGCGCCTGAGTGATTCGCATGACCGAGCCGCAAATCGTCTGGCTGCGCCGCGATCTGCGCCTGGCCGATCAACCCGCCTTTGCTGCCGCCGCCGCGCTCGGTCCGGTGATCCCGGTCTATGTGCTGGATGACGAAACCCCCAAGCACCGCCGCATGGGTGCCGCCAGTCGCTGGTGGCTGCACCATTCGCTGGCGTCGCTGAGTGCTGATCTGGCGGCGCAGGGCTCCCGCCTGATACTTCGTCGAGGACGGGCGGCAGACGTGCTGAACGCATTGGCTGCGGAGACTTGTGCCAGCACGGTCCACGCCTTGCGACACGTCGAACCGTGGTGGCGACTTGCAGAGAAGGATCTCACTAACCTTCTTGACCTGTCCCTTCACGATGGCCTCTATCTGCAACCACCGGGATTGCTCACCACCGGGGGCGGCACGCCGTACAAAATCTTCACCCCGTTCAAGAATGCACTTTTTGCCAGCATAGACCAGTTCGACCCTCTGCCCGTGCCGGAGCTGACTTCGCCCGCAAACTGGCCCGCATCGGACAGTCTCGACAGCTGGCAACTGCTCCCGACCCCACCCGATTGGGCGACGGGGTTTGGCGCGGTATGGACACCCGGCTCTGCCACCGCGCTCGCCCGGATGGCTGAGTTCTGCGACGATCTCGGACCCTATCGGCAGGACCGGGAACAGCCCTCGATCGATGGCACCTCGCGCCTCTCACCGCATTTGCATTTCGGCGAAGTGTCGCCGCGTCAGCTGTGGCACAGTGTCGATGGAATGGTAGGCGAAGGCCCCAGCTGCTTTCGCGCCGAACTGGCTTGGCGCGACTATGCCGCCGGGCTGGTGCAGCAATTCAGCGATTACGGAGCGCGCTCCTACCGCGATGGTTACGATGAACGCCTGTGGCGCGATCCGGCAACGGATGACCACGCCGCCACCGATCTGGCCGCTTGGCAACAGGGCCGCACGGGCTATCCCATCGTCGATGCCGGGATGCGGCAGCTGTGGAAGACGGGCTGGATGCATAACCGCGTGCGGATGATCGCGGCCAGTTTCCTCGTCAAACACCTGCTGATCGATTGGCGACATGGAGAAGAATGGTTCTGGGACACACTGGTCGACGCCGACTATGCCAGCAATGCCACCAACTGGCAGTGGGTTGCCGGCACGGGGATCGATTCCAACATGTTCGTGCGGATCATGGCCCCACTGAGCCAGAGCGAGAAGTTCAACGCGGGCGCCTATATCCGCCACTTCGTGCCCGAACTGGCCGGGTTGGATGATCCCTATATCCACGATCCCGAGCACTTCGGCTGCCGCCCGCCCGGCTATCCCAAGCCGCTGATCGGCCACCGCGAGGGACGCGAGCGAGCGCTGGCGGCTTATCGGTTATTCAGGGGCTGAGAGCCTTGTCTGCACTGGCATTGCCGCGCATAAACTCACCATGGCATCGAGGGGAGCACAACTGCTGGAGGCCGGGGGGCAATTCGGGTCTAATCCTGGCCTGATCGGGCGCGTGATCGCGCGCCTGCTCGCCCCCAGTCTGCGCGGGATATTGGGCAAGCTCGATGCCGGACTGGCGTCGGGAACGATCCATGGCACGCTGCCTGATGGCACCCGCTGCACCCTAGGCGGCCGCGCGCCGGGGTTCGAGGTTGTTGTCGATCTGAAAGATTGGCGCACGCTGCTCAGGCTGGTCACTGGCGGGTCGGCGGGCCTCTATCAGGCGTGGGAAGCGGGCGAGTGGGACAGTCCCGATCCTGTTCCCTTGTTCGCGCTGTTTATGGCCAACACTGCAAATATGGGCGAGCTTGGCCGCGCCAAAGGGCCTTGGCGCTGGGCGGCGCGGGCTTTCCATGCGCTCAACCGCAACACCAAGGCGCGGGCGCAGCGGAATATTCACCTGCACTACGATCTGGGCAATGATTTCTACCGCGCCTGGCTCGATCCGACGATGAGCTATTCGAGCGGCTTGGCGATGGGCGGGGACGGCCTGGAAGCGGGCCAACGACGCAAGTGGGAGCGGCTTTCTGAGCGGCTCGGTTCGCCCGGAACCTTGCTTGAAATTGGTTGCGGCTGGGGCGCATTGGCGGGGCATTTTGCCGGGCAGGGCAGTGCGGTGACGGCGATCAGCCTGTCGGATGAACAGCTGCTGTGGGCGCACGAACGGCATCCGGGGGTGCAGTTCCTCAAGCAGGATTACCGCGACACGGCAGGCCAGTATGACGCCATTGTCAGCGTGGAAATGGTGGAGGCGCTGGGCCGGGAGTATTGGCCGACGTTCATGGATTGCGTGGCGCGCAACCTCAAGCCGGGCGGACGAGCGGCGATCCAGTTTATCGCCATTCGGGATGATCTGTTCGAAAGCTATGCCCGCAATGCCGATTTCATCCAGGCCTATGTGTTCCCCGGCGGCCTGCTGATCCGGACCAGCGAATTCCGCAAGCTGGCGCTGGAGCGCGGGCTGGCGTGGCAGGAGCAGGAGGATTTCGGGCTCGACTATGCCGAAACGCTGAAAGTGTGGCGCTCGGCGTTTGATGCGGCGGAGCGGGAAGGGCGGTTGCCCGTGGGCTTTGACGCGCGCTTCTGCCGCCTGTGGCGCTATTATCTGCAATATTGCGAGGGCGGTTTCAGGGGTGGGGGGATCACGGTGTCGCAAGTCACGCTGGTGAAAACGGGATGAGGCGCTGGGTGAAGGCCTTGGCTTTGGTCGTCGTGCTGCTGGGGGTGGTTTGGGCCTCGCTAGGCCGCGACACCCGCGCGCTGGTGCGGGCCATGCCGACCAATACGGACGTCTTGTTCTGGAGCGATGCCCAGCGCGACGCCGGCTTCCGGATGCTCGATGGCCTTCCTTGGCTGGTCAAATCGCGGACCATCTCCAGTGGCAGCATCGTTCGCCCGCTGCCGCCGGGCGAGCCGCTGGTTGTCGACTTCGATCTGGACGGCTATTTTGCCCAGCAGCGTGTGGCCGGGCTGGTGGTGGTGGTGGATGGGCAGGTGGTGCTCGAACGCTATGGGCTGGACTTTGGGCCGGAGGGGCGCTGGACGAGCTTCTCGGTCGCCAAAAGCCTCACCTCAACGCTGGTCGGTGCCGCTGTGCAGGATGGGTCGATCCGCTCACTTGATGATAAGGTCAGCATGTATATCCCTGATCTTGCTGGGTCAGTTTATGACGATGTGACCGTGCGCCAACTCCTCACCATGACATCGGGGGTGGGCTGGAATGAGGACTATGCCGATCCCAATTCGGACGTCGCCCGCTTCAATGCCCATGTCCCGGACGAAGGCGTGGATGCCACGGTCAGCTATATGCGCGGCCTCCAGCGGGTCGCGCCGCCGGGTGAGCTATGGGCCTATAAGACCGGCGAGACCAATCTGATCGGGGTTCTGGTCAGTTCCGCCACCGGGCGTCCTCTGGCCGAGTATCTGTCGGAGAAGATCTGGGCGCCGTTCGGGATGGAGCAGGATGCCACATGGCTGCTCGGCTCCACCGGACACGAGATCAGCGGCTGCTGCATTCAGGCCAGCACCCGCGACATGGCCCGCTTCGGCCTGTTCGTGCTGGGCGGCGGGCGGATCGGGGAGAGCCAAGTGGTCCCCGCAGACTGGTTCGCGCAGGCGACCACACGGCAAGCCGATATCGGCCAACCGGGACGCGGCTATGGCTTTCAATGGTGGACCTATGATGACGGCACTTTCGCTGCGCAGGGCATCTTCGGCCAGGGCATTTTCATCGATCCGGCGCGCAATCTGGTGATCGCCACTAATGGCAATTGGCCGGTGGCCAGTCGCGATGATTACTGGGCCGGGCGCGAGGCGTTTTACCACGCAGTTCAGGGCGCTTTAGATCGCGCTCAACGCCGGTAGGTTCCATCACCCCGGAAGCGGGCGAGGATATTGTCGTGCACAATCGGGCTGATGAGGTTGGTAAAGGCGCAGCCGCAAGCACCGTTTTCCCACCACACCACTTCGGCTTGCAATGATTCGAGCCCAGGCAGGGTCAGCCAGCAGATCGATCCGCTATGCATCCGAGTCACCGCCGTGGCCGAAAAGCCCGAGAGCGACAGGTCATTCACCACCGTTTGAAACGAGCGCATGCCCGAGGCGCGCAATTGCGCTGGAATTACGATCTTGGTGCGCGGGGCGCTGCGGTCTTCCTGCGCGGCCAGATCATATCGGCCCGGAACTTGTTGCAGTGTCGTCATGGCTTTCGCCTCGTCCTCTGGTGAAAACGCCGCCAATTGTGCGGCCTTGCTACACACAGAATGCAGGCCGCTGCTTACCAACAAGTTGCCAAAATTGGTTAAGCTGACGTTTCCACTGTCCGTAGTGCCAGATTGGCAAAGTCATCGGTCAGCATCGCCATGATCTGCGCCGCAACGGCCTCGGGCGGTTTGACCGATTGCGGATCTTCGCCCGGATAGGCCCGCGCGCGCATGGCGGTGCGGGTGGCACCGGGATCGAGGATTGCCACACGCGTATCGGAAATGCGGCCCACTTCATGGCCATAGGACAGCAGCAGGTTCTCGAACGCCGCCTTGGTCGCGCCGTAAGCGCCCCAGAAGGCGCGCGGCTGTGATCCGACCGAACTGGTCAGTCCGATGATCCGGCCGTGCTTGCTGCGCTTCAACAGTGGATCGAAGGCGGCCAGCAGCGCTTGCGTCGCCAGCACATTGAGCGTGAGTGCCTGGTTGAACTGCTTGCCGTCAATTTGCGTCACCGGGGTGAGCGTGGGCAGCATGGCGGCGTTGATCACCATGATATCGAGCTTGTCCCAGCGCTGCGCCAAGGCCTGCGACAGTCGCCCGATCGAATCACTTTCGGCCAGATCCATCGGCGCGATGGTCGACATGCCGCCAGCATCGTGGATCGCGTCCTCGACGCCTTCCAACTCCTTCACATTGCGCGCGGTGAGCACGACATGCGCGCCGGCTGCGGCCAATGCCTTGGCTGTAGCAGCGCCAATGCCCCGGCTGGCCCCGGTGACCAGAGCGATGCGCCCCGACAGCGGAAGTTCGCTCATCTCAGGCAACCTTGCCGACTGGAAGATCGAGCTGGGCCTCGGCATCGGCGGCATTGGCATTGTCGGTCAGCGATGTCGGGTAATCGCCGGTGAAGCAGGCGTCGCAATATTGCGGGCAGGCATTGTTGCGTGCCTGCAGCCCCACGGCGCGATAGAGCCCGTCAATCGACACGAAGGCGAGGCTGTCAGCCTGGATGAACTCGCGCATCGCCGCCAGATCCATCCGGCCCGCCAGCAGCTTGGAGCGTTCGGGCGTGTCCACTCCGTAATAACAGCCGTGGCCGGTGGGCGGGCTGGCGACGCGGAAGTGCACTTCCTTGGCCCCGGCATCGCGCATCATCTGGACGATCTTGAGGCTGGTGGTCCCGCGCACAATCGAATCGTCGATCAGCACCACGCGCTTGCCCGCCACTATGGCGCGGTTGGCATTGTGCTTGCGCGCCACGCCATCATTGCGCGCGCCATCTGACGGCTGAATGAAGGTGCGGCCAACATAGTGGCTGCGGATGATTCCCAGCTCAAACGGAATGCCCGATTGCTGCGAAAAACCAATCGCCGCAGGAACGCCGCTATCAGGAACGGGCACAACCAGATCGGCCTCAACCGGGGCCTCCTTGGCCAGTTCCATGCCGATGGAGCGGCGGCTGGCATAGACCGAGCGATCGTTGAAGATCGAATCCGGGCGGCTGAAATAGACATGCTCGAAGATGCATGGCCGCGCCGGGCTGGTGCCGAAGGGGCGGTGAGTGCGGATATTACCGGCAAAATCCACCTCGACGAATTCGCCCGGCTCAATCTGGCGCACAAATTCTGCGCCCGTCACATCCAGCCCCACAGTCTCACTGGAGAACACGATGGCATCACCCATCTTGCCCATCACCAGCGGGCGAATGCCCAGCGGATCGCGGCAGGCCATCATGCCCTTGGGGGTCATCACAATCAGCGCATAGGCACCCTCGACCAGCCGCAGCGCATCGACCAGCTTATCAAGCATAGTGGGATAACGGCTGGTGGCGACAAGGTGGATGATAACTTCGGTGTCCGAAGTCGACTGGAAAATCGCGCCCTTTTCCACCAGTTCCTGCCGCAGCTTGCGGGCATTGGAGATATTGCCATTATGCGCCACCGCAAAACCGCCGCTGGCAAGATCGGCATAGAGCGGCTGGATATTGCGCATACTGGCACCGCCAGCGGTGGAATAGCGAACATGCCCCGCCGCCATAGAGCCCGGCAGCTCGGCCACCGATTGTGCCGAGGCGAAGTTATCCGCCACATGCCCAAGGCCCCGGCGGGTGAAGAATTCGCTGCCATCGAAGCTGGTCATACCCACCGCTTCCTGTCCGCGATGCTGCAAGGCGTGAAGGCCCAGCGCGGTGATGACGGCCGCATCGGGCCGACCGATCACGCCGAAAACACCGCATTCCTCGCGCAGCTTATCGCCGTCGAGGTCAAAGAAAGGGTGGGTGAAATTTGTCATGCGGATGGGCAGCAGCTCGCAAGGAGGAGGGGCGAGGTTCCCAATGGCGATGCTCGCCTGCAAAAACAAGGTGCCTTGGGGGTTTTGCTTCTGATTTGTTACATTGCGAACCAGTGGTTCGCGCGAATTGAAGCGGAACCGGGCCAACGTGGATGGGCCAGATTGAAATGGTCGGGGAAAGAGGATTCGAACCTCCGGCCCCTGCCTCCCGAAGACAGTGCTCTACCAGGCTGAGCTATTCCCCGACCGATCATCCTCGCAAACTGTGCGAGGCGAGGCAGACGCGGGCCAATAGCGACGAGTTGACAGACTGGCAAGCGCCACCTTCCCGCAATTCGCAAGTGGCTTTGGCTGGGGCTTTCCTGGCTTGCGCTGTTGCCGCCGCGCCACCGGCAATGATAGCGAGAGAGCATGTTGCAGGACTCGGCCCAAACGCGCCATTACGAATGGCAATATCTCGATCTGATGCGCCATATCTGGGAGCATGGGGACGAGCGGATCGACCGCACGGGCGTGGGAACGCGCTCGGTGTTTGGCGCGCAGCTGCGGTTTAACCTGTCCGATGGCAAGGTTCCGCTGCTGACAACCAAGCGCGTGTTCTGGAAGGCTGCGGCGCGCGAGATGCTGTGGTTCCTCACCGGCGAGACCAACATCCGCCCGCTGCTGGAACAAGGCGTGACGATCTGGAGTGATTGGCCGCTGGCGAAATATCGCAAGGCCAGCGGCAAGGATATTTCGCAAGGTGATTTCGAGGCGCGGATCGTGGCCGACGAGGCCTTCGCCGCGCAATGGGGCGATCTTGGCCCGGTTTACGGCAAGCAATGGGTCGATTGGGCAACCTACGAATATGGGCCGGACGGCAAATATACCCGCGGGCCGGGGATCAACCAGGTGGCGCTGTTGGTCGAAGGTCTGAAGGCCAATCCCGGCAGCCGCCGTCATATCATCGAAGGTTGGAACGTGGCCGAACTGGAGCAGATGGCCTTGCCGCCGTGCCACAAGACCTACCAGTTCCATGTCGCGGGTGAAGGGAGTTCAGCACGGCTCAACTGCCTGTTGTATCAGCGCAGTTGCGATGTCGCGCTGGGCTTGCCGTTCAACCTGTTCGGTGCGGCCTTGCTGGCGCGGATGGTGGCGCAGCAGGCGGGGCTGCTGCCGGGCGAACTGGTGTGGATGGGCGGAGATACCCATCTTTATCTCAACCACGCGCATTTGGTGGAAGAACAGCTGAGCCGCACGCCCGTGGGCCAGCCCTTGCTGATTCTCGGGCCGCCGCCCGCTTCGATTTTCGAATATCGCATCGAGGATTTTGCGGTGACCGATTATGCCCCGCACGCCGCGATCCGCGCGCCGGTGGCGGTGTGATTGAGGCGAAAGCGGGCATATCACGCTGTTGTTGGTGAGCCGGTTGACAGCCCGTTGCGCCTGCCTTAGAGGCGCGGCTCCCAAGCGGTGCTATCGCAAAAATACGCGGGTGTAGCTCAGTTGGTTAGAGTATCGGCCTGTCACGCCGAGGGTCGCGGGTTCAAGTCCCGTCACTCGCGCCACTTGGGAATTTTTCTGACAACTGCCCAGACAACGGCTTAGCTCCAACGAGCTAACGCCAGCGGCCGGTCTCCATCCAGATCAGGAACCGCTTGAGGGGCAATAGCCACACCACGCCCAACACCAGATAGACCAGCGTCTGCACCAGAACATGCGTCTGGCCGATCCATTGCGACGCCCACATCACCGCCAGCGCATAGATCGCCAGCCCCGCCAGCAATCCCAATATGCCCACAGGGATGCGCCATGTTGGTTCGCGGCGCATCAGAACGGCCCCAGCACACGGGTGGGGGTGATGATCGCGCTCAGCGGCATATCGTGATCCTCCAGCGGCAGTTCGGCCACTTCCTGCATATCCCAGGCCATGCCGATGGCGAGCGTTTGCGGGTGCGCGGCCAGCCAGCGATCATAGAACCCGCCGCCTTGCCCCAACCGCTCGCCGCGCATTGTGAAGCCGACCAGCGGCATGAACAGCACATCGGGAATAACTTCTGGCAGGCCCGCCGCTGGCTGACGCAGACCCAGTGGTCCGGCCACCAGATCGCTCTCGGCAAAAGGGTCGGTGTGGAGATGGAAGCGCATCGGTTCGGCCAAAGTGGTGACGCGGGGCAGAGCGATAGGGTGGCCGGCTTCAAAAAAGAACCTGGTATAGGATGCCGTCGGTGCCTCACCCGGATCGGCGCGATATAGCCCGATGGTGGCCCCTTGCGGGACCATTTCCAGCAGTGGGCGGGGTGGGCGGTTGAACACCAGCGCGCTGACTTGTGGTGCGAGCGTGGCGGCGAAGGTGCGGCGGCGGGCGCGCAGGTCTTTGCGCAGCGCGGCTTTGTGGGCGGCGATATCGGTCATGCAGCGGCGATTAGCCGTTCGTGATGAGCTTGTCGAACCACGATAGCTCGGCCAATTCGTGGTTCGACAAGCTCACCACGAACGGATGCAGAGTTGGAAAAACTAGGGTGGGTAGCGGAACCACCGTGGGTCGTTTGCCTGGAAATCCTCTGACGCCTGACGTCAGGTGGGCACCGTATCTCCGAAACCCCAGGACGAACCCGTGATCCCAGTAGGGACAGCTCCCATGGATTTGCTTATAGCCTCAGGGATGTTCAACAGCTCGTTCCGGGCAGTCCCGCCAACCCCTATCTAGGCGTTCGCTGCCGATCCCTCAAGACGCGTTGCAAGCGATTCCAACCGTGTTGCCAGATTTTCCAGTGGTTCTGCCGCATTTACGCCTGTAGCCGGGCCATTCTCGCCGCTTTGTGCTTCGTGCAATTCGTCGGCCAACAGCAGCGCCGCGAACAGCAGCGTCCGCTGTTCAGACTGGCCCGAAAGATCGGGCAGCGCTGCCAACTTGCCAGAGATTGACGCGCCGAGCATTCCGATATGCGCCTCTTCACCCGCAGCGCAGGCGATGGTGTAACGGCGACCAGCGATATCGAGCGTGACGTTGCTCATGCCTCGATCGTTTCGATCAGGCTGTCGAGTTCGGCCAGAGCCGCCCAGGCTTCGCGCCGCAGAAGGTCGTGCTTGGCCACTAGGTCGGTGTCGCTTGCCGGAACTGCCGCAGGCGCGCGGGCCGCAGCGGTTTCCAACCGGCGCGCCGCCGCTTCGATCCGGGCCATTGCCCTTTCGATGCGTTCATTCTCCATGTGCGCCAATCTACCGGAAAGTGGCAATCGCGGCAAAGTGTTGGGCGGTGAACCTGTGAATAAACCTGCGTTACCACGCCCGCACATGTTTTCGCCTTGCGCCACCACGCTTGACGCATGGAGCGCCGCTGCCCAATGAGCGCCCATCCGAATCATGACCCGACCTCTCCTTTGGAGCGCCTGAGATGAGCCTAAACGCATCAGCACAAGTGCAGATGGCCAATGCCATCCGGGCGCTGACCATGGACGCGGTGCAGGCCGCCAATATCGGCCATCCCGGAATGCCGATGGGCATGGCCGATGTCGCCACCGTTTTGTGGGGCGAATACCTCAACTTCGATCCGGCTGATCCGCACTGGCCCGATCGCGATCGTTTCGTGCTGTCAGCTGGCCATGGATCGATGCTGATCTATTCGCTGCTCCACCTCACCGGCTATGCCGAACCGACGATGGATGACATCCGCAATTTCCGGCAGCTGGGAAGTCCGTGCGCCGGACACCCGGAAAATACCCATATCGACGGGGTGGAATGCACCACCGGCCCGCTTGGTCAGGGCCTGGCGATGGGCGTTGGCATGGCGATGGCTGAGCGGCACCTAAACGCACATTACGGCACCGACCTGGTCAATCACCACACCTGGGTGATGGCCGGCGATGGCTGCCTGATGGAAGGCATCAACCATGAGGCGATTGGCCTTGCCGGGCACCTAAAGCTCGGCAATCTGATCGTGCTGTGGGATGATAACAACGTCACCATCGATGGCGCGGTTGGCCTTTCGTCCAGCGAGGATATTCCCGCCCGCTATCGCGCCAGCGGTTGGCATGTGTGCTTGTGCGACGGGCATGACCCGGTCAGCATCCGCGCCGCCTTTGATGAGGCGATGGCCGATCCGCGCCCGTCGCTGGTCGCCTGCCGGACGATTATCGGCAAGGGTTCACCCAACAAGCAGGGCACTTCGGGTGTCCATGGTGCGCCGCTGGGTGCGGACGAGGTCGCCGCGGCCCGGGTGGAGCTGAACTGGCCGCACGATCCTTTCGTGGTTCCCGCTGAGATCTTGGCTGATTGGCGCGCTTTGGCGGCCCGTGGGGCCGGGACCAATGCCGCATGGAAGGCCCGGCTTTCCGCCAGCGCCAAACAGGCAGACTTTGCCGCGCAGCTGGGCAGCATTGCCGACAAGGCCGCTCCGGCGCTGGAAAGCTATATCCGTGGCCTCGCCGCCAACCCGCCCAAGGTCGCCAGCCGCAAGGCCAGCGAAATGGCGCTCGGGCCGCTGACCGAAACGCTCACCCAGTTGATCGGCGGATCGGCCGACCTGACCGGATCGAACAACACCAAGACCCCAGCCACCACCCCCTTCACGGCGGACAGCTATGGCGGGCGCTATGTCTATTACGGCATTCGCGAATTCGGCATGGCGGCGGCGATGAACGGGATGTTCCTGCATGGCGGCGTGGTGCCCTATGGCGGCACCTTCCTGATCTTCAGCGACTATTGCCGCAACGCCATCCGCCTGTCCGCGCTGCAAAAGGCCGGCGTGGTCTATGTGTTGACGCACGATTCTATCGGCCTTGGCGAAGATGGCCCGACCCATCAGCCGGTCGAACAGGTGATGAGCCTGCGTCTGATCCCCAACCTCAACGTCTATCGCCCGGCTGATGCTATCGAGACGGCCGAATGCTGGGCGCTGGCGCTGCAAACGCCGCAAACACCATCGGTGCTGGCCCTCTCACGCCAAAATCTGGTGCCGGTGCGCGGGGCTGAGGATGCCCAATGGACTTCGGCCACCAACCGCTGCGCCAAGGGTGCCTATCGCCTCAAATCCGCCACTGCCGCGCGCAAGGTGGTGCTGATGGCGACGGGCTCCGAAGTATCGGTGGCGATGGATACCGCCGCTGCACTGGAAGCACAGGGCATTGGTGCCGATGTGGTGTCGATGCCGTGCCAGGAATTGTTCGCCGCACAGAGCGCCGCCTACAAGTCTGATATCCTGCCCGCCGATGCGCTCAAGGTCTCGATCGAGGCCGGGGTTACGCAGGGCTGGGAACGCTATACCGGGCTTGACGGCCTGACCATCGGGCTCGACACGTTCGGGGCCTCTGCTCCGGCGGAAGTTCTGTTTGAGCATTTCGGTTTTTCTGCGGCCAAGATTGTTCCGCAAATCCTCGCCAAAATTGGCAACTGATCAGGAGACAGGTCACATGACCATTAAGGTATCGATCAACGGTTTTGGGCGCATCGGGCGCAATGTGGCGCGCGCCATTCTGGAGCGCAGCGATCACGATCTGGAGCTGGTTTCGATCAACGATCTGGCCAGCCCGCAAGCCAATGCCATGTTGTTCCAGCGTGACAGCGTCCACGGTGCCTTCAACGGCACCGTTGCCGTTGATGGCGATGATCTGGTGATCAACGGCAAGCGCATCCGGGTGACGGCAGAGCGTGATCCGGCCAATCTGCCACATGCCGCAATGGGCGTGGATATTGCTCTGGAGTGCACAGGCTTCTTCACTGATCGGGTATCTTGCGAAAAGCATCTGGCGGCCGGTGCCAAGAAGGTGCTGATTTCGGCCCCAGGCAAGAATGTCGACCTGACCGTGGTGTTCGGCGTCAACCACGCCAAGCTGACCGCCGATCATGTGATCGTCTCCAACGCCAGCTGCACCACCAATTGCCTCGCGCCTTTCGCCAAGGTGCTCAACGATGCCATCGGGATTGAGCGCGGGCTGATGACCACGATCCACGCCTATACCAACGACCAAAAGATCCTCGACCAGATCCACGAGGATCCGCGTCGCGCCCGTGCCGCTGGCATGAGCATGATCCCGACCACCACCGGCGCTGCCCGCGCAGTGGGCGAGGTTCTGCCCGAACTGAAGGGCAAGCTGGATGGCAGCGCGATCCGCGTGCCGACGCCCAATGTCTCGGTCGTCGATCTCACTTTCACCCCCTCACGCGAAACCACCAAGGACGAGGTCAACGCCCTGCTCAAGGCCGCTGCCGAAGGTCCGCTCAAGGGCGTGCTGGCCTATTCGGACGAGCCGCTGGTGTCGATTGATTACAACCACTGCGCCGCCAGCTCGACCATCGACAGCCTCGAAACGTCGGTGCTCGATGGCAAGCTGGTGCGCGTACTCAGCTGGTACGACAACGAATGGGGCTTCTCCAACCGCATGGTTGATACGGCGGGCGTGATGGGCGGCTTGCTTTAAGGATCAGATGATGGGCAAGTTCAGAACACTTGATGACCTCGGCGATCTCACCGGTAAGGTGGCGCTGGTGCGGGTCGATCTGAACATGCCGATGAGCGATGGCGCGGTGACTGATCTCACCCGTGCCGAGGCTTCCCGGCCGACGGTCCTCGAACTGGCCGCCAAGGGTGCCAAGGTGCTGCTGCTGTCGCACTTTGGCCGCCCCAAGGGTGAGCGGAACTCAACCATGTCGGTCTCCATGGCGCAAGGCGCGCTGGAACAGGTGCTGGGCTGCGAGGTGATGTTCATCCCCGAAGTTGCCGGGCCAGTTGCCGCCCAGGCGATTGATATCCTGCGCCCCGGCGATGTCGGCCTGCTGGAGAACACCCGCTTCTGGCCAGGCGAGGAGGCGAACGATATGGACTTTGCGCGGGCCATCGCCGCCAACGCCGATCTTTTCGTCAACGATGCCTTCTCCGCCGCGCACCGCGCCCATGCCAGCACTGAAGCGCTGGCGCATCTGCTGCCGGCCTATGCCGGCCGGTCGATGGAAGCGGAGCTGAAAGCACTCGATGCCGCGCTCGGCAATCCGCAGCCGCCGGTCGCTGCCGTGGTGGGTGGGGCCAAGGTTTCGAGCAAGCTGGCGGTGCTCGAACATCTGGTGGGCAAGGTCCAGCATCTGATCATAGGCGGCGGCATGGCCAACACTTTCCTGGCCGCGCGTGGTGTCGATGTCGGCAAGAGCCTGTGCGAACACGATCTGGCGGCCAAGGCCGAAGCGATCATGCAGGCCGCCGATGCCGCTGGCTGCACCGTGCATTTGCCGTATGACGTGGTGGTGGCGAAGGAATTTGCTGCCAATCCGCCAAGCTTGCGTATTTGCAACGTCCACGAGGTGGCAGTCGATGAGATGATCCTCGATGTCGGCCCGCTGGCCGTGGAGGCGCTGGGCGATGTCCTCAAGACTTGCGCCACGCTGGTGTGGAACGGCCCGCTGGGCGCCTTCGAAACCCCTCCGTTCGACAATGCCACCGTGGCGCTGGCGCGGATGGCGGCGGCATTGACGGCAGAAGGCTCGCTGATCTCGGTGGCGGGCGGCGGAGACACCGTCGCCGCGCTCAACCACGCGGGCGCTGCGGGCGATTTCACCTTTGTCTCGACCGCTGGCGGGGCCTTCCTCGAATGGATGGAAGGGCGCGAATTGCCCGGTGTGGCGGCATTGACTACTGCCTGATCAGGGGGCTGCGCGATAGTTCTCCGGGGCCGAGCCTTCAAAAATGAAACGATAGTCTTCCGGCTCCAGTGGATCGGTGCCGCTGCCTGCCATCCGGCCCGGCTCTGCACTGACCAGACTGAAGTAATAGCCGTGGCTGTCACTAGGCTCTCCCAAAGTCAGCGGCAGCACGTCTCGCCAGCCCGCGCCATCGACCTGCGTTTCCACCACAATCCGCCCGGCCCACACGCAGCGGGCGTTGATCGGGCAGCGCGAATCCTCGATGACGCTGAGCGGGGTTAGCGCGATATCGGCCACGGCGACAGGATGACCCAACGCCACCGCGCTGCCTTCAGGCGCAACGGCATAGCCGGTGGTGGTGGAGCAGGCAGCCAGCAAAGGCGCGGCGAGGGCGGCGAGGATGAGGTGTTTCATACCAGCCATAACGCACCAGAAGCGCTTTCGTATCCCTGAACAGCCCAATCAAAACCGGGTGATTGGCGTTTTGCCGTGTGTCCGCTAAGGGCGGCTGATGACCCAGTGCCAGCTCTATCTCATTTCCCCGCTCGAAGTCGGCGGTGACTTTCCGCAGCGCCTGATCCGGGCGCTCGATGCAGCTCCGGTGGCGGCGTTCCAGTTCCGCGTGAAGGGTATCGACCAGCACGAGGCTGCGCGGCTGGCAGAGCCGTTGCAGGCGATCTGTGCGGAACGCGACGTGGCCTTCATCGTCAATGATGATGTGGCGCTGGCCAAACGGATCGGTGCCGATGGCGTGCATTTGGGGCAGGGCGATGGCAGCGCCAAGGAAGCGCGCGAGATTTTGGGCCGCGATGCGCAGATCGGCGTCACCTGCCACGCCAGCCGCCATCTGGCGATGGACGCGGGCGATGCCGGGGCGGATTATGTCGCCTTCGGGGCGTTCTTTCCCAGTTCCACCAAAGCCACCGAGCATCAGGCCGGGCTGGACCTGCTCGAATGGTGGCAAGGCCTGTTCGAAATCCCCTGCGTAGCCATCGGCGGAATCACGCCGGAAAACTGCGCGCCACTGGTTGCAGCAGGCGCCGATTTTCTCGCCGTATCAGGCGCGGTGTGGGGCGGGGATGAGGCGGTGGTTGTGAAGGCGTTTGCGGAAAAGCTGCGCGGTTAACGCTGCCCCCTAATGCAGCGCAACCGCCCTGGCGCGCCGCCTTCCAGCTTGCGTAGGAAATTGGCCGAGATCACCGCATATTGCGCACCGTTGCGCGGGCCGCTGGTCATCGTCACCACGTCGCCGCGCCGCAGATAGGTGCCGTCGCCATTATCGGCGCGATAGCGGCTGGCGCTGGCGATGCGGAAATCTTCCTGGGGCTGGTGAATGCCGACCGCTCCGCTGGCATCGCCGGGCAGTTCGCAAGTATATTGCCCGCGCTCGATCGTGCCGATCTGGCCCTGACCGGATGCAGGGACGCCAAAGGCCAGCGCGGCCACAGCAAGGCAGGCGATCAATCTCATCTTTGCGGCCATAGCATTTCTGCCTTGCATATGCATGAATGATTGCAACCTTGCTCAATCGGGCACTTGGGGCTAGGGCGCGCCATCTCCCACATTCTCACGATCACGAAGGCGCCAGTTCCATGAAGATCAGCGGCGTGGATATCCGTCCCGGCAATATCCTCGAATATGAAGGCGGCATCTGGAAGGTCGCCAAGATTCAGGCCACCCAACCCGGCAAGGGCGGGGCCTATATGCAGGTCGAAATGAAGAACCTGCAGGATGGCCGCAAGACCAACGTCCGCTTCCGCAGCGCCGACACGGTCGAAAAGGTCCGGCTTGAGACCGCAGACTACCAGTTCCTCTATGAGGATGGCGAGATGCTGGTGTTCATGGATCAGGACACCTACGAGCAGATCAACCTGCCGAGCGACCTTTTGGGCGATGCCCGTGCTTTCCTGCAGGATGGAATGCAGGTGAAACTGGAACTGTGGGACGAAAAGCCGATCAGCGTTGAATTGCCGAGCACGGTCGAAGCGATGATCGTGGAAGCCGATGCGGTGGTGAAGGGGCAGACGGCATCGTCCAGCTATAAGCCTGCGATCCTCGATAACGGCGTGCGCATCATGGTCCCGCCGCACATTGGCGCGGGCACCCGCATCGTGGTCGATGTGTACGAGCAAGCCTACGTCGGCAAGGCTGGCTGACGGCCAGATGTACAAGACTGCGTCTGACAATTTGCAAAGACGCAAGGGACGAGATGTTAGCCGACGCGTTCGTATATATAATTATCGAAACCGATCCGAGGCTCGGATATTTTACTTTCCTGTAATTTTTCATATCGCACAGCGCAGCCTTGCTTTCGATCAAGCGCAGAAGTTACCAGGCTGGCTCAAGGTCGAAGTGGAAAAATACGGAATACTTGAGTGGCTAAAGTTGAATGTGAAATTTGCTCGCCCGACCACTGTTCGTAATTTGGGCAAATCACTTAAATCGGTGCCAGTTGCTCCGAGAAAGCCAAGGAAGAAGAAGACTTAGATGGCAGTAGTATCCGGCCTCATCCGTGTGATGGAAAAGGCTGCCCGTAAGGCGGGCGGCAAGTTGCGGCGCGATTTTGGCGAGGTCGAGCACTTGCAGGTCAGCCGCAAGGGTCCGTCCGATTTTGTCAGCCGCGCCGACCAGATGGCCGAGCGGACGATTTATGACGAGCTGCTGCTCGCCCGGCCAGACTGGGGCTTCGTAATGGAGGAAGGCGGCACAATCGAGGGTGACCCGACCAAGCCGCGCTGGATCGTCGATCCGCTCGATGGGACGAGCAATTTCCTCCACGGCATTCCACATTTCGCGATCAGCATCGCCGCGCAGGAACCCAAGCTGGATGGCAGCGGTTGGGGCGATGTGGTGGCCGGCGTGGTTTATCAGCCGATCACCGACCAGACCTTCTGGGCCGAAAAGACCCGTGGAGCATGGTTGCAGGATGCGCGCCTGCGGGTTTCAGGCCGTCGCCATCTGGACGAGGCGCTGATCGCAACTGGAATGCCCTATCAGGGCCACGGCAATTTTTCCGAATGGTCAAAGGTGTATGCCGCGCTCGGCCCGCAGGTGGCGGGAGTCCGCCGCTTTGGTGCCGCTTCGCTCGATCTCGCATGGGTCGCCGCCGGGCGGTTTGACGCCTTCTGGGAAAGCGACCTGTCACCGTGGGATACCGCCGCTGGCTGCCTGCTGGTGCGCGAGGCGGGTGGGTTTGTGACTGATTATCGCGGCCGCTCGCTGCCAATCTGCGACGCGCAAGTAATCGCTGGCAACGATCCGCTGCATTCGCGGCTGCACAAGATCATGGCCGAGGCGCTAAAAGCCTAACAGAGCTTGAACCATTTTCATGCCCCGCTAACGGCTATGCTATCACAGGCCCTTGTGGCGGAATTGGTAGACGCGCCAAATAGCGAAGGGTCTGCGATTTTCATCACCCACCGGCTCGATAATCCATCGAAGCAGTTGGCTAAACTGATTTTTCCTTCTATGGCGAACTGACGCGGGCGTGGTGGAACTGGTAGACGCGCGGCACTCAAAATGCCGTTCCGAGAGGAGTGTCGGTTCGATTCCGACCGCCCGCACCATCATCTTTAACGAGCTAAACTGGCCCAGAACTGGGGTTTGGATCGTTCTTGCCGGGGTGAAATTCACCGAACGAGCATCGCTCCAGTCTCCCGCGAAATGACAGTCGAACGCCTGTCTTGCTGGCCAGCAGAATCCCGGGCGCGGCGGGAAATGGCCTGTGCTCGGCTCACCTCGGGTTGGTCATCTTCCAGTTTCGCGTTGCCGGCAGGATCGAGATGCATTTGCACCACGGCGCAGGACGGCTTCAAATCGCGCCCCGCGCAGCCATAATGTCGAGAGTGGTCGGCGCATCGTCTTCTTCGTCAGACGTCCTGATGAGGGATTGAAATGCCTCATTCTGCGAAAGCCAGACCTTGCCCGTCAGGTCGCGCAGCAGGTGTGATCGTTCGAGCGCGTCCATCACCGGCCCTTTCACTTCCGACAGATGGAGCTTGGCCCCGGCGTCGGCGAGGCGGTGATTGATCGCCTCGACGCTTTCGAGCGCTGAGGCATCGATGGTGTTGACCGCCGAGCACATCAGGATGAGATGTCTGAGGCGGGGATGTTCGGCCACTTCTTCCAGAACGAATTCCTCAAGCCAACGGGCGTTGAGATAGGTCAGGCTTTCATCAATCCGGATCGTCAGAATGCGCGGGTCGGTGAAGACCTTGTGGCGCTTAACATTGCGGAAATGCTCGGTCTCCGGCACGCGTCCGACAATCGCTGCATGGGGCCGCGAGGCGCGCCACAGGTAAAGCGCAAGGCTAAGCCCGACGCCTGCGATGACGCCCGGTTCGACACCGACCAGCAGTGTGACAAGGATGGTCGCGATCATCGCAGCGAAATCGGGCTTTGAATA
>CAMDSM010000035.1 GCA_945906905.1 Altererythrobacter xiamenensis | reverse complement strand
TGCTGGTGGGGTTCAAGGCCCTTCGCGAGAAGTTCACCAGCCGGGTGGAACTGAACCGACCAACCGCGCTGCGGGTGCATTATGTCGACGGCCCGTTGCGCGATCTGGATAACCGCTGGACCTTCACCCCGGCAGACGATGGCGGCTGCGACGTGACGTTCAGCGTCGATTTCGCGTTCAAGAACATGATGTTCGAGGCATTGGCGGGCCAATATATCGACCGCGCCTTCCGCAAGATGGTCGCCGCGTTCGAGGAACGCGCGCAGCAGCTTTACGGCAGCAGCAATTCCAGCGCGCACAGCGTGGCCTGAAGCCGCACGCCGGCGCGGGTGCTTTCCGCAAACACCCGGTGCTCGGCAAAGGGCTTGTCCTCACCGCGCACCATGCGGGCGAAAACCACCGTGCCAACGGGCTTGTCCTCAGTGCCACCATCGGGCCCAGCAATCCCGCTGATCGCCACCGCCACATCAGCATCGCACCGCGCCAGCGCCCCGTTGGCCATGGCATAGACGCAAGCGACCGAAACCGCGCCAAAGGCATCGATAATATCCTCCGACACGCCCAGACACTGCTGCTTGGCTTCATTGGAATAGGTAACAAACGCACGATCAAGCACTGCGGAACTTCCGGCAATCTCAGTCAGCGCGGCAGCCACCAACCCGCCGGTGCAGCTTTCGGCGAGAACGATGCGGCGGCCGATGGCCTTGTTCTCTGCCACCACCCGCGCGGCGAGGGCGACGATTTGCCTCGGCAGGACATTTTCCAGCTTGCGGGGCATCAGCGCTTGGCTCTTGCACGCGGCGGGACTGCTAATTCTACTGTCTCTATTGCTTCCCCCTCTGCGCGCGAACGGCGCGATTCGGCATAGAAGAAGGCCAGCAATTGCGCGAGATTTTCGGGCGGCAGCGGGTCGAGCAGGAACAGCACGCGGTCAATCGTGGCACAATCGTCAGCCTCGATCCTGCTGGTGACCATGCCTGCGATCATCTCGTTGAAAAACGGCACGAGTGCTTCTGGCGGCATTCCCGCCAGCACTTCGGCCATTTGCGGATTGCCCTGGGCAGACATGCGGGCAATCAAGCCGCTGACCTGCGGGGTCGCGCTGGTGGAAGCGGTCGTCAGGCGTGCTGTCAGGCTATCACCGCTGGCAAACATATAGGCGTCGGCCCCCAGCACTGGATCGCATTTCACCTGCAGTCCGCGAAAAGCCGCGGGCATGGCGATGCGGGCGAGGGTGGCCACTTCCTCCTCGGACATATCCATATCCTGCGCGGCGGACGGATGGGCGAGGCAGGCAGCGCCGAGGGAAAGTGCGGCGAACAAGGCTTTCTTCATCGGTTTCACTCCTTCACATCTTTACCAAGGTCGCCACCGCCTGCGCCGCAATTCCTTCACCGCGACCGGTGAAGCCGAGCAGTTCGGTGGTGGTGGCCTTCACGTTGACGCAACTGGCCTGAACCCCCAGCAACGCCGCGATATTATCCTGCATGGCTGCGCGGTGCGGGCCAATCTTGGGTGCCTCGCAGATGATCGTCAGGTCGACATTGCCGATGGCATAGCCCTTTGCCGCCGCCAGCGCCACGGCATGTTCGACAAAGCGGCCCGACGCCGCCCCGCGCCATTGCGGATCGCTGGGCGGGAAATGCTGGCCGATATCGCCTGCGCCCGCCGCGCCAAGGATCGCATCGACCAGTGCGTGGAGCGCGACATCGGCGTCTGAATGCCCGGCGAGCCCCTTGTCATGGTCGATCTTGAGTCCGCACAGCCACAATTCCTCTCCCACGGCGAGGCGGTGGACATCGAACCCGGTTCCGGTGCGGATCATGGCGGCTCCAGTCAAGAAATCATCGGCGAATGTCAGCTTGCGCAAGCGCTCATCGCCTGCAACCAGCGCCACCTCAAGCCCTGAGGCATGGGCGACCTGGGCATCATCACCCGCATCTGGCGCGCTGGTCCAGCTGCGGTGCGCGGCCAGGATGGCGGCGAAGTGGAAGGCCTGCGGGGTTTGCACGCGGCGCAATTGTTCGCGCTGTGCCGTTGCGGCCATCAGATCGCCACTGGCCGCCACCAAGCTATCGACCACGGGCAGAACCGGAATAGCGCCGGGATGAAGGGCAAGGGCGGAAACCAATCGCTCCACTACATCCGCTGGGCAATCGGGACGGGCGGCATCGTGGATCAGAACATGGGCGGGGGAGTGCGGGGCCAGCGCCTCCAGCCCGGTGCGAACCGAAAGCTGCCGTGTTGCCCCTCCAGTAACCAGCAGCAGCGGCCCCAGATCGCCCAGCATCTCACGCACCATATCGTCAGCGCCCTCGGGAATCACCACCGCCAGCATATCCACGCCCGCCGCCTTCAGCATCTGCGCCGCATGACGCAGCACAGGTTTGCCGTGATACAGGGCGAATTGCTTGGGGAGCGGTTGACCCGCGCGCAAGCCTTGCCCCGCCGCGACGATCACGGCGGCCAGTTGCACTTCGCCGGGGAGAGGAGCCTGCGCCATTCGCCCTGCGCGCTAGCGGCTTGCGGCCCCCCTCGCAATCCACTATGCGCTGCCCAAATATTAGGCACATCATGACCAGTCCGACACTTCCGCCCCCACCGGCCCTGACGCCGATCGCCATCGGCCCCGTGCGGATCGAATGCCCCGTCGTGCTCGCGCCGATGACGGGCGTCACCGATCTGCCGTTCCGCCGCTTGGTGCGCAGCTTCGGTTCGGGCCTCAACGTTACCGAGATGATCGCCAGCGAGGCGGCGATCCGCGAGACCCGCCAGTCGGTGCAAAAGGCCGAATGGGATGTGATCGAGGATCCGGTGTCGATGCAATTGGTCGGCTGCGATCCGGCATCGATGGCCGAGGCGGCCAAATTGCAGGAAGGCAATGGCGCGGCGATCATTGATATCAACTTCGGTTGCCCTGTGCGCAAGGTGGTGGGGCAGCTGGCAGGCAGCGCCCTGATGCGCGAGGTGCCGCTGGCGATCCGCCTGATGGAAAGCACCGTCAAGGCCGTGTCCGTTCCGGTAACGGTGAAGATGCGCATGGGCTGGGACCATGACTGCCTCAACGCGCCGGAACTGGCGCGGATTGCGCAAGATGTGGGCGTGCAGATGATCACCGTCCACGGCCGCACCCGCAACCAGATGTATAAAGGCAGCGCTGATTGGGCCTTTATCCGCAAGGTCAAGCAAGCGGTGACGATCCCGGTGATCGTCAACGGCGATATCTGCACGATTGAGGACGCCTCCGCCGCGCTGGAGCAATCGGGCGCAGACGGCCTGATGATCGGGCGCGGGGCCTATGGCCGCCCGTGGTTTCTGGCGCAGGTGATGCATTGGTGGCGCACGGGCGAGCAGCTGGCCGCTCCCGATATTGCCGCGCAATACAAGCTGCTGGTGGATCATTACCGCGAAATGCTCGATCACTATGGCAGCTTTGCCGGGGTCAAGATCGCGCGCAAGCATCTGGGCTGGTATACCAAGGGCCTGCATGGCAGCGCCGAGTTCCGCAACAAGGCCAATTTCATCGACGATCCGGGCCGAGTGCTGGACGAGATCGAGCGGTTCTATACCCCTATCATGCAGCTGGAGCCGGCGTGATTCCGTCAGCGCAAACCGCGCCAGCAGCGGCAGACCAAATCGCCGGGCTGACTTTTGCCATGCTGGTGGTGGCCCCCGATCTCACGGTCCATTCGGCCAATCCGGCAGCCGAAAGCCTGTTGGGCCGCAGCGCCAATCGGCTGATCGGGCGCGACGTGACCGCAATTCTCGATTTTGGCGAACCGCATATTGGCGAACGGATGCGGCGCGGCGAGGAACAGCTGATCGCACGCGGTCTGCCACTGAAAGTCCGCGACAAGTCGATCTTCGTCAATGTGACCATTTCCCCATTGCAAACCCATCCCGGCTGGCGCGTGGTCACGCTATCAGATGGTGGGCAGGGCGAGCGGTTCGGTGATGAAGACCGGCGCGTGTCTCTGCGTGGGCCTGCGGTGCTGGCCCATGAAATCAAGAACCCGCTGGCGGCCATTCGCGGCGCGGCGCAACTGGTGGCGCGGCAGCTGGATGAAAAGCACCGCCACCTCACCAGCCTGATCGCCGACGAGGTCGACCGGATCGCGCAATTGATCGACCGGATGCAGCGGTTGGGCCGGGAAAAAAGCGACCCCGTCGGCCCGCTCAACCTGCACGAGGCGGTGCGCCGCGCGCTCGATACGGTGCGTGCGGCATCAGCCAGCCCGTTGCGCATCCGCGAGGAGTTTGATCCCTCGCTGCCGCCCGTGCTGGGCAATGAAGGCGCGCTGGTGCAGGTGCTGATCAACCTGCTCGCCAATGCCCGCGATGCCTGTGCCTACAGCCGAGAGCCGCAAGTGGTAATCCGCACCCGGTTTGTCAGCGGATTGGTGATGAATGTCATCCGCCTTGGCCGCCCGGTAAAATTGCCGATTGAAATTCAGGTGAGCGACAATGGCCCCGGCATAGATCCTTCGGTCGAAGCGCATATCTTTGAGCCGTTCGTCTCCAACAAGCCAAATGGGCAAGGGCTGGGGCTGGCGCTGGTGCAAAAGCTGGTGCGCGATATGGATGGGCGGATCAGCCATGAACGCGATGAAGCAACTGGCTGGACGCATTTCCGCGTTCACCTGCCGATGGCGAAATAGGGGAGTGGTGCGATGACACGGCGGGCTTTGCTGGTGGAGGACGATGCGTCCATCGCCATGGTCATCACTGCCGCGCTGGAGGAAGAGGCCTTCAGCGTCGACCGCTGTGACAAGATCGCTGATCGTGACCGGCTGCTGGCGGCCAACGAATATGATGTGATGCTGACCGATGTGATCTTGCTCGATGGCGACGGGATCGAGACGCTGGGGCAAGTCCATGCCTCGCATTCAACGATGCCGATCATCATCCTGTCAGCCCAGAACACACTCGATACCGCCGTGCGGGCGAGCGATACCGGGGCGTTTGAGTATTTCCCCAAGCCGTTCGATCTGGATGAATTGGTGCGGGCGGCTTGTCAGGCGGCGGATTCGCATGGCGATTTGGGCGAAGAAGAGGCCGATCCGGGTGAGGGTCTGCCGCTGATCGGGCGCAGTCAGCCGATGCAGGAAGTCTATCGCATGATCACGCGCGTGCTGCGCAATGATCTGACGGTGCTGATCCTGGGTGAATCGGGCACGGGCAAGGAGCTGGTGGCCGAAGCGATCCACCAGCTGGGCGCGCGCCGGGCCGGGCCGTTCGTGGCGGTCAACACCGCTGCCATCCCGCGCGAACTGATCGAAAGCGAGCTGTTCGGGCACGAGAAGGGTGCCTTCACCGGAGCCTCGCAGCGCAATATCGGCAAGTTTGAACAGGCGAGCGGAGGCACATTGTTCCTCGATGAAATCGGCGACATGCCGCCCGAGGCGCAGACCCGGCTGTTGCGGGCGCTGCAATCGGGCCGGATCAGGCGCGTTGGCGGCGAGCAGGAAATCGCCATCGATGTGCGCATTGTCGCGGCCACCAACCGCGATCTGCAGCCGCTGATCGCAGCGGGCGGATTTCGCGAGGATCTGTTTTACCGGCTCAACGTGGTGCCGATCCAGCTGCCGCCCTTGCGTGACCGGGCGGGCGATATCGAACCGCTGGCGCGCCATTTCCTGCGCCGGGCGGTGAAAGAGGGCCTGCCGCCGCGCCGCTTGTCCGCCGCTGCGGCCGATCTGCTCGCCCGCCAGCCGTGGCGCGGCAATGTCCGCGAACTGCGCAATTTCATGTTCCGTGCGGCTCTGCTGGCGCGCGAGGAGGAGATTGACACGGCCACGGTGGAAACGCTGCTCAACAGCGCAGCGGTGGAAACCGTCGCGGTGACCGGTGGTGATATAGACACAGTTATTGCTGGCTGGCTGGCCGATTCTGGTCTGCCCGATGGTGACCTGTATCACCGCGCGCTGGCGGTGTTCGAAAAGCCGTTGTTTGAACACGCATTGGCCCGCACCGGGGGAAATCAGCTGCGTGCTGCGCACCTTCTGGGGATCAATCGCAATACGCTGCGCAAGCGTCTGGGCGAGCTGGAGATCAATCCGGAACGCTTTGCCGACTGAGAATTGGCTCAAGCTACCGATTAGGCCTTGCAAATTTACAACAGTAGCGTTGTATGGTTGCAACATGGCCGAAGCCGATATCCCCCAAACGCCCGGGCAGTCCACGGGGCATGTCGGCAGGCGCCTGCCGCGCTGGTGGCGGCGGGCGCAGCTGACGGCGCGGCGAATGAATTTGTTCGCCTGGCTGGAGGCCTTCTGCGCCGTCGTGCTGGTGACGATGCTGTTTGCGTCTTATGTCTCGCTCTCACGCATGTCCGATCCGCGCGCGTTGGTCCCATCCACACAAGCCGCCGCGATGCTGGTGGGAACGCTGATCCCGGCATTGGGGCTGATCGTGCTGTGGGGCAGGCGCGTCGCCATCCGCCGGGCGGGCGGCACCACCGCGCGGCTGCACGTCAATCTGGTGTTCTTCTTCTCGCTGATCGCGGCCATCCCGACGCTGTTCGTGGCGGTGTTTGCATC
Organism: Altererythrobacter xiamenensis; assembly: GCA_945906905.1. Lineage (GTDB taxonomy): Bacteria > Pseudomonadota > Alphaproteobacteria > Sphingomonadales > Sphingomonadaceae > Alteraurantiacibacter > Alteraurantiacibacter xiamenensis_A. Next base: position 12,866 of record CAMDSM010000035.1, on the reverse strand, counting down.
GTTGCTGTTCCAGTCTGGCGTGGAGTTCTGGTTCTCCGATCAACAGCGCGGCATCCTGGAAAACGCCAACTCTCTGGCGCGCGGTTTTTATGACGAGAACCAACGGCAGGTCGGGGATAACACTTTGACCATGGCATCGGACCTTCGCTTTTTTTTGCAGCTAGCACCGATGACCAGCGACTTTTTTCAAGAGCAATATGGCTTGCAAGCCTTGAACCGCGAGCTGGCCGAAAGCGCGATCCTGACCCAGGCGTCCAATGGCGATATGCGTATCCTTGCCATTCTTGATCCTGATGAAGACGCCGAGCGCGAGCGAATCTCGCCCGAGACACTGGCGAGGTTGCAGGAGGGCGAGCCAGTGGTGGTCCGGGCAACTGCGCAGCGAACCGAAGCGGTCACCGTGCTTGACGCGGCCCAAGGCACCTACCTCTATGCCGCGCGCGAACCGAATGCCGAGGCGCTGGCGCAGTGGCAACGCGCGCAAAGCGTGGTCAATTCCTACGCGGCGCTGACCCAGCGCGCGCGGGTGCTGCAATTGCGCTTCAATCTCGCTCTGTTCGGCCTGTCGGTGGCCCTGGTGGGCCTTTCGGTGTGGGCCGCGCTGCGCTTTGCTGATCGGCAGGTGAAGCCGCTGGCCGACCTGGTCAACGCCGCGCGTGAAATTGGCAGCGGCAACTATGCCATGCGCGTTTCTGGCCGAACTGGCCCCGACGAAATCGGCCTGCTCAACCGCGCTTTCAACCGTATGACCGCGCAGATCGAGACGCAAACCGCCGCCCTGATCGGGGCCAACCGCCAGCTGGGAGAACGACGCACCTTTATCGAAGCTGTGCTGCAATCGATCACCGCCGGGATCATCTCGACCGATGGGGTGGGGCAGGTGTTGCTGATGAACAATTCCGCCCAGGCCCTGCTGCTGAGCAAAACCGCGCCTCCGCCCGTTGGCGAGGCATTGGAGGATATCGCGCCCGATCTGGCAGCCTTTGCCAACAACGGTTCGACGAGCGGGCTGGTGCAATACAGCAAGGATGGCGAACTGCTGACGCTGGCGGTAAAAATCTCGCCGTCCGCCGATGGCAAGGTGATTACCTTCGAGGATATCACCCGTCAGCTGCTCGATCAGCGGCAGGCGGCCTGGTCCGATGTCGCCCGCCGTATCGCGCATGAGATCAAGAACCCGCTGACCCCGATCCAACTGGCGACCGAGCGGCTGCAACGCCGCTATAGCAAGCAGATCCTGACCGACGGCGCACTGTTCGACGAATTGACCGGCACGATCATCCGGCAGGTGGGTGACTTGCGCAAGATGGTCGACGAATTCTCCAGCTTCGCCCGCCTGCCCAAGCCCGTGTTTCGGCAGGAGGATGCGGTCGATCTGGTGCGTCAGGCGCTGTTCCTGCAGGAAGTGGCCAATCCCGACATCGCCTATGCCTGCGAGGCCGACGCTGATTGCCCGCCGGTTGCCTGTGATCGCCACCAGTTCGGTCAAGCGATGACCAACGTGCTCAAGAACGCCGCCGAAGCCATCGAAGCGCGCGCCCGCGATGCCGAGCTGGATTATAAGGGCCGCGTTGCCGTGAAGATAACCGCTGAGGCACAACATCTGCTTGTAACCGTAACCGACAATGGCGTGGGCCTGCCGAGCAGCCATGAGAACATCATGGAGCCCTATGTCACCACCCGCGAAAAGGGCACTGGTCTGGGTTTGGCGATCGTCAAGAAGATCGTGGAGGAACACGGCGGCGAACTGAATTTCACTGCCGCTGCTGCGGGCGGAACCGTGGCCTCCATGCGCTTCGCCTATCGCCCCAATGCCGAACGATCGGGCAATGATAACCACGCAAATACCCCCAAGGAGAATGGCTGATGGCTATCGAGATCCTCGTAGTCGATGACGAGCCGGATATCCGCGATCTCGTGGCCGGCGTGTTGAGCGATGAAGGCTATGAATGCCGCACCGCGGGTGACAGCACCACGGCCCTTGCAATGGTCGATCAGCGGCGGCCCAGCGTGGTCCTGCTCGACGTGTGGCTCCACGGTAGCCCGATGGACGGGCTCGAAGTGCTCGATGCGATCAAGGCGCGCGAGCCGAACCTGCCAGTGATCATCTTTTCCGGCCACGGCAATATCGACACCGCCGTTTCCGCCGTCAGCCGCGGGGCGATGGACTTTATCGAAAAGCCGTTCGAGGCCAGTCGTCTGCTGCACCTGGTTGAACGCGCAACCGAGACCGAGCGGCTGCGGCGCGAGAATGCCCGGATGCGCGAAGGTTTTGTCCTGGCCGATGAGTTCACGGGCAATTCCAACATCATCAACCAGGTCCGCGCCACGCTCAAACGGGTGGCCAACACTGGCAGCCGGGTGCTGATCAGCGGACCGGGCGGATCGGGCAAGGAAGTGGCCGCGCGGCTGCTCCATGCGTGGAGCCCGCGTGAGGGCAACGCTTTCGTCACGGTCAATTCGGCGCGGATCACGCCCGAACGGTTCGAGCAGGAGCTGTTTGGCGAGGAAGCCGGTGGCAGGCTGGTGCGCCCAGGTCTGCTGGAAATGGCCGACGGCGGCACGCTGTATCTGGATGAAGTGGCCGATATGCCGATCAGCACCCAGGCGCGCATCCTGCGGGTGTTGACCGATCAGAGCTTTGTCCGCGTCGGCGGCACCCGCCAGCTGGGTGTGGATGTGCGGGTGGTCTCCTCAACCGCGCGCGATCTGGAGCTGGAAATTGCCGAGAAGCGTTTTCGCGAGGACTTGTTCTACCGCCTCAATGTGGTGCCGATCGCGATCCCGTCACTGGCGGACCGGCGCGATGACATTCCCGCGCTGGCCGATCACTTCTTCACCCGCCACGCCCGCGAACAAGGCTTGCCCGCTCCGGTGGTGGCGCCAGAAGCGCTGGCGGCGCTGCAGGCCTATGACTGGCCGGGCAATGTCCGCCAGCTGCGCAACGTGGTGGAGCGGACCGTGATCCTGGCCCCGCGCGATAATTTTGAGCGGATTGAGGCAGGGATGCTCCCGCCCGAAATCGTCGGTGGGCCGAGCGAGGCGGGCGGCGGCATTTCGGCGCTGATGGGGGTGCCGCTGCGCGAGGCGCGCGAGAACTTCGAACGCGAATATCTGCGCATCCAGATCCGCCGCTTTTCGGGGAACATTTCCAAGACCGCCGGGTTCATCGGCATGGAACGATCAGCCTTGCACCGGAAGCTGAAGATTCTGGGCATGGGTGAGCGGCGCGACGATGCTGAGGAAGCGGAGGATTAGCGCTAGGATAGTTTCGTCAGAAAGTTATACTGAGGCATCTTTCGTGATTCTCCCAGCGGAGTAGCGAGAGGCAAGCGGCTGTCAGATGTGTGTCACATCCGGGGGCCAGAATGCGCACCACAGCAAGTGGGCGCCAAAAACAGGAGTCAGAATCGATGACCAGAACCACTCTATCGCCGCGCGCGCTGCCCGAGGTTGAAGCCCCGGTGCCCGCATCGTTGCCGATTGGGCCAACCGGCAAGCCCGCCAATCTTCAGGACCAGTTCCTCAATTACCTGCGCAAGGAGAAAATTTCCGTCACCATGTTTCTGGTGAAGGGCGTGCAATTGCAGGGGATCGTCACCTGGTTCGATAATTTCGCCATCCTGCTGCGACGCGACGGGCAGTCGCAACTGATCTACAAACACGCCATTTCCACCATCATGCCGGGCCAGCCAATCGATTCCGCGATGTTTCGGCTGGCAGGCGAGGGCAGCCGCAAGCAGCGGGTGTTGCAGGATATTTTCCTCACCCGCGTGCGCGAGGCCGGGGTCCAGGTGACGATGTTCCTGGTCAAAGGCGTGATGTTGCAGGGCCGCATCGCCAGCTTTGACCAGTTCTGCATGTTGCTGGAGCGCGATGGTTTTGTGCAAATGGCCTACAAGCACGCGGTCTCCACCATCCAGCCTGCCACCCATGTCGACCTGTCGGGCGATTTTGAGGACGGCGAAATCGACGACCGCGGCGAAGTATCCTGATATTCGGGGATGACGATGTCGAGGGCGAGGTCACGCGCGGCGCGCGGGCCCTTGTCATTTGTCCTGATATCCGGCGTGATCGCTCGGGGCAGGATCCTGAGGCACGGCTGGAGGAGGCACGCGGACTGGCGTTGGCCATCGGGATTGAGGTGGCCGACAGCTATATCGTGCCGATCCGTGACCGCCGGCCCGGCACGCTGTTTGGTGAAGGCCAGATCCAACGAATCCAGACCGATTGCGAATTGCATGAGGCCGAACTGGTCATCGTCGATGGCGCGCTGTCACCGATCCAGCAGCGCAATCTGGAAGAAAAGCTCAAGCGCAAGGTCATCGACCGCACAGGGCTGATCTTGGAAATTTTCGGCGAGCGGGCGCAGACAGCCGAAGGCCGCTTGCAGGTTGAACTGGCGCATCTCGACTATCAGCAGAGCCGGCTTGTGCGCAGCTGGACCCACCTTGAACGCCAGCGCGGCGGCTTCGGTTTTCTTGGTGGCCCTGGTGAAACGCAGATCGAAGCGGATCGCCGCCTGATCCGCAATCGCATGGCCAAGCTGCGGCGCGATCTGGAAAATGTCCGCAAGACCCGCGAGCTGCATCGTCAGCGGCGGGGCAGGGCACCATGGCCGGTGATCGCGCTGGTTGGCTACACCAATGCCGGCAAATCCACTCTGTTCAACATGATCTCCGGCGCCGACGTGATGGCCGAGGATCTGTTGTTCGCCACGCTCGATCCCACGATGCGCGCGATCAGCCTGCCGGGGGTGGACAAGGCGATCTTGTCGGACACTGTCGGCTTCATCTCCGATCTGCCGACCCAGCTGGTCGCCGCCTTCCGCGCCACGCTGGAGGAAGTGACCGCCGCCGATATCATCCTGCATGTCCGCGATATCGCCAATCCTGACAGCGCGATGCAAAAGGCGCAGGTGCTCAAGGTTCTGGGCGAACTGGATGTGAATGCCGGGCAGGGCGGCGATGGTGCGATCCCGATGCTGGAGGTGTGGAACAAGTGGGACTTGCTCGACGCAGATCGGCAGGCGGAACTGGGCGGTTTGGCGGCGGGCGATGATCTGGTGGTGGCGATTTCGGCGGTCAGCGGCTTTGGCGTCGATGCTCTGCTCGAGCGGCTGAGCACGGTGCTGACTAAGGGCGCGCGGGTGCACAGCTTTTCGCTGTCCGCCAGTGACGGCGCACGGATCGCCTGGCTCTATTCACACGGCGAAGTGCTCGACAACCGCGATGGGGGTGAGGGTGATGCGGGGCCGCTGCGCGAGGTGGAGGTGCGGCTGAGCGAGAAGGACCTGGGGCGGTTTCTGGCGAGTGCGCGTTAGGGCGTTGATTTTTCGCCCCGCTTGACCTTTTGCCACAGGGCTTCCTGCGCCTCCAGATCGAGCTGGGAGAACGAACCACCAGCCAGCGCCTCCATCGCCCTATAGCGCCGCTCGAACTTGTCATTGGCATCGCGCAGCGCTTGCTCGGGCGAAATGCCGTGAGCGCGGACCAGGTTGACGGCGGCGAACAACAGATCGCCCGCTTCCTCGGCTTTGTCGGGATCGGCGGCTTCGGCCAGCTCGACCATTTCCTCGGCCAGCTTGTCGGCCGGGCCTTGGGTGTCGGGCCAATCGAAGCCATCGCGGGCGGCGCGCTTTTGCAATTTCTCGGCCCGCAGCAGTGCCGGTAAAGCCCGCGCGACCCCGTCCATAGCCCCTATTGCGCCGTTTAGGTGCCTTTCGGTGGCTTTCAGGTCTTCCCATCTGGCGGGCGTCATTGCGCCAGTTTCAGCGCCGAAAATATGTGGATGCCGGGCTTCCATCTTGTCTGAGATTAATCTGGTAACATCTTCAAATGAAAACAGACCTTGTTCCTCGGCCATGCGTGCGTGGAACACCACCTGCAGCAACAGATCGCCCAATTCACCGCGCAGATCATCCATGTCACCACGCGCAATCGCATCGGCCACCTCATAGGCTTCCTCGATCGTATAAGGAGCGATGCTGGCGAAATTTTGCGCCAGATCCCAATCGCACCCACGCTCCGGATCACGCAACCGCGCCATGATGGCGAGGAGGCGTTCGATCTGAGTGGCGATCTGAGTGGGGGCTTGCTGGGTCATATTAGGATGATAATATATATTATGTTAAATGAAGAATGGGGCGACATGGGCGAACCACTCCCCCCGGTCATTCGGTGACCATTTTGGCGAACAGCGCGACAATCCCGAAAATTGCCACCCATATCAGGGCGTAAGCAAGCGTCTTCTTGCCGCCGATATTGTGTGACCGATATGCGCCAAACAACAGTCCCAACACCATCAACAGATAGACCAGGTTCAACCAGCCAAAGGAGTTCATGCCACAAGCTCCATTCCATCATAGCCGACCAGCACATTGTCCGGCACTTCGGCGGACAGGCTGGCATAGTCCATGCTGATGTCCAAATGTGTCAGCACGGCGGTTCTGGCGCGACAACGGCTGGCCAGTTCCAGCGCCATGGTCAGATTGGCATGGGTCGGATGAGGCTCGCGGCGCAGACAATCTGTGACGAGCACATCGACGCCATCGAACAGGTCGAGCATCTCAACGGTAATCTCGCTGAAGTCCGTCGCATAAGCGATTGATTTTCCATCGGCATCAAAGCGATAGGCGGTGCTCATGCCGGGCCCATGTGGCATCTCCACTGCGTCCACACCAAAGCCCGCATGGATTCGCAACCGCTCCAGCGTGCTCAGCTCCACGATCGTGGGATAGCCATGTTGCCCGCTGAAAACATAGCCAAAACGGCTGCGCAATTGGCGCACCGTATAGTTGGAGCCGAACCCTGGCAGCGGCGCACCGCGGCCAAAGCGCAATGGCCGCAGATCGTCAATCCCGTGGCAATGATCGGCGTGATCGTGGGTCCAGAACACCCCGTCGATCCGGTCAATTCCATTGGCTAGCAGCTGGTGCCTGAGGTCGGTCGAGGTATCGACCAGCACCCGCGATCCGGCGTTGTTTTCCACGATGATCGACACCCGGCTGCGGCGGTTTTTCGGCTCATTCGGGTCACATTCGCCCCAATTGTTGCCAATGCGCGGCACGCCGGTGGAGGTGCCTGAGCCAAGGACGAGCAGCTTCACCTTCGGGCCTTGCCGAACAGGCTGTAGAAATTGGCCGTGGTCGCCTCAGCCAGATCCTCCAGGCTTTCCCCGCGCAGATCGGCGACGAATTGCGCGGTGTTGCGCACGAAGGCTGGTTCGCACACCTTGCCCCGGTGCGGAACGGGGGCGAGGAACGGGCTGTCAGTTTCGACCAGCAAGCGATCCAATGGAATTTCCTTCGCGAATTCCTGTAGATCGCGGGCGTTCTTGAAAGTGACTATGCCGGAAATCGAGATTGTCAGCCCCAGTTCCAGCACCCGCCGCCCAAATTCGGGCGAAGCGGTGAAGCAATGGATCAGCGCCGGAAAAGCGCCCTTCCCCATCTCGTCGGCCAGGATCGCGGCGGTATCTTCATCGGCATCACGGGTGTGGATGATGATCGGCAGGCCGGTTTCGCGCGCCACTTCGATATGGGTGCGGAACAGTGCCTGCTGCACTTCGCGATCGGATTTGTCGTAATAATAGTCGAGCCCGGTTTCACCGATGGCGATCACGCGGCGATGGCTGGCGGCTTTGAGCAGCGAGGCCTTGCCCAGATCAGCGTGGCCATCGGCCTCATGCGGGTGGATGCCGATGGAGGCCCAGACATCGGCCTCACGCTCGGCTAGGCCAACGACATCGGCCCATTCGCTCTGCTTGGTGGAGATGTTGAGGAAGGCGGCTACCCCGGTCGCGCGGGCATTGCCCAGAACCTCGTCCTGCCTGTCGACCAGTCCCTTGTAGTTCAAATGGCAGTGGCTATCGACCAGCATCACGCGTCACCTTCGCCCTCAGCCAGTTCGAGCCGCGGGAACAGGCCTTCGGGTTTGGCGAGGCGGAAATTACACTCGGCTAACGGCGAATACCAGTGTGAGCGCAGTCCTTCGATGGTCCGCAGATCATCAGAAATTCCCATGGCATCGAGCAGTTTGCGCATCGATTGCGGCATCACCGGGGATACTGCCAAGGTCAGCTGGGCAATGCAGATATAGAGCGTGGCCAGAACCGTCTGCATCCGGGCGAAGTCAGTTTTCTTGAGCGTCCACGGTGCCTGGGCGTCGATATACGCATTGCAGGCGAACACCGCGCCCATCCACGCATCGAGCGCCTGGGCGAAGGCCAGCTGCTCATAGGCTTGGGGCATCTCCTGTGCGATCACCCGGTCGACATGGGCGAACAGGGCGTTGTCATCATCGGTATGGCCGTTGATCCGCGGCAGATGGCCTTCGCAATTCTTGTGAACCAGCGAAAGCGTGCGCTGGGCGAGGTTGCCGAAGCTGTTTGCGAGTTCAGAATTGGACCGGGAAACAATCGCTTCCACAGAATAGCTGCCATCTTGTCCGAAGCTGAATTCGCGCAGCAGGAAATAGCGCAGATTATCCACCCCGAAGCGATCCGCCAGCTCACCCGGATCGGTGACATTGCCGAGCGACTTCGATTCCTTGACCCCGCGATTAAGGATGAAGCCGTGGCCGAACACCTTCTTCGGCAGTTCAATCCCTGCGCTAAGCAGGAACGCAGGCCAATAGACCGCGTGGAAGCGGACGATATCCTTGCCGATCAGATGCAGGTCGGCGGGCCAGAACTTGGCCATGTCGCCGTGCATATCGGGATATCCGAGGCCGGTGAGGTAGTTGGTCAGGGCATCGACCCAGACATACATCACATGGTCTTCGGCGCCCGGAACCTTGACGCCCCAGTCAAAACTGGTGCGGCTGACCGAAAGATCGCGCAGTCCGCCTTCGACAAAGCGCACCACTTCATTGCGGCGGCTGTCGGGCTGGATGAAATCGGGCTGATCGGCATACAGCGCCAGCAATTTGTCTTGAAAGGCGGACAGGCGGAAGAACCAACTTTCTTCCACCGTCCATTCCACCGGCGTTCCCTGGGGTGAGAGCTTTTCTCCCCCTTCTCCCTCGGTCAGCTCGCTGGCGTCATAATAGGCTTCGTCGCGGATCGAATACCAGCCCTCGTAGCGATCCATATACAGATCGCCATTGGCTTCCATCGCCTTCCACAGGGCTTGGCTGGCGGCGTGATGTTCCGCCTCGGTGGTGCGGATGAAGCGATCGTAAGAGATATCAAGTTTATCGAACAAGATTTGGAAATAGGCTGACATTTCATCCGCCAGCGCACGCGGTGTGATCCCCAGTTCGCGCGCCTTCTGGGCCATTTTCAGCCCGTGCTCATCCGTGCCAGTCTGGAAGCGCACCTCGCGTCCCTGGAGCCGCTGGAAGCGCGCCATGACGTCGGCGGCAATCGTCTCATAGGCGTGGCCGATATGCGGCTTGCCGTTGGGATAGTGGATCGCGGTGGTGATATAATAGGGTTCAGCCATGGGCCGCTTCCCTAGGGTGGCCAAGCCGGGTGAGCAAGGTGCCGATTTCCAGCACCAGAAATCCCGGATCGAAGTTGTAGATCGGCACCTGTGTGGTCAAGCGCGCAAGATCGGCGTGGGTTTCGACCAGTCCGGGTATGGCTTCAACACCGATGCCCTCCATCGCGGCCCCGACAACCGCGCGGGCCAGTTCCACCGCCGCCATCTGCCGTTTGCGATCGGGCCGCGTGCCCATGGCTTCGGCCAGCCTTCCGCGCAGAATGAAGCCGGGATCGCCCGTGGCGGCAATCTCAAGCATCAGCCGGTGCAGCGCCCCTAGATCCAGCTCGACAAAATCGAGCGCCGCGCCCGGTGATCCGCCAGCAGCAGCAATCGCGGCGGCGCGGGTGGCGGCATCGGCGCGGGGCACCTCATGCATGAGGATGGCGTCAATCTGCCGGTCGTCCAGCCGAGGGAATGGTAGCAGGCGGCAGCGCGAGCGGATTGTGGGCAGCAGCCGACCCGGGCGATGCGTTACAAGCAGGAAGAAGGTGCCCTGCGGCGGTTCCTCAAGGCTCTTGAGCAAGGCGTTCGAGGCGCCTTTTTCCAGATCGTCCGCCGGATCGATGATGATTGCGCGGTTTCGGCCCAGTGTCGGCCGGGTATGCAGCCGGTGTTGCACCGCCCGTACCTGTTCGATGGTGATATTGCGCTTCAGATTGAAGGGCTTGCCGTCTTCCTGCTTCTTCTCGTCGTCCTTGGTGGCGGGCAGGTGCGAGAGCACGATGATATCGGGATGATCGCCCGGTGGCTGTGGAATGCCCTCCTCGGCGACGAGTTCACGCGCGGCGGCGCGGGCGAAGGCGGCCTTGCCGATCCCGCGTTGCCCGGCCAGAATCCAGCCGTGATGCATTCGTGGCCCGGCGATGGCAGCGCGCCATTCTGCCCACGGGATATCGTGGCCGATCAGGGTCATGCCGAAAGTCCAAGTCGTGCTGTCACAACGGCGAGAATTCGGGAGTGGACGGTAGCGGGATCACCCTCGCCATCTATCCGCGCGATCCGCTGCGGTTCGGCATCGGCGATCTCGCCAAAGCGGCGGGCGACCTTGCTGTGAAAAGCGCTGTCACGACCACCGATCCGGTCGCTGGCATCGCCATCACGCAGGGTGAGCCTGCGTGCGGCCTCGGCCGGGGAGAGTTCGATCAGCAGCGTCAAGTCGGGCATGAACCCGGCAGACCCAGCGGAGTGCAGAGCCATAATCGTCGCATCCGGCAGCGCCTCCTCCCCGCCTTGATAGGCGCGTGAGCTGTCGATAAAACGATCGCAGATAACCCAGACGCCGCGATCAATCGCCGGACGGATCAACTGGGCGACATGATCGGCGCGGGCGGCGGCGAACAGCAGGGCTTCGGCGGGTAGGTTCCAATCGGTGCCCTTGGTATCGAGCAACAGCGCGCGTATCGCCTCTGCCCCCGGTGTGCCCCCCGGTTCACGCGTGACCACAAGCTCCAGCCCGCGCGCCTGTAGGGCTTGTGCCAGCAGCCGCGCCTGCGTGCTCTTGCCCGCGCCCTCCCCGCCCTCGAATGTGATGAAGCGCCCGGTCATTAGGACAACCACCCGGAAAGGCCGTTGCTGATGCGGCGGAAGAAGCCGGCCTTGGCGACACTGCCCGCCGCCACCAGCGGCGCTTCGAAGGGCGGTTGCCCGGCGATTTCCAGATGCAAGGTTGCCACTTCATCCCCCTCGGCCACGGGAGCGATCAGCGGGCCGTGGTAGTGGATCGACATTTCCACCTCGGCCTCTGCATCAACCGGCAGGGCAATCTGCACATCTGCCGCTGTGCGCAAGGCAACGCGCGCTGCCGCCCCGTCCTGCACCATGGCATAGCCCATCGCTCGGCCCGCCGGAGCAAGCTGCTGCATGGCAAAGCCGGAAAAACCCCATTCGAGGAAGGCGCGTGCGGCATGGTCGCGGATTTCGGTGGTGGGAGCGCCTGCCAGAACCATCACCAGCCGCCTGCCATCGCGCATTCCTGAGCCGAGGAACGTGAAGCCAGCTTCGGTGGTGAAGCCGGTTTTCATGCCATCGGCGCCGGGCACCCGGCCCGTTACCGGATCGTGGTTTTCCTGCACGATCCCCCGCCACACCAGCGTGCGATGGCCGAAATAACGTCGGTAAAGCGCGGGGTAGCGCGTCACCACAGCTCCTCCCAGCAAGGCCAGATCGTGCGCGGTGGTGAAAGTGCGGCCGTGATCGGGAAAGCCGTTGGCCGATCCAAAATGGGTGTCGTGCATCCCTAGATCGGCCGCATTGACGTTCATCAGTTCCAGCCAGCTTTCCACCGATCCGGTCGTAGCCAGTGCCAGAGCGACGCTGGCATCGTTACCCGATATTGTGGTTGCGCCCAGCAGGAGCTCGCCAATCGTGGGCCGCTCCCCAGCCAAAAGGAACATCGACGAGCCTTCGCCCGACCATTCGTCCTCCAGCTCCTGCGATATCTGATAGCGCATCGCGGTTGAAAGCTGCCCCGCTTCGATCAGGCGGAAGGCGGTGTAGGCGGTCATCACCTTGACCACCGAGGCGGGCATGAAGCGCCGGTTCTCCTCGCGGGCATAAAGCCGCTGTCCGGTTGACAGATCGACCAGCAGGGCCACAGGAATCGAACGCGGAACGGGTGCGGGCGTGGCACTGGCGGGGGTGGCGAGCAGCAGCAGTGCTGTCAGCCAGACGGCAATCGCCCTGTCGTTTAAAGAGGTTCCCCGCATCGCCGCTTGGTGGCCGATGCGACGGGATACCGCAAGCCTATCCGCTGGTCATAACGCGGGCATCGCCAAACCCGGCGGCGCGCACGGCGGCGAGCGAGGCCTCGGCTTCACGTCGCGAGGCGTAAGGGCCGGTGCGGACGCGGTATAGCGAGCCGTAGCGAGTGACCTGGCCGCCCAGTGCACTGGCGGCACGGCGGGCACGCTCTTCGGTCGAAAAGGCAGCGGCCTGAACCACGAAGCCTTCGGTTAGAGTGCTGGCAACGGGCACCGGAGTGGGTGCTTGCGGCGATTCGGCAGCTGCAATCGCGGCGAAGGCCTCCTCAAAGCTGTTGTCTGGTGCAGCATCAGGCACGACAACGGCGGGCGGCGGCGCGATGATTGCAACGCGAGGCAGTTCAACCGGCGGTGCAGGGTCTGCGGCAGCCAGCACAGGCGAGCTCAGGCTGGCCGATCCTTCGGCGGGCAAGCGGCGGCGCAGCACTTCCACCAGCCCCATCGGCGTATCCATCCGTGCAGGCGCTGCCTGCCCATCGCGCAGCAGCATCCGGTGCAGTTCCGGCGCATTGACGCGGCGCACGCGCACCGGCGTATCGGGCGTGGCATCGAGCTGGGTCATGGCGGCAGGCGAGAGCGAGACCAGATGGTTCGAAGCCATTGGCCCGCGCCGTTCGAGG
>CAMDSM010000034.1 GCA_945906905.1 Altererythrobacter xiamenensis | reverse complement strand
GTAGAACGGCACAAATTCACCGGCCGGAATGCCCCGGCGGATAGCGGTTTCCAGTTCGTTGCGCAGCCGCAGTTCGTCTTCCAGCATCGGATCGAACCAAAAGTGCCTGTTCCGACCGTTCTTTTTGGCGTGATACATGGCGATATCGGCGCGGTGGATCAGCGCATCGGCATCGGCGTTGAGCATCCGGGCGTGGTCCTGCTCGGTCGAAACCAGGCCCAGCGAAACCGTTGGCTGGACCATGACAGTCCCGTCATCAATCGCCTGGCCGACCTGATCGATCAATTTGGTGGCGAAGCGGTCGAGCTGTTCGCGGCCATTGGATGCGTGGCTGATCGCGCACACAAACTCATCGCCGCCAAGTCGCGCCAGCACGCTATCGGCAGGAAGACAGGCGCGGATGCGTTCGGCCACGATGGTCAGCACGCGGTCACCCATCTGGTGGCCGTTGAGATCGTTGATCTGCTTGAAATTGTCGAGATCGATCATCAACACGGCGGTTTCGCGATTGGACTGGCGCGCAGTATCGAGCAGGCGACCGATGGCCGGAACACCGCTGCGGCGGTTGAGGCAGGCGGTCAGCGCGTCGGTCTCGGCCATCAGACGGGCCTTTTCCTCGGCCCGGCGGCGTTCGCCCACTTCAAGATGCAGTTCGGCATAGCGACGCCAGCCGAAGATCACGAGCGCGATATTGAGCAGTACAGCATTGGTCAGCATCATGTCGGGTGCTTCGCCAACGCCCATCCAGGCGCGCAGGATCTGCGGCATCAGTGTGCCGCCGGTGCCAACGAACAGGATGATGGCCGCCACCGCGATCCCCAGCGTGACAACGTCGCGATCTGCGCTCGCCGTTGCGCGCTTGGGTTCGCCCCCGATGTCGTCCACAGCTTTCGACAAGGCGACTTTCCCCTAGTTCCTATGCCCCCTTATGCAAAAGCATGATCAATTTTCGGTTAACGCACACTTAGGGAACGGGCAGGCAGCATGGCGCGGACGTGGTTGATGAAGACTGAGCCGGAGAAATACGGCTGGGAGAAGCTCGTCGGCGATGGCGAGACTGTGTGGGATGGGGTGCGCAACCACTTGGCGAGCAACAATATGCGCGCGATGGAGGTGGGCGATCTGGCGTTCCTCTATCACTCGGTCAGCGGCAAGGAGATTGTCGGGATCGTTGAGGTCAGCCGCACAGGCCTGACCGATCCGACCGACCCCGACGGCAAGTGGGCAACCGTGATGATCAAACCGGTGCGCGCGCTGGAACGTCCGGTAACGCTGGCCGAGGTCAAGGCTGACTCCGCGCTGGCAGGAATCCAGCTGGTGCGGCTGTCACGCCTGTCAGTGGCGGAAATCACTACGGCTGAGTGGGAGCACATCCTGGCGCTGGCGGCCAACTGACCGGGAACGCAGGCCCGTGTCGTCCATTGGGTGGGGGAGAGCCGATCATAATGATCCGGCTCCAGCCAAGGAGAAGCACCATGGGTGAATTCATCGACAAGGCAAAGGGCGCTGCCAACGAAGCAATCGGCAAGGCCAAGCAGCATTCCGGCGATCAGGAAACCCGGATCGCTGGCGCTGTGCAGGAAGCCAAGGGCGGAGCGCAGAAGGCGATGGGCGAGGTCAAGGGCGCGTTCGGCGACAAGATCTGACTCCCGCCACTCCGCACGCAGAAGGGTCGCCGCAGGGCGGCCCTTTTCGTTTGAGCCTTAGCGTTTACGCAGTGCGCTAACTGTGCCGCCGCCCGCGTTCAGCTGTTCGATATCGGTGATGCAGTGGAGCAAGCGCACGCCCTTGCGGCCCAGAGCATCGGCCAGCGCCGGGCCGAACTGATCGGTCGTCTCCACCCGCGTGCCCCAGCCGCCGAAGGCCTGCGCCAGAGCGACAAAATCGGGATTGGCCAGCTCGGTTGAGGCAATGCGGCCGGGATACTCGCGCTCCTGATGCTGGCGGATCGTGCCATAGGCAGAATTATCGAACAGGATCACCAGCATGTCCGCGCCATATTGCACCGCGGTGGCCAGTTCCTGCGCGTTCATCAGGAAATCGCCGTCGCCCGCTGGGGCCACGATGCAGCGGTCGGGATAGCGCAGCGCGGCGGCAACGGCGGCGGGAATGCCATAGCCCATCGCGCCGCAGGTGGGGGCGAGCTGGCCGGGGAAGCCGTGATAATGCCAGAATCGATGCCACCAGCCGGCAAAATTGCCCGCGCCGTTGCAGATGATGCTATCGGCGGGAAGCTGGCGCCGCGCCTCAACCATGCAGCGGTTGAGATCGAGCGTGAAGCCGGTTTCGCCCGGGGTTGACCAGGCGAGCCATTCGGCATGGGCCTGCGCCCCTGCATCAAACCCGATGATCGCGCCATCATCCCACAGGTCGGCACTTTCGGCGAATTCATCGGGATCGGCGCAGATGGCCAGATCGGTGCGATAGACGCGGTTCAGTTCCTCAGGATCGGGATAGACGTGGATCAGCGTCTGGCCCGTGTGATCGGGGGTGATCAGCGCGTACCCATCGGTCGTCGCCTCACCCAGACGCGCGCCAACAACCAGCAGCAGGTCCGCCGCCTTCACCCGCGCGACCAGCTGGGGGTTGGGACCATAGCCCAGGTTCCCAGCATAGACTGGCGATGTGGGGGCAATCGCGTCCTGCCGCCGGAAAGCCGTGGCCACCGGTAGGCCGATCCGCTCGGCAAATTCAGCGAAGTGCACGCGCGCTTTCTCGTGCCAGCCCGCGCCGCCGATGATCGCCAGCGGAGCCGCAGCATCGCCGATCAAGGCCATCATCGCCGCCAGCGCATCGGGGCAGGGCGGCTGCGCGGGCTTGTGGACGAACGGGCGGACCAATGCCTCGATCCCGCTTTCGTGGAGCATGTCTTCGGGCAGGGCCAGCACCACCGGGCCGGGCCTGCCGGAAATGGCGGTGGCATAGGCGCGGGCGATATATTCGGGGATGCGTTCGGCCCGATCAATCCGCGCGGCCCATTTGCAGATGGGGCCGAAGAAGGCGGGGAAATCGACCTCCTGAAACCCCTCACGGTCGCGCATTTCGCGGCCAACGTCACCGATGAACAGGATCATCGGCTGCGAATCCTGCATCGCCACATGCACACCGATGCTGGCATTGGTGGCTCCGGGGCCACGGGTGACGAAAGCCACGCCGGGTCGCCCCGTCATCGCCCCGTCAGCACAGGCCATGAATGTCACCCCACCTTCCTGACGGCACGTGACGGTCTGGATGGTCGACCTGTCGCGCAAAGCATCGAGCACGGGCAGGAAGCTCTCCCCCGGCACGGTGAAGACACGGTCGCACCCTTGCGCGGCAAGGCAATCGACCAGCAGTTCGGCAGCATGGTTACTCATGAAATCAGCTTCTAGCGAGGCGCGGGGCGGGCGGCAATCATGTCTGGTGCGTCATCTGTCCCTTCTGTGGACATTATGATTTACGCGCTGGGCTTTGGTTACCATCGGGTTAACACTCTGCCCATGAGAAGATCACTTGTGTTGACCGATGAATCGGCCCGCCACCCTTTCCGGGCCATGCTGCCCATGCATTCGCGCCGTCAGGGCGAGATGGAGAACCGCCGGTCGTGGCGGCTGAACTTCGGACTGGATGCGACAGATGCGCGCCAGTTCGCGGCCACTTATGTCGCCGGCTTCCTCGCGGTCAGCACTTTTATCGCCTGATCAATCGACCCATACGGGGGTCAGTTGTTCTGCCTTGTAGAGGCGCTGCGCCAGCCATGCGGACACGCCGCACATGGCTGCGCTCAGCAACAATTGCTCGACCAGCGGCACGCCTGCTGCACTTAGCGCCAAGGCCAGCACCGATCCCACCACCATCGCGCCCGAATTGACGATATTGTTCGCCGCTACCGCGCGGCTGGCCTCCGATGGCGGCACCCGGGTGGTCAAGAAAGCGTAGAGCGGCACCACGAACATGCCGCCCGCCACTGCGATCAGCAGCAGCGCCAGCAGCACCAGCGGGGCCAGCGGCTGGGCGATGAAAGTGGCGATATCCATCAGCTCGCCGCTGGGAACCTGCTGCGACCACGCCCGACACACCAGATAGAACGCGGCCACAAAGACACCCATCGCGATCACCGACGGTGGAGAATAACGGGCCGAGACAGTGCCTTTCAGCAGCACATTGATCGCCACCGATCCCAGCGCCACCCCGATCGAGAAGGTGACCAGGAACAGACTGGCCACTTCCTTGCTGGCCATCAGCACATTCTTGGCCAGCGGCGGAAACTGGATGAACAGCACCGCGCCGATGGTCCAGAAAAAGCTGATCGCCATCACCGCATAGAACATTTCCTTGTTCTTCAGCGTCTGGCGAATAAGCGCGTTGGACGAGCGGAAGATATTGGTATCGAGCGATTGCCCTTCGACATAGGGCGGCGCTTCGGGCACTTGCCTGCTGGTGAGATAGCCGATCACCGAAATCGCCACCACCAGCACTGCGGCGGTCTGGACCTCGATGAACCCGGCCACGATCGTGCCGCCCATGATCGCCAGATAGGTGCCCGCTTCCACAAGGCCGGTGCCCGCCAGCACCTCCTCACGCTTGAGGTGTTGCGGCAAAATTGAATATTTGATCGGCCCGAAGAAGGTGGAGTGCACCCCCATGGCGAACAGCGCCACCATCATCAGGGGAATCGCCACCAGTTCGGTCAACAAGCCTTGCCACGCCAGCAGCAGGCCCACGGCCCCCACGCTCATGATGGCGATTTCGGCCGCCTTGATGATGCGGATAATGCGCGCCTTGCAGCGCATATCGGCCAGTTGGCCTGATACGGCGGAAAGCAGGAAAAACGGCAGGATGAACACCGCCGAGGCCACGCCGCTGAACACCGTCTCTGCCGCTGCCGAATTATACACCGAGTAGACGACGAACAGCACCATCGCGTTCTTGTAGAGATTGTCGTTGAACGCATTAAGCAATTGCGTGGCAAACAGCGGGGCAAACCGGCGCTGCTTCAAGAGGTGGGTGGAAGTGAGCATGAATGCCTGTTTGAACCCTTTGCCGACCAGTTGCCGACTGCCTTAACCGCATTGTTATGACAAACAAGCAACGCAACGCTCTTTTTTGCGCTGCTCTTTTTTACGACGCGATTGCCCGCTAAGGCGATGGTGATGATGTCCCTGCCCAATATCCTCACCCTGTCGCGCATCGCGATGATCCCGTTGCTGGCCGCCTTGCTGTGGTGGCCTGGATGGGAGGAGGGCTATCTGGCAGCTTTCGTGCTCTATTGCCTGATGGGGATCACCGATTATTTCGATGGCTATCTGGCGCGCAGCACTGGCGCAGTGTCGCGCCTTGGCATTTTTCTCGATCCGGTTGCCGATAAGATCATGGTGGTTTCGGTGATCGTGGTGCTCACCGCCATGGGCGTGCTGCGCGGCCCTTACGTAGGCGATCTGCATGTGGTGGCCGGAATGATCATCGTGATGCGCGAGATCGCCGTATCGGGCCTGCGCGAATTTCTCGGTCCGCTGCAAGTGTCGATCCCGGTCAGCAAACTGGCCAAGTGGAAAACCACGTTTCAGTTGGTGTCACTGGGCGCGCTGATCCTGGGGCAGGGGCTGCCCGGCTGGAATGTGGACGTGGGCGTGCGGGTGATAAACCTGCCGCACACCGTGGGCCTGACGACCTTATGGGCGGCGGCGGTGCTGACGGTAATTACGGGGTGGGATTACCTCAGGGTTGGGTTGAAGCATATGGATTGACTAATTAGCTAAACTTAGCTAAGTCTATTGCCATGACCACCGTCAACATGCATGAAGCCAAAAGCCAGCTTTCTCGACTGGTCGCCGCGATCCGTTCGGGTGCGCAGCACGAAGTCGTAATTGCCATCAACGGCGCGCCTGCCGCGCGTCTGGTTCCGATAGAGGACAAGCCGAAGCTGCGCTGGGGCCTGCTCAAGGGCAAGATCACAGTTCCTGACAGCATCGACGGGCAAGAAGTTGAGATCGAACGCTTGTTCGACGGGCGCAGCGATTGAGGCTGCTGCTCGATACGCATATTCTGTTGTGGCGGCTGGTCGGCAGCGAGCGGCTTAGTGCGGCGGCTATCGCGCTGATGGATGACGAGGCTTCGCAGCTTTACGCCAGCGCCGCATCGGTGTGGGAAGTTGCCATCAAATGGTCGCTGCGTAAGGGCGCGCCAGATGATATGCCGATCTCTGGCAAGGATTTTGCGGCGGCACTGACTGAAACTGGCCTGCCCATCCTGCCGATCGAACCGGCCCATGCCGCCGCTCTCGACGACCTGCCGCTGCTGCATCGCGATCCGTTTGACAGGCTGTTGCTGGCAACGGCCCGCCACGAAGGGCTGACCTTGCTGACGCATGATGCAAGGATTGGGGAATATGGCGTGGGTGTGAGGCTGATCTAACCCGCCATTGACACCCGCATCCGCAATCAAGTCTCCCCCACACCAGCAATTCCCCCGCCAGATCAACACCAGCCCAGCGCATTGCGGCCACCTTAACCACCACTTCACTCCGGGTTCAGGCACGCACAATTACCCGCATTTGGTGCGCATTTGAACAAGCAGCTCAATCTGGAGGCGATCCCGATGACTATTGTGAACGTAGCAAAATCACCCTTCACTTCGGCAATCACGATCGCCTTGGTTGCGACGATCGCAGGCGCACCTGGCGCAGCTCAGGCCCAGTCTGGGAGCGGTTTATATGGCCGGATCGATGGCGGCTATAGTCCCTCGGGCGAGGTCGACATCACCATCGCCGCGCCAGTTGGCGGCGACGTTGCGATGGATGATGGGTTCATCGTTTCAGGCGCGGTCGGCTATGCCTTTGACGGGGGCTTTCGGATCGAGGGCGAAGTCTCACACCGCGCGAATGATCTTAAGCCGGACATCTTGAACGACCCCGGCGGCCAGATCAGCGCCACATCGCTTATGGCCAATGCATATTATGACTTTGGCGGACAGGACAGCCGGCTCAATCCCTACCTTGGCGGCGGTGTGGGCGTGGCGTTTGCTGATTTGCAGGACAGCAATTCGCGGCCATTGATCCCCGTGGTGATCGACGAAAACGCAAACTCGCTGGCCTATCAGCTGATGGCAGGTGTGGCTGTCGGGCTGTCCGAAAACGTCGACGTAGACATCGGTTACCGCTATTTTGTCGTATCGTCGATCAAGGGACAGGCGATTGCAACACCGACGCCGTCGATACCGTTCAAGGCAGATGCTGAACAACATGGTGCGACCATTGGCCTCAGGTTCCGGTTTTGAGGGCCTAACCCGCCCGCAACTCCTGCGCCAGCAACCGAAACTCCTCCGCACGCGGCGAATTCGTCCGCCAGATCAGCGCGATCTCGCGGCTCGTGTGGCGGCCCTTGATCGGCCTTGCGACCACGTTGGTGTCATGCAATATCCCCGCCGTGATCGCCATTTCGGGCAGCATCGTCAGCCCCAGGCCATTGTCGACCATCTGCACCAAAGTATGCAGCGAAGTGCCGATCATCGTCGCACTGGCGCGCATTTCTGGGCGGTTGCAGGCGGCCAGCGCGTGATCCTTCAGGCAGTGGCCGTCTTCCAGCAGCATCAGCCGGCCCTCATCGATCATGCTGGGGGGAATTTCAGCCGGAGGATCGCGCGGATCGTCCTTTGGAAAGGCGACGAACAAGCGGTCATGGCAAATGGTTTCCTTGTCCACCTCGCCAGTGGCAAAGGGCAGCGCCAGCAGCACGCAGTCGGCCCGGCCATGATGCAGCGATTCGACCGCGTGAATGCTGGTTTCCTCGCGCAGGAACAGCTTCAATTGCGGGCGCTCACGGCGCAGGCGCGGCAGGATGCGCGGGAGCAGGAACGGGGCGATGGTGGGGATCACGCTCATGCGCAATTCGCCGGACAAGGGCTTTCCGGCGGCCTGCACCAGCTCGGCCAGCTCCTCCCCCTCGCGCAAAAGCCGGTGCGCCTTGGCGACCACCGACACGCCCAGCGGCGTAAACCGCACCACCCGGCGGCTGCGCTCCACCAGCACCACGCCGAGCAGCGATTCCAGCTCGCGGATCCCGGCTGACAGCGTGCTCTGCGAAACAAAGCAGCTTTCCGCCGCGCGCCCGAAGTGCCCATGTTCGTGCAGCGCGACGAGGTATTGCAGCTGCTTGATGGTGGGCAGATAGGTGGTCATAGGCCAAGGCTATGCCATGACGCACTGCCTTGGCCAAGCCCGATGGGCGGCAGCTACCCGGCCCTGCCTTCCTGGAAATGCATGGCTAGCTGGGAATTGTAACCCCGGAATGCTGCCCGGACCCATTCACGCCACGCCGTCATGTCCACATCGAACGCGTCAATCCGTGCCCGGCCGAGGCGTTCGGTCATGTCGGCCGAGGGCGCGGCCACTCCGGTGTGCATTTGGCCCGGCAGCTGCCGCGGGGAAATTACACCTCGACCACGCGGGTTGAAGTTTACGCCAAACGCCTCGTTGTTGCGTTGCCCACCGGCCATGCAAAAGGTCCACGAGAACGGTTTGATGCCGAACGCGATCTCGCCTCCGGTCCATGAAGTCGATCCCTGGCTGCCGCTGTTTGTCGCGCCTGACACGGTGGAGAACTCCAGGAACAGGCTTGGTATCACGATCATTGCGTCAAGCGCACGACTGGGCGCGGCCATGCGGCCAATGATGCCATATTCAGCGCTGCCAGTGGTCGATCCCCAACGGTTGAGCACGGCTGCCCCCGGCACTCCGGTATTGTACCAGATACGCCGACCGAGGGGATCGGGCGTGCCGTCATCCCAATGTGGTTGTGTCCAGTCCAAGGCCGCAACTGTTGGGTTGGCCATCATGTCGGCCTGGCTCATGACCGGGAACCCAATGGCCTCCAGACGCTGGGCAAGGTCGTCGCGCGCTTCTCCCGCCAATTGGGCCATGTCCGCCTCGGTCGGGCCTCGCAGGGTGAGGAAGATGCCGACGCGGCCACCGCCATTGCCTTCGCCAGCCATGATGTAGCGGATCGGATAGGACAGGATTGCCGCCTTCGGGTGCTTGGTGAAAGCCCGTCGTGGGCCCGACATCGATAGTTCGATCGGTACGTCTGCTTGAGCACCTGGCGCTTGCGCGGTTTGGGCCAGCAAGCGCGCGCCCGGCGCCATCATCAAGCCCGATGCAGCGGCAAATTTGATCACATCACGCCGTGGTAAGGTGTAAGCCATGTCCAAGTTCCCCAATCTAACGACAAGTTGGAAGGGCAAACAAGCCGTCAGGGGCTTTTGGAGTCAAGCAGGTGGGGCAATTCTACCGGCGGGTTTGGCAATTCTGACAGCGATTGTCAGCAAATGGACAAATCTGATGCAGGCCAAGCCCCGTTCGTGGTGAGCTTGTCGAACGGAACGATCTTAATCGAGGCTTCAGGCTTCCAGATCAGCCGCATCTGCCTCTGGCAGGTATTCATCCGCCTCAAGCGGCTCGTCCTCAACTACCAGCGCCTCACCATGGACACTGGCGCTGCCGTTGGCAACATCGTCAATATGGGTCATCTTCAACCGGCCGCGTTCCACCGCGAAGGCCAGCTTGCCTTCAACCAGTTCCAGCGCATCCTTGCCGAACGTTTCAAACCGCCAGCCTTCCAGCATCGGCAGATCGCGTAGGCCAGCGGCGAGGCCCTCAAGCTCCTCCGAGCGGGCGAGCAGGCGGGAGGCGACGTCGATTTCGCGGGCGCGGATCTTGAGGAGCAGCTTGAGCAGATCGGCCACCAGCGCGCCTTCCTTGCCCAGCGGCGCACCGCGTTTGGGCTTGTCGGGCATTTCGTCGTCGGGCAAAGGCTCAGCCGCTTCGAGCACGCGCATAAGGCGCCTGCCGATATCATTTTCCCGCCATGCCGGGCTGAGGCCGCGCACTTTGGCCAGGTCAGCCTGCACCTTGGGTGGGTGGCTGGCGATATCGGACAAGGTCTCGTCGCGGATGATCCGGCCGCGCGGAATGTCTTTCGACTGCGCCTCACTCTCGCGCCATCCAGCCAGCGCTTTCAGGCGACCGAGCACCGCAGCATTGCGGCCCGGCGCGCGCAGGCGGTGCCACGCTTCGTCAATCTCATTGGCATAGTTGGCCGGGTCTGCCAGCTTCTCCATCTCGGCATTCAGCCATGCACCGCGCCCAGTTTTGATCAGCTTTTTCAGTATTTTGGGAAAGATAGTTGCCAAATAGGTGACGTCACCGATGGCATATTCTATCTGCCGATCGGTCAGTGGACGGCGGCTCCAATCGGTGAACCGCGCGCCCTTGTCGATCACTTTGCCGAGCCAGCTTTCAACCAGGTTGGCATAGCCGATCTGCTCGGACTGGCTGATCGCCATCATCGCGATCTGGGTGTCGAAGATGGGGTGGGGGGTCTTGCCGGTGAGGTTGAAGATGATCTCCACATCCTGCCCGCCGGCGTGGAAAATCTTCAGCACGTCCTCATTTTCGCACATCAGATCGAGCAGCGGGGTCATGTCGAGGCCCGGAGCCAGCGGATCAATCGCGGCGGCCTCTTCCTCGTTGCCGATCTGGATCAGGCACAACAGCGGGTAAAAGGTGTTTTCGCGCATGAATTCGGTGTCAACACACACAAAATCGCTTTTTGCCAGACGGTCGCATAAGGCGGCCAAGTCTGCGGTTTTGGTAATCAGGGGGTGGATGTTCATGTAAACTTTTCTGTTGTTGAGTGGACGGTTCACCGCCCGGCGGCCGTTTGGCCAAATAAAGGAAGTGCGACTGTCTAGCGGGCTATGGTGCGCGCGCCAATCACCGGGGCGGGGGTTTCACCCGATTGTTGCCGATTGTTGCAGATGTGTGGCCCGCGCGCTTCGCCCTCGCACAAAACAACGGGGGTGACGCCAGCGTGCCGAGGCGCTAGAGCGCGCGCCTTATCCACCCCGTATATCAGAACATGAGTTTTCCATGACCATCCACGCCTATCGCACCCACACCTGCGCCGCCCTTGGCGCTTCCAACGTTGGCGAGGCGATCCGCCTTTCGGGCTGGGTCCACCGCAAGCGGGACCATGGCGGGGTGTTGTTTGTCGATCTGCGCGATCACTATGGCATCACCCAGATCGTGGCCGACAGCGATTCTTCGGCGCTGGCGGTGCTCGAAGGGCTGCGGCTGGAAAGCGTCATCACCATTGATGGCGAAGTGAAGGCGCGGGGGCAGGGCACGGTTAATCCCAACCTGCCCACAGGCGCGATCGAGGTGTTCGCGCGCGAAATCAAGGTGCTCAGCCGGGCGGAAGAACTGCCGATGCCGGTGGCGGGCGAGCAGGAATATCCAGAGGATATCCGCCTGCGCTATCGCTTCCTTGATCTGCGGCGCGAGACTTTGCACGCCAATATCGTCAAGCGCACGCGCATCATTTCGGACATGCGGCGGCGGATGGAAGGCGCGGGATTCACCGAATATTCCACCCCCATCCTCACCGCGAGCAGCCCCGAAGGCGCGCGCGATTTCCTCGTGCCCAGCCGCATCCATCCCGGCAAGTTCTATGCCCTGCCGCAGGCGCCGCAGCAGTATAAGCAGCTGCTGATGGTGGCTGGGTTCGATCGCTATTTCCAGATCGCGCCCTGTTTTCGCGATGAAGACCCGCGCGCTGACCGGCTGCCGGGCGAGTTCTACCAGCTCGATCTGGAAATGAGCTTCGTGACGCAGGAAGAAGTGTGGGACACGATGGAGCCGGTGATGGCGGGTGTGTTCGAGAGCTTTGCCGATGGCAAGCCGGTGACGCCAGCGGGCCAGTTCCGCCGCATTCCCCATGCCCAGTCGATGCTCGATTATGGCAGCGACAAGCCCGATCTGCGCAATCCGCTGCTGATCCGCGATGTCTCGGCGCATTTCACCAGCTCGGGCTTTGGCCTGTTTGAGAAGATTGTCGGCGGCGGCGGCGTGGTGCGGGCGATCCCTGCGCCGGGCACGGCTGAAAAGAGCCGCAAGTTCTTTGACGACATGAACGAATGGGCGCGTGCCGAGGGCCATGCAGGCCTGGGTTATGTCACCCGCAAGGGCGGCGAATTTGGCGGCCCGATTGCCAAGAACCACGGCGAAGAGGGCATGATCGCGCTGTATGATGCGCTCGGCCTTGGTCCCAACGATGGCTGCTTCTTCGCCGCCGGCAAGGAAGGCCAGGCCGCCAAGCTGGCAGGCCATGCCCGCACCCGCGTGGCCGAACAGCTGGACCTGATTGACAAGGATCGGTTTGACCTGTGCTGGATCGTCGATTTCCCGTTCTACGAATGGGATGAGGACGCCAAGAAGGTGGAATTCAGTCACAACCCGTTCTCGATGCCGCAAGGCGGGATGGAGGCGCTGTGCAATCAGGATCCGCTGACGATCAACGCCTATCAGTATGATCTGGTGTGCAACGGCTTTGAAATCGCCAGCGGATCGATCCGTAATGAAAACCCCGAAACGATGGTCAAGGCGTTCGAGATCACCGGGCTGACGCAGGCCGATGTCGAGGACCGCTTCGGCGGCCTCTACCGCGCCTTCCAGTATGGCGCGCCGCCGCATGGCGGAATGGCGGCAGGTGTCGACCGGGTGGTGATGCTGCTGTGCGGGGCGCAGAACCTGCGCGAGATCACGCTGTTCCCGATGAACCAGAAGGCCGAAGACCTGCTGATGGGCGCGCCCTCGGTGGCCGAGAACAAGCAGTTGCGCGAATTGCACGTGCGGGTGATTGAGCCGCCAAAAACTCGAACAGCATGAAAATGGCGTGTTCATCGCGGATTGATCCGGGGGCTGGTAGTCCTTAACCGCTGAAATACAGGGGTAAGGAGGGCACAATGCGCACGATCAGGGGGACATTCGCAGCACTTGTTTGTGTGGGACTGACCTTATCGGCCATTCCGGCCAAAGCTGAAATAATGCGCGTGGATGGGCATTTTCCGGCGATTAGCGATGAAGCCGCCAATTTGCGGTCCATCGCCGTGGCTGACTTTTCGGGCGAGGATGGTCCGCACTTGTCACTGCTGGTGTCAGATCGATTGCGCGAAGTGCGGATAGACGGTCGGCCCTGGCTGAACGTGCTTTCGGGCGGGTTTGGGCGCGATGCCGAAGCGTCGCTAGGTGGCAATGTGCGGACCAGCATTGACGAAAACGTCATCACCTTGCAGCGCAGCGTCTGCGTGGCCAAGGATGCTAACGGTGGTTGCGCACAAAGCGCCGATCAGCCGGTGGAATGCTTGCGCGTGACGGTTTCCGTTCGGCCGGATTTGCGCCTGCTGCGCGGCAATGGAGCGCTGGTGTGGCAATGGTCGCAGGCAAATTCCACCAATCTTGAATATTGCCCGGACTTTGATGACCAGCCTGATGTAGATCCGGAAATAGAGCGCATGTTGGGCGAATTCGCGCGGACCATCCGCTATCAGCTGGCCCCGGCTCACGAAGGCCGCAACGTGCGGGTGCTGGAAGGGCGGGGCGATCTGCCGCGCCCGCTGCGCAATTCCTATCGCAATGCCATGCGGCAGGTTGAGCGTGATGCGACAGCGGCCTGCAACGGATTTGCCGCCCTGCTGCCGCAAGCTCCGGCGCACACGCAGTTGATGTTCAACAACGCCTTGTGTGCCGAACGAAACGGGCAATACGATCAGGCGGCAAGCGTCTACCAGCAATTGGCCAATGGGCGCGGCGCGGTGCGCGAAGGGCGCGATGGCCTTGCGCGGATCGAACAATACCGTCGGGCAAATGCCCAGATCGTCACACGCGGAGGCTGATCGAGCAGGATTTTCCCCGAAGCGATGCGCCTCAAAGCCGTTCTGCCCTTGCGCGCTGTGTCTAGCTTCATTAGGGCGGATGCAAATCCAACCTCCAAGCGTTTCAAGAGGGATTACCATGAGCGATACTGCCGACCGCGTGAAGAAGATTGTCGTCGAACATCTTGGCGTTGAGGAAGACAAGGTCACGCCTGATGCCAGCTTCATTGATGATCTGGGCGCTGACAGCCTCGACATTGTCGAGCTGGTGATGGCTTTCGAAGAAGAATTCGGCGTCGAAATTCCTGACGATGCTGCTGAAAAGATCAACACCGTTGGTGACGCGATCAAGTTTATTGACGAGAACGCGGGCTGATCGCCTGAAACCCTGTTCGCGTGCAGTTCCGCCTGTGGCGGATGGGGAAGGAAGGCTCGGCCATGAATGGCTGGGCCTTTCTCGTTTTTGGTCGCGATTTTGGAAGAGAGAGTGCTTATGCGGCGAGTGGTCGTAACCGGACTAGGCCTTGTCACCCCATTGGGCGGCGACGTGGAAACCACCTGGGCGAACCTTCTCGCCGGGAAAAGCGGCATTGGCCCGATCACGCACTTTGATGCGAGCAACCAGAAATGCCAGATCGCGGGCGAGGTCAAGCCGGCCGCTCATCCCGATGGCTTCGATCCTGACAAGCGGGTGGATCACAAGATCCAGCGGCAGGTCGATCCGTTCATCATTTTTGGCATCGATGCCGCGGGCCAAGCGCTGGAAGACGCTGGCCTGACCGAGATGGACGAGGAAACGCGCTGGCGTGCGGGTTGTTCGATTGGTTCGGGCATCGGCGGGCTGCCGGGGATTGAGCTGGAGGCGGTCAATCTGCACCTGCGTGGACCGGGCCGCGTAAGCCCACACTTTGTCCACGGACGCCTGATCAATCTGATCTCAGGCCAGGTCTCGATCAAATACGGATTGATGGGGCCAAACCACGCGGTGGTGACGGCTTGCTCAACCGGTGCGCATTCCATCGGTGATGCCGCGCGGATGATCCGCGACGATGATGCCGATATCATGCTGGCGGGCGGGGCCGAGGCGACCATTTGCCCGATCGGCATCGCCGGTTTTGCGCAGGCCCGCGCGCTCAACTGCAGCTTCAACGACCGCCCGACCGAGGCCAGCCGCCCCTATGACAAGGACCGCGATGGCTTCGTGATGGGTGAGGGCGCAGGCGTGGTGGTGCTGGAGGAGTATGAGCACGCCAAGGCCCGTGGCGCCAAGATCTATGCCGAAGTGGTCGGCTATGGCCTGTCGGGCGATGCCTATCACGTCACCGCCCCGCACCCCGAAGGCAAGGGCGCGGAAAATGCCATGCGGATGGCGTTGAAAAAGGCCGGGCTGGGCGCGGGCGACATTGATTATGTCAACGCCCACGGCACCTCAACCATGGCCGATACGATTGAGCTGGCCTCGGTCAAGCGGGTGCTGGGCGATGATCTTTCGGGCGCTTCGATGAGCAGCACCAAAAGCGCCATCGGCCATCTGCTGGGCGGCGCGGGGGCGGTGGAATCGATCTTCTGCATCCTGGCGATCCGCGATCAGATCGTTCCTCCCACCCTCAACCTGCACAACCCCGATGATGGCACCGAGGGCGTCGATCTGGTGCCGCATGTGGCCAAGAAGCGGGTGGTGCGCGCCGCGCTCAACAACAGCTTCGGCTTTGGCGGGACCAATGCCTCGCTGGTGATCAAGCAGGTCGATTGACCATGCGGCGGGCCGCTAGCGCCCTTGTTGCCTTGCTGGTTGCTGTCGGTTTGCTGGCGGCTGCGTGGCTGGCATTTGGCTGGTATGCCTCCGGCCCGGTGGAGGAGGAGACGGCGTTTGTCGTTCCTTCAGGCTCCACGCTTACCTCGGCGGCAAGGCTGCTGGAGGAGCAGGAGCTGATCCATTCGGCCGATGCATTCCTGCTGCGGGCCAAGATCTTCGGCGGCTCCGATCCGATCCAGGCGGGCGAGTTCCTGTTGCCCGAAGGGGCCTCGCCCGCGCAGATATTGGCGATGTTCCAGAGCGGCGATGTGCTGCGCCGCTTCGTCACCATTCCCGAAGGCATGCCATCGGTGCTGGTGCACGACAAGCTGATGGCCGAGCCGTTGCTTACCGGCGATATCCCCGTGCCCGCCGAAGGCAGCCTGCTGCCCGACACCTATGACTTCGAGCGTGGCGAAACCCGCGCCGCCGTGCTCGCCCGGATGCAGGCGGCGATGAGCGCGGCTCTGACCGAGCTGTGGCCCACACGCGGCCCGCGCTCGGTGGTCGATACGCCGCAACAGGCAGTTATCCTGGCCTCGATTGTGGAAAAGGAAACCGGCGTTCCGGGGGAGCGCGGGGTGGTGGCGGGCCTCTATTCCAACCGGTTGCGGATTGGGATGCGGTTGCAGGCCGATCCCACGATCATCTATCCCTATACGCAAGGCAGGCCGCTGGGCAGCCGGATTCTGCAATCGCAGATTGACGCGGTGAATGGTTACAACACCTATTCGATGGATGGCCTGCCAGTGGGGCCGATCACCAATCCGGGGCGCGCGTCGATTGCTGCGGTGCTCAACCCGGATGCCACCGATGCGCTGTTCATGGTGGCCGACGGCAGCGGCGGACACGCCTTTGCCCGCACCGGCGCTGAGCACAATGCCAATGTCGAAGCCTGGTATGCGCTGCGCCGCCAGCGCGGGGAAATGTGAGCGGCAGCACCGCTCCGCTGATCGTCACGGCGCAATTGCCGCCAGACATCTTCAGCTGGGCCACCCAGTTGCGGACCGAGCATTATCCGCCCGAGCGCAATCACCTCAAAGCCCATGTCACGCTGTTCCACGCCCTGCCGCATTTTGTGGCCGGGGAGCTGCGCGAGCTGGTGGGGCGGATCGCGGGTCGCACCGCGCCGGTTCCTGCCCGGCTGGAGGGAGTGATGAGCCTCGGCAGCGGAACCGCGCTCAGGCTCTCCAGCCCGGCGCTGCTGGAATGCCGCGACGAGATCGCCGAACGCTTCACCGGGCTGCTGACGGGGCAGGACAGCCATCCCCCACGCCTCCACATCACCGTGCAGAACAAGGTTACGCCAGCCGAGGCCAAGGCGCTTCAGGCAGAACTTGGCGCGCGCATGGAGCCGCGCGATTTTGCCTTTCGCGGGCTGGAGGTCCATGCCTATCATGGCGGCCCATGGGAATTGCTGCACGCTGTGCGGTTTCGGGGGTAGGGGGTTGCCGTGGTAATGATTTCTGAATTGCTGGAAAATCCGCTGAACCTGTTGGGCTTGATCGCCTTTCTGGTGCTGTTACGGGCGTTTCTGGCAAACGACATGACGAAATTGCACGCGCTGGCGCTAGTCGCGTGGATATTGGCGCTAGTCTGGGCAATCCGCACGGGCAATGGCCCGGCGCAGTTGGCTGCTGGGCTGCTCGCGCTGGCGAATCTGTGGCGATATGCCACAATCTATCGCCGCACCCGTCAGGGCCTGATGAGCCGTGAGGAAGAGGCCCTGATCGCACAAGTGCTGGCGGTGGAAGTGCCCGCGCAGCAGCGCCGCCTGCGCGATGTCATCACCTGGCGCGATGTCGATATTGGTGAGGTACTCATCCGTCAGGGGCAGGTCGCCCCGCCGTTGATTTTTATCGCCATGGGTAAGATGGATATCGAGCATGATGGCCTGCCGGTGGGCACTTGCGGGCCGGATGATTTCATTGGCGAGATGAGCCTGATTTCGGGCGAGGGGGCTTCGGCTACGGTCAAAGTGGCGCTTCCGGCGCGGATCGCGGTGTTCGATCGCGATGGCCTGCTGCGGCTTGTTGGCGGCATGCCCGAACTTTCCCGGGCGCTGGATCGCACGCTCAACCGCGGGCTGACGGCCAAGATCCAGCGGATGAACGAGGCCAGTTCGCAAAGGTGGAACTTTGCTGGTTGACCGGGGCCAGACCCGGCCCTAAATGCCGCGCCTTGCCGGGTGCCAAATGGCCCCCGCGCAACATGGAATGGCGGAGTAGCTCAGCCGGTTAGAGCAGCGGAATCATAATCCGCGTGTCGGGGGTTCAAGTCCCTCCTCCGCTACCATTTTTCAATCACTTGGTTAGAGCGCGATTGGAGCGGTTTGCACTTGGCTGTAAACCTCCATGCGCCTCGCCTTTTGGCAAGGTCGCGCCTTCGCCCGCAATTCGTTATATTTCGAATTAGACTTGGCAATATAGCCGCACGCGGCCTTTCTTCCGCTCTGCAGATGTGCGCATGCAACGCTCGGATTGGTCACAAGAACGCGAGCGGAATAGAGGTATGCAATCAACAGCCCGGGCGGTTGTCATCGGCGGCGGTGTCGTTGGCGTCAGCACCTTGTACCATCTGGCCAAGCTGGGCTGGGATGACGTGGTTCTGCTCGAACGCAAGGAACTGACTTCAGGATCGACATGGCATGCCGCGGGGCTGCTGCCCCTGTTCAATTTGAGCTACTCGGTCGGTAAACTGCACCAGTATTCGGTCGACCTTTATCCTGGCCTTGAAGCTGAGACGGGTCTGCATCCCGGGTTCTCTCAGGTTACCAATATCCGCCTGGCAACCACTCAGGACCGGATGGATGAATTCCAATATTACGCCGGAGTTGCACGGACCATCGGGGTCAATGTCAATTTCCTCTCGCCCGATCAGGTCAAGGAAATCTGGCCACTTGCCAATATGGACGGGGTGATCGGAGCGATCCAGCATCCCGATGACGGCTATATTCAGCCGGCCGATCTCACCCAGGCTCTGGCAAAGGGGGCGCGGCAGCGCGGGGCAACCATCCATCGCAACACGGCAGTGACTGCGATCACGCAGATGCCTGGTGGCGAATGGCTGGTCTCGACCGACAGGGGTGATATCACTTGCGAACATGTCATCAGCTGCTCAGGTAATTTTGCGCGGCAGACGGGTGCGATGGTTGGGCTCGATATTCCGGTGATCCCGGTTGAACACCAGTTTATCGTGACCGAGCAGCATCCTGCTATCATGGAACGCCGCGCCAAGGGCCTGGCCGAAATGGGCGTGTTGCGCGAAGCCGATGCCAGTTACTATATGCGCGAAGAAGCGGGAGGATTGCTGCTGGGGCCTTATGAAATTGCAGCGCCCGCTTGCTATCTTGATGGGCCAGCTGCGAACAGTGAATATGAACTTTTCCCCGACGCGCTTGAACGGCTCGAACCCTATATCCTTGCTGCGATGAAGCGCGTGCCGGCCTTTGGCGAAGTCGGCATCAAGAAGATATATAATGGCGCAATCGCATATACGCCTGATGGGTCGCCCATTGTCGGTCCGGCCTGGGGCCTCAAAAACTTCTGGCTCAATGAAGGCCATAGTTTTGGTGTCACCGCTGCAGGCGGCGCGGGTTGGCAACTGGCTCATTGGATTGTTGATGGTGAACCGACTATCGACATGATGGGCGTGGATCCGCGCCGCTTCGGCGATTATGCGGGGCGCGGTTTCCTGATCGAGAAGAACGAGGAAGCCTATGCCAAGGTGTTCACGGTGCATTATCCCGATGAGGAGCGCGAAGCGGGCCGGGCATTGCGGCGCACCCCATGTTATGACCGGATGAAGGCGCTGGGCGCGGTGTTTGGCAGCGTGTTTGGCTGGGAGCGACCCAACTGGTTCGCGCCTGAGGGCTAGCGTGGTGGCAATCGCAGCAGCGGCAGCAAACCAGGCGAGCGATTGCGCGGGAAGGACTTGTGCGGCGAGGCCATAGGCAAAGGCC
Organism: Altererythrobacter xiamenensis; assembly: GCA_945906905.1. GTDB lineage: Bacteria > Pseudomonadota > Alphaproteobacteria > Sphingomonadales > Sphingomonadaceae > Alteraurantiacibacter > Alteraurantiacibacter xiamenensis_A. The sequence continues at coordinate 29 of CAMDSM010000034.1, read as the reverse complement.
GCTGCGGCCACCTCGGCCAAGCGGCGTGC
>CAMDSM010000033.1 GCA_945906905.1 Altererythrobacter xiamenensis | reverse complement strand
CGTTTGTCCATGCCTGTTTAAGGGCACGGGCGAGTCCGTTTGTTGGGGAAGGAGGCGCGTCCCATATTGGATGGAACGCCAAGGGCGAGGGCCAAAACCGCCGCCAGAATATCTCTGTCCCCGCCTAGGCTGGAAATTAAGCCGGAAACCGGCACCAACTGTCTCGGACGGATGACCGGCGGGCAGGCCCGTCGATCAGGGGGCGCGTTTACTGGCAGGGGCGCGAAAGTCAAGCCGGGAACTGTTTGCCGCGCGGACCGCTGGTAAACTGTTATCCAATCATACAAGGAAAATGGCCATGGGCCGTCCCGTCGTATTCAGCCTTGGCGCTTTCATTCTGATCTTGCTGGCTGTCGCCTACTTTTTCTAGCGACAGAATAAGGCGTGGCCCCCGCCAGCGCGGCGGGGGCCAACCTTCATTCGCCTTCATACCCCAGCAGATCACCCGGCTGGCACTGCAATTCGCGGCACACTGCTTCCAGCGTGGAGAAGCGGATCGCGCGGGCCTTGCCGGTCTTGAGGATCGACAGGTTGGCCAGCGTGATGTCCACCCGTTCGGCCAGTTCGGTCAGGGTCATGCGGCGAGCGTGGAGCAGGTCGTCGAGTTTGACCACGATGCGGGTTGTTTCAGTATCCGATGTGTCGTCCTTTGGCATCACACGGTTCCTTCCAGCTCGTCGCGCATTTCAGCGCCTTTGCGGAACACCCGGGCCAGGATGAACAGGATCAGCGCCAGTGCGATGCCGTTGAGCGAGAAATAGGATTCAAACTCGAAATGGCCATCTTCGATATGCTGCTCGGCAAATTCGCCCAGCACCGCTGCTGCCGATGAGGCCAGCTGAACACCAAGCGCCAGCCACGCCATCCGGAACAAACGCGCGGCATTGGCGAGCGAGAAAGGATCGCCGGCACTGACAGTGTCGATGATCCGCGCCAGCCGGGCAACGAAATCAAAAGCCAGGCCCAGAGTGACCACTGCGGCGAACAGCGCCAGCACCGCGGCCCACAAGGGTGCGCCCGACATGCTGAGTGGAATTTCCGAGGTCACATTGTCGGGCAGCCACCCGGCGGCGCCAATCGCCATAACTGCCATGCCAATGCCAAGAAAGACCATGCCGATCACCAACATCACCCGCACGAAAATGGTCAGCACTTTGGCGCTCAGCAACAACGGGTCTTTGCGCGGTGTATCCATGATTGCTCTCCTCAATTTGCCGCGATCAGGCGAGCGCAGAAGTGGTGACGTTGGCGGCATCGGCGGGGGCGGCGTGAGCGGGCACCGAGATGGCTTGGGTGAAGCTGAAGGCGGTGATGAGCAGCGCTGCGGTGAATGCGAGAGCTTGATGTGAAATGCGGGTCATTGGTCAGTCTCCTGAATGTTTCATCGAAGCACGATGCGTTCGATATCGCTTATCAATAAGGCGAGTCGCGCATATTGTCAAACGATAATATCGAAAAACAATATGACGCATATCGTTTTGCGAAAATGGCGGATTTCAGCGACGCAAGCTGCCCTCACCGCGTTTGACTCGCGGGCCCCTCGCACCTATATGCCCGCTCTGCCGACGCTTCGAGCAAGGCGCATCTTTTCGCGGGGGTGTGCCACAGGATGGAAGCGCGGCTCCCGTGAGATGATGATCGAACCTGCAGTCCAGTGCCATGCGGCGCTGTGACCCGTGCGGGTTTTGGCGCGTCTCGCAGGCCCTCCCGTTTGCAGATTTATCCGGCTGGTCCCCCCACGGGATTGGCCCATTGGCAAGAGGCACGTTCCTTTCATGGCAAGCAAGTCCAAGGCTCCGCAGATCACTGCTGAAAGCACCGGCACCAAGAAGAAGCGCATCCGCAAGATCTTCGGTGACATCCACGAAGTGGTGCAGATGCCCAATCTGATCGAGGTGCAGCGCGAAAGCTATGAGCAGTTCCTGCGCTCTGATCGCTCAACGGGCTATGTCTCGGGCCTCGAAAAGACGCTCCGCAGCGTGTTCCCGATCCGCGATTTCGCCGGCACGGCAGAGCTCGACTTCGTTCACTATGAACTGGAAGATCCCAAATACGATGTGACCGAATGCCGCCAGCGCGGGATCACCTATGCCGCGCCGATGAAGGTTACGCTGCGCCTGATCGTGTTCGAAGTGGATTCGGAAACCGAAACCCGCTCGGTTCTCGATATCAAGGAGCAGGACGTCTATATGGGCGACATGCCGCTGATGACGGAGAACGGCACCTTCTTCATCAACGGCACCGAGCGCGTGATCGTGTCGCAGATGCACCGCTCGCCGGGCGTGCTGTTCGATCATGATCGCGGCAAGACCCACTCCAGCGGCAAGTTCCTGTTCGCCGCCCGCGTGATCCCGTATCGCGGTTCGTGGCTCGATTTTGAATTTGACGCCAAGGACGTGGTCAACGTGCGGATTGACCGCAAGCGCAAGCTGCCGGTCACGGCGCTGTTGTTTGCCCTCGGCCTCACCGGCGAGGAAATCCTCGAGCATTTCTACGACACCGTCACCTGGAAGCGCGGCGCCAACGGCTGGGAAATTCCCTACAGCGCCGAAAGCTGGCGCGGTTCGAAGCCGAGCTTCGCTCTGGTCAATGCCGAAACCGGCGAGGAAGTGTTCCCGGCCGGCCAGAAAGTATCTCCGCGCGCAGCCAACAAGGCGGAAAAGGACGGCCTCACCCGCCTGCTGATCCCGACCGAGGAAATCTTTGGCCGCTATGCCGCCAACGACCTGATCGACGAGAGCACCGGCCGCATCCATATCGAAGCGGGCGATGAAGTTTCGCCTGAAAACCTCGAAAAGCTCGACAATGCCGGGATCGATCAGCTCCAGCTGCTTGATATCGACCACGTCAACACCGGCCCCTGGATCCGCAACACGCTGCAGGTCGACAAGGCCGAGAACCGCGACGAGGGTCTGGAATCGATCTACAAGGTCATGCGTCCGGGCGAACCGCCGACCAAGGAAACCGCCGAGGCGCTGTTCGAAGGCCTGTTCTTCGATGGCGAACGCTATGACCTGTCGGCCGTTGGCCGCGTCAAACTCAACATGCGTCTTCAGCTCGATGCCGAGGACACCGTTACCACCCTGCGCCGCGAAGATATTCTGGCGGTGGTCAAGGAACTGGTCAATCTGAAGGACGGCAAGGGCGAGGTTGACGATATCGACAACCTCGGCAACCGCCGCGTCCGTTCGGTTGGCGAACTGCTGGAGAACCAGTATCGCGTCGGGCTGCTGCGGATGGAGCGCGCGGTCAAGGAACGCATGAGCTCGGTCGATGTCTCGACCGTGATGCCCAATGACCTGATCAACGCCAAGCCTGCGGTTGCCGCGGTGCGCGAATTCTTCGGCTCGTCGCAGCTGTCGCAGTTCATGGACCAGACCAATCCGCTGTCCGAAGTGACCCACAAGCGCCGCGTGTCTGCACTCGGACCCGGCGGTCTCACCCGTGAACGTGCGGGCTTTGAAGTGCGCGACGTTCACCCCACGCATTATGGCCGCATCTGCCCGATTGAAACGCCCGAAGGCCCCAACATCGGCCTGATCAACTCGCTGTCGACTTTCGCCCGGGTCAACAAGTATGGCTTCATCGAGACCCCCTACCGCAAGGTCGTGGACGGCAAGGTGACCGGCGATGTGCAGTATCTCTCCGCCATGGAAGAGCAGAAGCACACCGTGGCCCAGGCCTCGGCTGAATTGTCCGAAGATGGCACCTTTGTCGAAGAGCTGATCTCCGCCCGCCAGAACGGCGAGTTCGTGATGAGCCCGTCGGAACTGGTCACACTGATGGACGTCAGCCCCAAGCAGCTGGTCTCGGTCGCCGCATCGCTGATTCCGTTCCTGGAAAACGATGACGCCAACCGCGCGCTGATGGGATCGAACATGCAACGCCAGGCCGTGCCGCTGGTCAAGGCCGAAGCGCCTTGGGTTGGCACCGGGATGGAAGAAACCGTCGCCCGAGATTCGGGTGCGGCGATCGGTGCGATGCGTGCAGGCGTAATCGATCAGGTCGACGCCACCCGCATCGTGATTCGGGCCAGCGGCGAAATCGAACCCGGCCAGTCGGGCGTCGATATCTACACGCTGCAGAAGTTCCAGCGCTCCAACCAGAACACCTGCATCAACCAGCGTCCGCTGGTGAAGGTGGGCGACGAGGTGGAACGGGGCGATATCATCGCCGATGGGCCTTCGACCGATCTGGGCGAACTGGCACTGGGCAAGAACAGCCTGGTCGCCTTCATGCCGTGGAATGGCTACAACTACGAGGATTCGATCCTCATCTCCGAACGCATCGTGAAGGATGACGTGTTCACCTCGATCCATATCGAGGAGTTTGAGGTGATGGCCCGCGATACCAAGCTGGGGCCGGAAGACATCACCCGCGACATTCCCAACGTCGGCGAAGAAGCGCTGCGCAACCTCGACGAGGCGGGCATCGTCTATATCGGGGCCGAAGTGCATCCTGGCGACATTCTGGTCGGCAAGATCACCCCCAAGGGCGAAAGCCCGATGACGCCGGAAGAAAAGCTGTTGCGGGCGATCTTTGGCGAAAAGGCCAGCGACGTGCGCGACACCTCGCTCAAGCTGCCGCCGGGCGTGGCCGGAACGATTGTTGAAGTGCGCGTGTTCAACCGCCACGGCATCGAGATCGATGACCGCACCCGCGCAATCCAGAACGAGGAAATCGAACGCCTCAAGAAGGATAGCGAGGACGAGCGCAACATCCTCAACCGCGCCACCTACAATCGCCTGCGCGATATGCTGATCGGCCAGACCGCTTCGGCTGTCCCCAAGGGCGGCAAGAAGGGCGATGTGATCAATGAGGCCACGCTGGAGGAAGTTGACCGCCACGATTGGTTCAAGTTCGCTGTCGCAGACGACCGGATGCAGGTGCAGCTGGAAGCGGTGAAGACCCAATACGACGAAGCGATCAAGGCGATCCGCGACAAGTATGAGGACCGCAAGGAAAAGCTCGAACGCGGTGATGAACTGGCGCCGGGCGTGCTCAAGATGGTCAAGGTGTTCGTGGCGGTGAAGCGCAAGCTGCAGCCGGGCGACAAGATGGCTGGTCGCCACGGCAACAAAGGTGTGATTTCGCGCATCCTGCCCGCCGAGGACATGCCCTTCCTGGAAGATGGCACGCCGGTCGATCTGGTGCTCAACCCGCTGGGTGTGCCAAGCCGCATGAACGTGGGCCAGATCTTCGAAACGCATCTGGGCTTTGCCGCCCGCGCTCTGGGCCAACAGATCGGCGTTGCGCTTGACGAATGGCGCCTGGCCAATCCCGATCCCATGGCTGGCCCTCCGCCGGCCGTGGTGGTCGAGAAGCTGAAGGACGTTTACGGCGAGAACTATCACGCCGAGATTGACGCCCGTTCGACCGAGGAAGTGGTCGAGCTGGCGCACAACGTCCGCTTCGGCGTTCCCATGGGCACGCCGGTGTTCGATGGTGCGCGCGAGCAGGACGTGTCGGACATGCTGATCAAGGCCGGGATCGCCAGCTCGGGTCAGTCCACGCTGTATGATGGCCGCACGGGTGAGGCGTTCGACCGCCAGGTGACTGTGGGCATCATCTACATGCTCAAGCTGCATCACCTTGTGGACGACAAGATCCACGCGCGTTCAATCGGGCCGTACAGCCTCGTCACCCAGCAGCCGCTGGGCGGCAAGGCCCAGTTCGGTGGCCAGCGCTTCGGTGAAATGGAAGTGTGGGCGCTGCAGGCATACGGCGCGGCCTATACCTTGCAGGAAATGCTGACGGTGAAGTCCGATGACGTGGTCGGCCGGACCAAGGTTTACGAAGCGATCGTCAAGGGTGACGATACCTTCGAGGCCGGCATTCCCGAAAGCTTCAACGTGCTGGTCAAGGAAATGCGCAGCCTGGGCCTCAACGTCGAACTCTCCTCGCTGACCGATGGCAGCGGCGAAGACGGCGACGGGCTTTCGATCGCGGCTGAATAACAGAGGTCAAGTGAACGGCGGGCCGGCGCAAACTGTGCCGCCCGCCCACTTTGCCCCGAAGTTAAACCCTCTCAAGGGATTTGAGACATGAACGAACTGAGCAAATTCACCAACCAGATCTCCAAGCCGGAGACCTTCGACCAGATCCAGATCGGCATCGCCTCGCCAGAGCGCATCCGGTCGTGGTCGTTCGGTGAGATCAAGAAGCCCGAAACCATCAACTACCGGACCTTCAAGCCGGAGCGCGACGGCCTGTTCTGCGCCCGCATCTTTGGCCCGGTGAAGGATTACGAGTGCCTGTGCGGCAAGTACAAGCGCATGAAGTACAAGGGCGTCGTCTGCGAAAAGTGCGGCGTTGAAGTCACCGTCACCAAGGTCCGGCGTGAGCGCATGGGCCATATCGAACTGGCCGCGCCGGTTGCGCATATCTGGTTCCTGAAGTCGCTGCCGTCGCGCATCGGCCTGCTGCTCGACATGCAGCTCAAGCAGCTTGAGCGCATCTTGTATTTCGAAAGCTACGTGGTGATCGAGCCGGGCCTGACCCCACTCGAGAAATTCCAGCTTTTGACCGAGGACGAGCTGCTCGATAACCAGGACCAGTATGGCGAAGATGCCTTCAGTGCCGGGATTGGCGCCGAAGCGGTCAAGATCATGCTGATGGATCTGGACCTGGTGCAGGAACGCGATGACCTGATGCAGGAACTCGCCGTCACCAAGTCCACGCTCAAGCCCAAGAAGATCATCAAGCGTTTGAAGGTTGTCGAGAGCTTCATCGATTCTGGCAACAAGCCCGAATGGATGATCCTTGATGTCGTGCCGGTCATCCCGCCCGAACTGCGCCCGCTGGTGCCGCTCGACGGTGGCCGCTTCGCCACGTCCGATCTGAACGATCTGTATCGCCGCGTGATCAACCGCAACAACCGCCTGAAGCGGCTGATGGAACTGCGCGCGCCCGATATCATCGTCCGCAACGAAAAGCGCATGTTGCAGGAAGCGGTTGACGCATTGTTCGATAACGGCCGCCGTGGCCGCGTGATTACGGGCGCCAACAAGCGTCCGCTCAAGTCGCTGTCCGATATGCTCAAGGGCAAGCAGGGCCGCTTCCGCCAGAACCTTCTGGGCAAGCGCGTCGACTATTCGGGCCGTTCGGTTATCGTCACCGGGCCGGAATTGAAGCTGCACCAGTGCGGCCTGCCCAAGAAGATGGCCTTGGAACTGTTCAAGCCGTTCATCTACGCCCGGCTCGACGCCAAGGGTCTGTCGATGACGCTGAAGCAGGCCAAGAAGTGGGTCGAGAAGGAGCGCAAGGAAGTCTGGGACATCCTCGATGAGGTGATCCGCGAACATCCCGTGTTGCTCAACCGCGCGCCGACTTTGCACCGTTTGGGCATTCAGGCGTTCGAGCCTGTGCTGATCGAAGGCAAGGCAATCCAGCTGCACCCGCTGGTTTGCTCGGCTTTCAATGCCGACTTCGACGGCGATCAGATGGCCGTCCACGTGCCGCTTTCGCTGGAAGCCCAGCTCGAAGCGCGCGTGCTGATGATGTCGACCAACAACATCCTCTCGCCCGCCAACGGCAAGCCGATCATCGTGCCGTCGCAGGATATGGTCCTGGGGCTGTATTACCTTTCGATGGACCGCGAAGGCGAGCCGGGCGAGGGCAAGATCCTGTCCGATATCAACGAAGTGCATCAGGCGCTGCACGTTGGCGCGGTGACCTTGCATTCCAAGATCACCACCCGCGTTCCGCAGACCGACGAAGCTGGCAAGCAGTTCATGCGCCGGGTGGATACCACTCCGGGCCGGATGCTGATCGGCGAAAGCCTGCCCAAGAGCCACAAGGTGCCGTTCGAAACGGTCAACCGCCTGCTGACCAAGAAGGACATCGGCGACGTGATCGACGAGGTCTATCGCCACACCGGCCAGAAGGACACGGTGCTGTTCGCCGATTCGATCATGGCGCTGGGCTTCAAGCACGCTTGCAAGGCCGGCATTTCCTTCGGCAAGGATGACATGATCATCCCCGAAGAGAAGGAAGGCCTGATCGATGAAACCAAGGCGCTGGTTGCTGACTATGAGCAGCAGTATCAGGACGGCTTCATCACCCAGCAGGAAAAGTACAACAAGGTGATCGACGCTTGGAGCCGTTGCGGCGATCAGGTTGCCAACGCCATGATGGACAAGATCCGCGCCCAGCCCAAGGACGAGCATGGGCGGCAGAAGCCGATCAACTCGATCTACATGATGTCGCACTCTGGCGCGCGTGGTTCACCCGCCCAGATGAAGCAGCTGGCGGGTATGCGCGGGCTGATGGCCAAGCCTTCGGGCGAGATCATCGAAACCCCGATCATCTCGAACTTCAAGGAAGGCCTGACCGTCCTTGAATACTTCAACTCCACCCACGGCGCCCGCAAGGGTCTGGCCGATACCGCGCTCAAGACGGCAAACTCGGGTTACCTCACCCGCCGTCTGGTCGACGTGTCGCAGGATTGCGTGATCGTCGTCGAGAATTGCGGCACCGAGAACGCGCTGGATATGCGCGCGATCATCCAGGGCGGCTCGGTAATTGCCTCGCTGGGCGAGCGTATTCTGGGCCGCACCGTGGCCGAGGATATCCTCAATGCCGCCACCGGCGAAGTGATCGTCAAGAAGGGCACCCTGGTTGACGAGCCGATGGTGAAGGCGATCGAGGAGGCCGAAGTTCAGGTCGCCAAGATCCGTTCGCCACTGGTCTGCGAAGCCGAAATGGGCGTTTGCGGCACTTGCTATGGTCGCGATCTTGCGCGCGGTACTCCGGTCAATATCGGCGAAGCGGTTGGCGTTATCGCCGCCCAGTCGATTGGCGAGCCGGGCACACAGCTGACCATGCGCACCTTCCACATCGGCGGTGCGGCACAGGTCAACGAAACCAGCCATCTCGAAGCGATCTCAGATGGCAAGGTGGTCTATCGTGACATGCCGACCATCGTCGACAAGCGCGGTCGTCGGCTGTCGCTGGCCCGCACCGGTGAAATGGTGCTGGTCGATGCTGAAGGCCGTGAACGCGCCATCCACCGCGTGCCCTATGGCACGGTGCTGATGTTCGAGGACGGGGCCATGGCCAAGGAAGGCGAACGCCTCGCTGAATGGGATCCGTTCTCGCTGCCGATCATCACCGAAAGTGCCGGTGTTGTGCGCTATCTCGACCTGGTCGAAGGCAAGACGCTGGAAGAGCGGGTCGATGAAGCCACTGGCATCGCCCAGCGTGTGGTTATTGAATACCGCGCCGCTGGTCGCTCCAAGAAGGAAGATCTGCGTCCGCGTATGACCTTGCTGGGCGAGGAAGATGTCAAGAAGGGTGAGGATACCGAGGCTGCGCGCTATATGCTGGCTCCGGGCACCACGCTCTCGGTTGAGGACGGTCAGGAAGTGGCTGCAGGCGATATTCTCGCCCGTGCCAGCCGCGAAGCGTCGAAAACGCGCGACATCACCGGCGGTCTGCCACGTGTTGCCGAGCTGTTCGAAGCGCGCATTCCCAAGGACAATGCGGTGATCGCCAAGATCTCTGGCCGCATCGAATTCGTCCGCGACTACAAGGCCAAGCGCAAGATCGCGATCATCCCGGAAGAGGGCGCACCAGTCGAATATCTGGTCCCCAAGACCAAGGTGATTGACGTGCAGGAAGGCGATTTCGTCAAGAAGGGCGATACGCTCATCTCCGGCTCGCCCAACCCGCATGACATCCTTGACGTGCTGGGCATTGAAGCGCTGGCCGAATATCTGGTGGCGGAAATCCAGGAAGTGTACCGTCTGCAGGGCGTGAAGATCAACGACAAGCACATCGAGGTGATCGTTCGCCAGATGCTGCAGAAGGTTGAGATCACCGATGGCGGCGATACCACGCTGCTGCCAGCCGAACAGGTCGACCGGGCCGAGATGGATGAATACAACGCCAAGCTGCCTAAGGGCGGCGCTCCGGCGGTGGGCAATCCGGTGCTGCTGGGCATCACCAAGGCCAGCCTGCAGACGCGCAGCTTCATCTCTGCCGCCTCGTTCCAGGAAACCACCCGCGTGCTCACGCAGGCGGCGGTTGAAGGCAAGGTTGATAATCTGATCGGCCTGAAGGAAAACGTGATCGTGGGCCGCCTCATCCCCGCCGGAACCGGCGCTGGGCTGAACCGCATCCGCGTCACCGCCAACAGCCGCGATGCGGCGCTCCGTGCGCAATATCGCAAGATGAACGATGCGATTGCCGCAGCTGCCGCCGAAGTGGCAGAGGCCAAGTCCGCTCCCGCTCCCGCTCCGGCCCCCGCTCCCGATCTGGTGGCTGAGGAAGAAGCGATGAAGGCGGCGATGGAAGCCATGGCAACCGAATCGCCTGAACTGGTTGAAGAACCAGCTGAGGATGCGGGCGAGGCGTAAAACGCACCGCCAGCAGGCACAAACAACAACCCCCGCCGGAGCGATCCGGCGGGGGTTTTGTTTGGTTAGGCCGGGCTTTATCCTAGTCTTTGGGCACGTTGTCGCCGACCCAGGCTTCCACCGCCGCCGCCGCCCCCGCATTCCCTGCCGCTTCTGCGCCCTCTACGGCCCAAATGGCAGCATCTGCGGAAATCGCGTCGTCAGCATCTGAATGCCGCGCTCCGCGATCATTGGCTTCGGAAAGCTGACGTTCGACAAGCGCGTCACAGGCCTGACGTTCAGCGGGCAACAGCTCTCCGCCCATCGTCAGGCAGCGCTCTTCAGCCATTCGTTCGGGGATCAAATTGGTCGGCTCAGAATAGGGATTTCGGTCGGCAATAAGAGCCCTGAGGCCATCCGTCAGAAAGTGTGCGCCTTCGCGTTCATCGCTTTCGTCAGGCCAACGATCGCTCACTTCGATCCGCTCCAGCAGACTGGCAGCCTGCTCGAACTGCGACAGTTCGCGCAGCGCGTTCACAGCCCGCAAGGTGTAGAAGAACCAAGCCTCATCCGCCTGATCAATCGCGGCAACAGCGTCAATGAACGCCTGCTGATAACGACGCTTGCGCACCAGATCATCGTCGGTCTCCCAACTCGCCTGCAACATTGCGGAAGCCAGACGATTAGTGTCGCGGCGCACGGCGCGCATCAGCCACCAGCTGCGGAAATGCGCAGTCTCGGACTGGCGCATTGCTTGATACGCGTCGCTTTCAACGAGCGGGGTGAGGATTGCGATCTCCTCGGCCGTGAATTGCTCGTCAAACAGGATGAAGCCGTTGCCGGGACATTCGGTCACTGGGTAAATCGGCAGTGTGCCATATGCCCGGCCATCGGGGCGCTGGCCAAAACTAGAATAGCTGCCCACCACATAGTCCTGAAACACCTCGCCACCGATGGGGCAGGTGAATGTCTCAGGATAAACTGTTGTGGCCCAAAGCGGTTGCGGAGAGACTGAAAGCGCCACAGTGCCAACGCCCAGAATGGCCCAAAGACGGTTCGTCATTCGCATATGGACTTCCTCCCACGACCAATCTTGTCTAGCGGATTGCGACATGACCACAACCACCCGCTTCGCCCCCTCGCCCACCGGCGTGCTGCACGTCGGCAATGTCCGCACTGCGCTGCATAACTCGATGCTGGCGAAGAAGTCTGGCGGGCGCTTTCTCCTGCGGATCGATGATACCGATGCCGCGCGCAGCCGGGAGGACTATGTCGCGGCGATCCGGGCCGATCTGGCGTGGCTGGGGCTCCACCCCGATGGTGAAGAGCGGCAGTCGGCGCGGTTGGACCTGTATGCCGAGGGTTTCGAAAAACTCAAGGCGGCGGGCCGGGTCTATCCGTGCTGGGAGACTTCGCAGGAACTGGATCTGAAACGCAAGGTGGCACTGGGGCGTGGGCTGCCGCCGATCTATGACCGCGCGGCGCTGAGCCTGACCGAGGCAGAGCGCGAGGCCAAAGCGGCGGGGGAGGCCCCGCATTGGCGCTTCAAGCTCGACCACTCCGAGCCGATCACTTGGCACGATGGCGTGCGTGGACCGCAGAAATTCGACGCTGGCCAATTGTCCGATCCGGTGGTGCGGCGGGCCGATGGCTCGTGGCTCTATATGCTGCCCAGCGTGATTGACGATATCGCCATGGGCGTCACCGATGTTTTGCGCGGTGAGGATCATGTTTCCAACACTGCCGTGCAATTGCAGATGTTCACCGCATTGGGCGCGCCGCCACCGCGTTTCGCGCATGAAGCGCTCTTGGTGGGCAGTGAAGGCAAGCTGTCCAAGCGGCTGGGCTCGCTGGGGTGCGATGCTTTCAGGGCGCGCGGGATTGAGCCGGGCGCGCTGGTGGCGCTGCTGGCGCGGCTGGGCACTTCACTGCCGGTGGAGGCCATTGCCGATCGCGATGCGCTGGCCGCCAGTTTCAATCTGGCGACATTCGGCCGAGCGCCCGCCCGTTTTGACGAGGAGGAGCTGGCCCGGCTCAACACCGCATTGATCCATGCCATGCCCTATCACCAAGTCGCCGCGCGCCTTCCTTCCGGGATGGACGAGGCCGCCTGGGCCGCGATCCGCCCCAATGTGACAGTGCTGGATGATGCGGCGCAGTGGTGGGCAGTGGTGACCGGGCCGATCGAGGCCCCTGCTTTGGCGGATGAGGACAAGGCCTTCGTGGCCCAGGCTGCGGCGGCGCTGGAAGCGGGCGGGGCTGATTGGCAGGCGCTGATTGCCGCGCTCAAGCTGATGAGCGAGCGCAAGGGCAAGGCCTTGTTCCAGCCGCTGCGGCAGGCGCTGACAGGGCTGGATCACGGGCCGGATATGGCCAGCCTGCTGCCGCTGATCGGTGCGAGCGAAGCGCAGGCCCGGCTTTTGCGCGCGGCTGGTTGAGCAAAGCCCAAACGCGACAATCGCTGGCAAATACCCGCTTGGCATTCAGGCTGACTGCTCTATAAAGGCTAATGTTATACCATTACATTACGCCGGACCACGCCCACAAGATGCCCGCCAAATCCCGCTTCCACCTGCTTGCGCTGGCTGCGGCAGCGCTGTCTCCGACGCCCGCCACCGCACAGGATCAAGGCACTGCACCGCATACCCATGACCTGCATGATGATGAAGCCACCGATGTGATTGTGGTCACAGCCGGTGGGCTTCAACGGCTCGATATGCTGGCGGGCACGTCGGTGGTCGAAGGCGCCGAATTACAGCGCAATATGTCGGGCCAAGTGGGCGAGGTGCTGGCGCAGCTGCCCGGCGTTTCCGCCAGCGGCTTTGCGCCGGGGGCCAGCCGCCCGGTGCTGCGCGGCTTTTCGGGCGAGCGGGTGCGGGTGCTGGTCGATGGAATCGGCTCGATCGATGCCTCCAACACCAGCGCTGATCATGCAGTGACGATTGACCCGTTGACGGCGGAAAGCATCGAGGTGCTGCGCGGCCCGGCTGTGCTGCTCTATGGCTCGTCGGCCATCGGCGGCGCGGTCAACGTGATCGACCGGCGCATTCCGCATTCCAAACCACGCGATGGCCTGCGCTTTGATGGCGTGCTCTCGGCCGATACGGCGAGCGACCTGCGTGAGGTGGGGGCATCGCTCGATGTCGTAGTCGCGCCCGGTCTGGTGTGGCACGGAGATGGTTCTTTTCGCAAAACCAATGATCTGGAAGTGTCAGGCTTCACCCTCAGCGACGATTTGCGGGCCGACCTGTTGGCGCAAAACGATCCGCAGCTGACGGCTGCCGCCGAGCAGCGCGATGTGCTGCCGTCCAGCGCCACCCGCACCACTTCTCTTGGCTCCGGCCTCACATGGTTTTCCGGCCAGAATAGCATTGGCGGATCGGTCAGCTATTACGATTCGCTTTATGGTGTGCCGATTGCGCCGGGCGGGGAGGAGGGGCCGGTTTCCATCGCGCTCGAACAATTCCGCGCCGATCTGCGCGGCGAATTCCATATCTCCGATGGCTTGTTTCACGATCTGGTCACCCGCTGGGGCTATTCGGATTACACCCATAGCGAGCTCGAAGGCGATGAGATCGGCACCACCTTTCAGGTCGAAGGTGTTGAAGGCCGGGTGGAATTGATCCAGAGCGAGCAGGCCTTGGGCGGCGGAATTTTGCACGGCTCGATCGGTGGACAGTTCTTCACTCGCGACTTTGTGGCTATCGGCGCCGAGGCCTTCGTGCCGCCCAACTCTTCGCAGCAGCTGGCCTTGTTCGCGCTCGAGGAATTGCGTTTTGGACCGTTCGAGGCGGAATTGGGCGCGCGCTATGAAAGCACGCGGCAGCACGCCGATGTGCTCAATGTTACGCGCAGTTTCGACACCGTTTCGGGCGCGTTAGGGCTGTCGTGGAGTTTCGATTCGGGCGTCCGAACCGGCCTCAACCTCAGCCGCGCGACACGCGCGCCAGCCACCGAAGAATTGTTCGCCGATGGCCCGCATGTCGCCACCAGCCAGTATGAACTGGGCGATCCCGCTCTGACCACCGAAGCGGCCTGGGGCGCAGAAGCCTATGTCCGCGCGGCCATTGGCGGGGCGGATTTGCGGCTGGCGGTGTATCAGAACTGGTTTGAAGACTTCATCTATCTGTTCGATACCGGGCTGGAGCAGGACGATCTGCCGCTGCAACGCTATCTGCAACGCGATGCCAACTGGTTCGGGATTGAGGCCGAGGCCAGCGCGCCATTGGCGAAGTTTGCCGGGGGCACTGTGGTGGGCGATCTGCGCGGCTCCTTCATCCGCGCCACGCTGGATGATGGCACGCCGGTGCCGCGCATTCCGCCGCTGAGCGGACTGGCGGCGCTGGAATGGCAGAGCGATGCGATTGATGTGCGCGGCGAGGTGGAATGGTTCGATGCGCAGAACCGCGTGTCACCCGGCGAAGCGCCCAGCGAAGGTTTTGCCCATGTGAACCTATCGCTCAGCTACCGTCCGTTTGACGATCAGCGCCTGACCGTGATGCTGCAGGCCGACAATGTGTTCGATGCCGAAGGACGCCGCCATGCCAGCTATACCAAGCTCTTCGTGCCCATGGCGGGGCGCAATATCAGGTTGAGCTTGCGGACCCGGCTCTAAACCTCGTCATAGTGATAAGGCGCGATCACGGGTTCGGGGAAGGCTTCATATTCGATCGACGGCGGAAGATCGGGCGCCAGCCCATCGATGGAGCGCAGCAGTTTCACCCCTCCACGATGCCAACCCTGATCGTATTCGCAGTAGAAATTGACCACGCCGTGCAGACTGGCGATGCGCCATTTTCCGTTCTCGCGGCGATAGCTGTTCTCGTAGGTCGCCTCGCCCCAACGGCCTTCCTTGCCCAGCCAGCCGACCATCATCAACGTGCGCCAGCGGCCCTTGGCGGTGCCTGCCGCGCTGTCGATATGCAGCACGGGCTGCAGCTGCATATGGTTGTAAAGGGCACCATATTCGTATGGCGGAAGGTGCTGCAGATAGGCCCGCACCCGCTCGCGCCCGACAAATATTCCGCGCCCGGCGATCTCCAGCGTGCCACTTTTCGCAAACAGATCGGCGGCATCATCCCACCGGCCCTTGTCGACATAATAGCCATAGGCACCCTGCAGGTTGACCAGATCGCGGTAATCCTCAGCTTCCATCGCGCGGGCTTCCAGCCGCTCGATCCGGGCGAGCAGTTGTTCGGTGGAGGGCATAACTGGTCTCCCTAAAGCCGTGGCAGCGTAACCCCGCGTTGGCCCATATATTTGCCCGCGCGGTCAGCATAGGTTGTCTCGCACGGCTCGTTCCCCTGCAAAAACAGGAACTGGCACGCGCCTTCATTGGCATAGATGCGGGCGGGCAGGGGCGTGGTGTTGGAAAACTCCAGCGTCACATGGCCCTCCCAGCCCGGCTCCAGCGGAGTGACATTCACGATGATGCCGCAGCGGGCATAGGTGCTTTTGCCAAGGCAGATCACCAGCACGTCCTTGGGCACACGGAAATATTCCACCGTTCGGGCGAGCGCAAAACTGTTGGGCGGGATCACGCAGACATCGGTTTCACGATCAACAAAGCTGTCAGGATCGAAGTTCTTGGGATCGACGATCGACGAGTTCACATTGGTGAAGATCTTGAATTCGGGCGCGACCCGCGCGTCATAGCCATAGCTGGAGAGGCCATAGGAAATGCACCCATCACGCCGCTGCGCCTCCACGAACGGCTCAATCATGCCGTGAGTGAGTGCTTGCTCGCGAATCCATTTGTCACTGAGAATTGCCATCGACAAGGGATTCCCGATGCGGCGGCGCGGGGCAAGTGGGGCTTCGGGTTATCCCCCTATTCCGCCACCCAATCATAACGGAACGCATCACCATCGGCCCTGACCTTGCCGACCGAATTCAGCCGAAAATGCGCCGGGAAGCACAGCAAGTCCTCGTCCACCGCCTTGTTCATCACGCGCTGGCGGGTGAGGCTGGCCGCTGCCGGATCGGCGTCGAAAGCGAACGGCAGGTCATAGCGGATCATCTGCACGGGGTGGTGGATCACATCGCCCCAGAAAATCGCCGCCTCGCCGCCCGCCTGCCCATGCACGGTGCAGCAGCCGGGTGAATGGCCAAATGCGGCCTCCAGCCACACGCCATCACCGATCTGGCGATGCGCCACATGATCCTCGTCCACCAGAATACCCTGGCCCGCATCCATCACCGGAACGATCGAATCGAGGAACGCCTCGTTATGAAAGTCTTCGCCCGCCGGATTGCCGAGGAAATAATCATAGTCGCGCTGGCCGAACAGATATTTGGCATTGGGGAAAGTCGGCACCCATTTGCCGTTGTCCAGCCGGGTGTTCCAGCCGACATGATCGAAGTGCAGATGGGTGCACATCACCAGATCGATATCAGCCGGAGCAAAGCCGGCGCGGGCCAGATTGCCGAGGTAATCGGTATCGAGTTGGTGCACCTCAGGCAGCCCTCGGTTCTTGTGGTTGCCGCAGCAGGTGTCGACCATGATCGTCTGGCCATCGACTTCGATCACGAAGCTGTGGATGCCAAAGGTCATGTGGCTGGTTGCAGGATCGTCGGTCAGCTCGCCGTCATCGGGCCTATACCAGCCTTTCAGCCGCGCCAGATCGCCCGCCGTCACGCCGGGCAATTGCGCCAGTAGCGGGGTGGGCGAATCCATCTCGTGGACCTTGTGGACGGTCATCCGGCCCAGCTTGATCGGCTGCATGATTCTCTCCCTCAATTGGTTGGCTGGGGCGGACTATTGAGCAGATTGATCCCGTCATGCACCAAAGCCTCGATTTCGGCGCGCGGCAGGCCGGGTGCGATGGGATCGCCGAAATGCACCGTGATCGTGCCGCGCGTCTTCCAGCGCTTGTGATAGAGCGGCCCGCTGTTGACTGCCACCGGCACCACCGGCAGCCCGGTCAGCTTGTAGAGCGCGGCAAAGCCCGATTGCAGCGGCGGGCGGGTGCCATGCGGCACGCGGGTGCCTTCAGGGAAGATCACGATCGGGCGGCCCGCAGCCACTGCCGGGCGGATGGCTTTCAGCATCTGCCGCAGCGCCGTTGCGCCCTGATCGCGCGCGACCGGGATATTGCCATAGGAGTCGCTGACATTGCCCCAGCCGGGAATGTCTGACAGTTCCGCCTTGGCAAAGGCCGCCGGATAATCGAACAGCCACGGCATCGAGATGGCCTCGAAAAAGCTCTCGTGCTTGATGGCATAGAAAGCCTGCGTGGTCGGGCGGTTGCCGGTGATGCGGATCTCGATCCCCAATAGCGCCTCGACACAGACGCTGTGCCACCATGACCACATGTCGCAAAACCAGCGCATCCGCTTTGGCGCGACATGGGATGCGATCACTGCGCCCAGCACCCACACCACTGATCCACCGTAAAAGGCCACGTAGAAAGCAAGGCTGCGCAAGATCGACATGGGGGGTGGTTTCCTAAGCCAGGGTCAGCAGCCAGGCGGCCAGCAGCTTGTGATATTCGCCGAACAGCGTGGCAAAGCTGGGCTGGGTTGGCACGCCATCCCGCAGCACGCGGACTTCGGCGGGCAGGCGGTCGGCCAGTTCCACCGCTGTCCGGCGCATGTGCCAATCGGCCGTCACCAGCCGCAGCGAACGATAGTCATTGTCGGCTATCCATTCCGCCGTTTCGCGGGCATTGCCACGCGTGTCGAGCGCCGAGAATCCCAGTGTGATGCAGCAGTCCATCAGCCGCTGGTCGACGCCGAATTCGGCCATGAATTCAATCGGTCGCACGTCCACATCGACCCCGGTGACCAGCATCTTGTCCGCTGCGCCCGCGCGCAGCAGGGCAATCCCGCGCGGAATGCGCCCGCCGCTGCCAGTGGGGACGACAATCGCGTCGGTCTGCGCGATCCCGGCGGGTTGCGGCAGCGTGCTGGCGAACCACACGAAGCCAAGCGCCCAGACGATCAGCACGCTCGAGATCACGCGGGCAATCACAGGATCCTCCGCAGCGCTGCGATCACAGTCAGGCGCGCGGTCAGCGTGGCCAGCCCCACTCCGGCAAACGGGATTGCGGCGATCACCAGCCAGTCGCTCAGGCCCAGCCCGCCGCCCGCCACCAGTCCAGATCCAAGCCCGGCAAATTGTCGACCCAGCAACAGGATTGCCGCCAGCGCCAATGCCAGCCCAGCCGCTCCGCCCGCCAGCGCATCAATCGCGATCGAGCGCTGGAAGATCGTGGCGATCTGGCCATCGGTGCCGCCAAGATGGTGGATCACCTCGATCGTGTCATGGTTCGATCCCAGCGCGCTGCGGGCCGCCAACCACACCGCCGCCGCGCTGGTCGCCGTCAGCAGCAGCACCAGACCCAGCGCGAGATATTGCAGCGAGGAAATGGCCGCAAACACTGGCGCCAGCCAATCGGCCTGGGCATCAATGCGAGCGGCCGGCGCTGGCCCTGCCAGCGCGGCGCGCAAGTCAGCCAGCCGTTCCTCCGTCACCGCACCGCGCAGCTTGAGGTCGATCAGTGCAGGCGTGGGGATGGCATTTGACCCGGCCCCGGCTTCGCCCAGCCACGGCTCGATCAGCGCCGCCAGTTCCTCCTCGGGCACGCGCCGCACCTGCGCCACATCCTCGCGGTTGCTCAGCAAGGCCAGCGCGCTTTCGGCCTGCCGTTCGCGGGTGACGGGATCGGCTTCGACCACTTGCACGGTCAGCCCGCCGGCAATCTCGGCGCTGGCATTGTCGGCCAGATTGGCCAGCGCCAGCCCGCCCGCCACCGCGATCACGGTCAAGGCGGTCATGATGGCGATCACCCACGGCATCGGCCCAGAAAGCCGCGCCTGTGGCAGAATGCGTGCGGCTTCGCTTGCCCTGCTCATGGTCGGCCCATTCCAGGTTGGGCCACCCCGCGGTTGGGCGGATAGCGCAGTGCACCAGTGGGATCGGACAGGCGCCCCTTGTCGAGCCGCATGATCAGCGATTCGGGCACTTTGCGCAGCAGATGGACATCGTGTGTCGCCACCACGACTGTTGTCCCCAGCCGATTGAGCGAATCGAACAGCCGCAGCAGTTTGAGCGCCATATCGGGATCGACATTTCCCGTCGGCTCATCCGCCACCAGCACTTGCGGGCGGCTGATTACCGCACGGGCGATGGCCACACGCTGCTGCTCGCCGCCAGAAAGCGTTGCCGGACGGGCCTCTGCGCGGTGATCGAGCCCAACCCATTCGAGCATATCGGCCACCGGCTTGCGGATCGCCTCCTCGCGCATGCCGCCGATCCGCAGCG
>CAMDSM010000032.1 GCA_945906905.1 Altererythrobacter xiamenensis | reverse complement strand
GATGGGTTCGCTGTCTCTCGATGCCGATGGAATCAAGGCGCTCGCCTCGATGCCCTCGCTCGATGAAATGCGCGCCAAACTTATCGGCCTTGTCCAGGCACCGGCGACCAAGATCGCTCAGGTTGTCGTGGCACCGGCCGGCAAGCTCGCCCGCGTCTTTGGGGCCTATGCCACCAAGGAAGCTGCATAAGATTTTCTTGCCGATTCTGCCCGGACCAAACCAACTTCTGGCCGGGCGCCCAACATTTTGAATGGAGTGAATTATCATGGCTGATATTGCCAAGCTCGTTGAAGACCTGTCGAAGCTGACCATTCTGGAAGCAGCTGATCTTGCCAAGGCCCTTGAAGAAGCATGGGGCGTTTCTGCCGCTGCTGCTGTGGCCGTTGCTGGCCCGGCTGCCGCTGTCGCAGTTGTTGAAGAGCAGACCGAATTTGACGTTATCCTGACCGGTGACGGTGGCAAGAAGATCCAGGTGATCAAGGAAGTCCGCGCCATCACCCAGCTGGGTCTGACCGAAGCCAAGACCCTGGTCGAAAGCGCTCCGACGCCGATCAAGGAAGGCGTCAACAAGGCTGAAGCCGAAGACATCAAGGCCAAGGTCGAAGCTGCCGGCGGCACCGTCGAAATCAAGTAAGGCTTACGCGAATTTCGTGGGTGTCTTGAAGTACTCGCGGATGGGAGGGCGGCACCGCAAGGTGTCGCCCTTTCTGCGTTTGGGGAGAAGGCGGCGCAAACAAAAAGGGCCGGAGCAGCGCCCCGGCCCTTTTTGTGCGTTTCAGCAGTCGCTCAAAGCGTCTTCAGATAAGCAATAATCGCCCTGCGCTGGGTGGCGTCGAGCGGGCCGATGGCCATGGTGGTGCTGGGGACCATGCCCGAGGGATCGGCCAGATAGCGATCAAGCGTGCCATCGTTCCAGGTTGTGCCCAGCGCGCTCATATCATCGGAATAGCTGAAACCTGCCGCCGTGCCCGCGCGGCGGCCGACCACGCCGGCCAGCGACGGGCCAATGCCGTTCTGGCCCGGTTCGACTGCATGGCACACGCGGCACTGGGTGAATGCGGCGGGCGCAGCCGCCACGGCCGGGGGCGGCGGCGGGGCCATCTCGTCAACCGTATCGGTGGCGCTGGGGGTGGGGCTGGGCGTGGCCGTTTCTGAGGGCGAGACATCGGGCGACGGCATGGCATCGTCCGAGGCTGCCCCGATGGGCATGTCACTCTCTCCATTGGTGCCGTCATCATCGGCACCATCGCCGCAAGCGGCAAGAGCGAGAACCAGGAGCGAGGCGGCGGCAAAACGGCGAATGTGGCGCATGGAACCAATCTTTCCCTACAAGCGGTGATCTCTTGACCCGCTCCTAGCTTCCTGAGGCCGCAAGGGGAAGAGGCTGTATCCCGTGTGCCGCAGTGTGCGGTGAAATTTCATCTGCAACCACTGGGCCCTTTCGCCGTCCACCGCGCGCGGCTAACCGGGCCGGCTGTTCAAAGCCATGCAACCTGTTGCCCACCCCCAACCGCTCGGCTGGAAGGCCGAATGCCGCGAAACCCTGCAATTGGCGGGGCCGCTCGCGCTCGCCAATCTTTTGCAGATGATGATCTATGCCGTCGACGTGATCTTCATCGCTCGGCTGGGGACGCAGGCGCTGGCGGCCAGTTCTTTGGCGATATCGGTGTTCGGCATTCTGGTCATGGGCCTATTCGGACTGTGCGGCGGCGTCGCCCCGATCATCGCGGCAGAGCTGGGTGCGCGCGCGCCAGCCTTGCGCGCGGTGCGGCGCACGGTGCGGATGGCCTTGTGGGTGGCTGTGGCCAGTGGCTGTGTGGCCATGGCGGCGAGCACGCAGGTCGAAGTTATATTGCGCGCCACCGGGCAGGATCCGCAACTGGTTACTATGGCGGGCGGCTTTATGGGAATGCTGCTGTGGAGCATTGTTCCGATGGTGATGGCCAATGTGCTGCGCAATTTCGTCAGCGCCTTGGGCCGCCCGCTGTTCGCTACCGCGATCACGGCACTGGCAATTGGCGTCAATGCGCTGGGCAATTATTTGCTGGTCTTCGGCAACTGGGGTGCGCCGGAAATGGGTCTGCAAGGCTCGGCCCTATCCACCGTGATGTCCTCGCTGTTCGTGGTTGCGGCCTATGTGCTGGCGATATGGAGCGATCGCAGGCTGGCGCGCTATCATGCGTTCGGAAAGTTCTGGCGACCCGATTGGCAGCGATTGGGGCAACTGCTGCGGATGGGGTTGCCGATTGCCATGACCATTTTGGCCGAGGTTAGCGTGTTCAGCTCGGCAGCCTTCCTCATGGGCCGCATCGGCGAGCAGGAGCTGGCCGCGCATGCTCTGGCGCTGCATATCATTTCTTTCGCCTTCATGGTGCCAGCGGGCGTGGCGCAGGCGACTGCGATCCGGGTCGGCTATTACTTCGGCGCGCGCGAGCCGGTGGGGATCGCGCGCGCTGGCTGGGCGGGCATAGTGATGGGCACCGGCTTCATGTCGCTGACAGCACTCGCCATGCTGCTGGCCCCGGACTATCTGCTGGCGCTGTATATTGACCCGTGGGCACCGGCCAATCTTGCGCTGGTCAGCCTTGCGTCCAGCTATCTGCTGGTGGGCGCGGCGTTTCAGTTGTTCGATGGCACGCAAGTGGTTGCTGCGGGCGCTTTGCGCGGCTTGCAGGATACGCAAGTTCCGATGTGGATCGCGCTGTTCTCCTATTGGGTGCCCGGCTCTGGTCTGGCGGTTGGCTTGGGCTTTGGAGTGGCCATGGGCGGCATCGGAGTATGGTTGGGCCTTGCGGCTGGCCTGGTCTGCGCCGCCTGCCTGTTGCTGCGGCGCTGGCACCGGCGCGAACTGCTGGGGCTGATCGGCACCACAAAAATTCTCTGACGCGAATCCTTGACCTTGTCACATCGGCTGACCATATGGCGCTCGCTGGCACTCTCAACCGGGGAGTGCCAATCACGCAATCATTTCAATTTTGGAAGAGGTCATCATATGGCATTCCGTCCGCTGCACGACCGGGTACTGGTCCGTCGCATCGAAGCCGAGGAAAAAACCGCCGGCGGCATCATCATCCCCGACAGCGCCAAGGAAAAGCCCAGCGAGGGCGAAATCGTGGCCACTGGCTCTGGCGCCCGCGCCGAAAACGGCACCATCACCCCGATGGACGTCAAGGCCGGTGATCGCGTGCTGTTCGGCAAGTGGTCCGGCACCGAGGTCAAGCTCGATGGCGAAGATCTGCTCATCATGAAGGAAAGCGACATCATGGGCGTGATCGGCTGAGCCGACCCGCACTGACGCTTCCACCCCTATTCGATTTGCAAAAAGGAACTAACCAATGGCTGCCAAGGACGTGAAGTTCGGGCGTGATGCGCGTGAACGCATCCTCAAGGGCGTCGATACGCTCGCCAATGCGGTAAAGGTCACGCTGGGGCCCAAGGGCCGCAATGTCGTGATCGACAAGAGCTTCGGTGCTCCCCGCATCACCAAGGACGGCGTAACCGTCGCCAAGGAAATCGAACTTAAGGACAAGTTCGAGAACATGGGCGCGCAGATGCTGCGCGAAGTGGCTTCGAAAACCAACGATCAGGCTGGCGATGGCACCACCACCGCCACCGTGCTGGCCCAGGCCATCGTGCGTGAAGGCATGACTTCGGTCGCCGCCGGCATGAACCCGATGGATCTGAAGCGCGGCATCGATCTGGCCGTGATCGCCGTGGTCGCTGACCTGGTGAAGCGTTCCAAGCCCGTTTCCGGTTCGTCCGAAATTGCCCAGGTCGGGATTATCTCGTCCAATGGTGACCGTGAAGTTGGCGAGAAAATCGCCGAAGCCATGGAAAAGGTCGGCAAGGAAGGCGTGATCACCGTGGAAGAGGCCAAGGGCCTCGAATTCGAACTCGATGTCGTCGAAGGCATGCAGTTCGATCGCGGATATCTCTCGCCCTATTTCGTCACCAATCCTGAAAAGATGACGGTCGATCTGGATAACCCTTATATCCTGATCCACGAGAAGAAGCTGTCGTCGCTGCAGGCGATGCTGCCGATCCTCGAAGCCGTGGTGCAGTCGGGCCGTCCGCTGCTGATCATCGCTGAGGATATCGAAGGCGAAGCGCTGGCCACTCTGGTGGTCAACAAGCTGCGCGGCGGACTGAAGATCGCTGCTGTGAAGGCACCGGGCTTCGGCGATCGTCGCAAGGCGATGCTGCAGGATATCTCGATCCTGACCGCAGGCGAGATGATCTCCGAAGACCTCGGCATCAAGCTGGAGTCGGTTACCTTGGGCATGCTCGGCCAGGCCAAGCGCATCACCATCGACAAGGACAACACTGTCATCGTCGATGGCGCTGGCAATGCCGATGACATCAAGGCCCGGGTCGAACAGATCCGCGCCCAGATCGAAACCACCACCAGCGATTATGACCGCGAGAAGCTGCAGGAACGTCTGGCCAAGCTGGCCGGCGGTGTTGCCGTGATCAAGGTTGGCGGCGCTTCGGAAGTTGAAGTCAAGGAACGCAAGGATCGCGTTGACGATGCGCTCCACGCCACCCGCGCTGCGGTTGAAGAAGGCATCGTCCCGGGCGGCGGAACCGCGCTGCTCTATGCCACCAAGGCTTTGGCCGGCATGAAGGGCGCCAACGACGACCAGACCCGCGGCATCGACATCGTCCGCAAGGCGATCCAGACTCCGCTGCGTCAGATCGCCAGCAATGCGGGCCATGATGGCGCCGTGGTTTCGGGCAATCTGCTGCGCGAAGACGACGAAACGCAGGGCTTCAACGCCGCCACCGACGTTTACGAGAACCTCGTGACCGCTGGCGTGATCGATCCGACCAAGGTGGTGCGCACCGCACTGCAGGACGCGGCCTCGGTCGCCGGCCTGCTGATCACCACCGAAGCGGCCATTGCCGAAATGCCCGAAGACAAGGGCGCCCCGGCTATGCCCGATATGGGCGGTATGGGCGGCATGGGCTTCTAAAAGCTCAACGCCAACTGGCACAAAAATGGGGCCGCCGGAGCAATCCGGCGGCCCCATTTGCTTTTGGCGTCCCCGTTGCCCATAGTTTCGAGCCGGGGGGCCTTGCATGACCGACCAGAACACACCGCCGCGCGTCATCGGCCTGGCTGGCGCGGTGCTGATCAATCTCAACGCCGTGGTCGGTGCAGGCATCTTTGCCTTGCCCGCGCTGCTCTATGCTGGCGCAGGCAGCATGGCGCCGCTGATCGTGCTGGCCTATGCGCTGCTGATGATCGCGCCATTGCTGGTGACCGCCAAGCTCAGCACATTGTTCGACCAGTCGGGCGGATCGCAGCTTTATGCCGAACGCGCCTTTGGCCGCTTCGCCGGGTTTCAGACCGGCTGGAGCTTGCTGGGGCAGAACATTGCTGCGCGTGCGGCCAATTTCCACGTGCTGGTATCCTATCTGGCCGCCATCTTCCCGCTGTTCGACGCACCGATTATCCGCATGGCGACGATCCTGGCGCTGATCGTGCTGGTCACCACTTTGAGTGTGATTGGTATGCGCCGCTCGATCGAGGCATTGTGGGTGGGAACAGCGCTCAAGTTGGGACCGATCCTGCTGGTGTGTCTGGCAGGGTTCATCGCCAATGGCCTGCCAACCACCTATACCTTGCCACAATTCACCCAGATAGAATCGATCGCCCTGCTGCTGGCCTATGCCTATTCGGGCTGCGATCTGGCGACGATTGCGGCGGGCGAAGTGCACGATGCGCGGCGCACCATCTATCGCTCGATCTTCGTCAATCTGGCGGTGATCGCGCTGTTCTATGCCTTCGTCCAATGGGCCTATATTGCGATTGACCCGCAGGGCGTGAACGCCGACCGCCCGCTCGCCTCGGCGGGTGAGGCGGTGCTGGGGCAATGGGGCGTGATCGCGATCAGCGTGGCGGCGATCTTCTCCACCGGCACCAATCAGATGAGCTATTTCGTCACCATGCCCCGCCTGATCTTCGGGATGAGCCAGCGCGGCTTGCTGCCCGCCTTCCTGGCTCGCGTGTCCGGCCGCTTCCTGACCCCGGCCAATGCCATCATGGCCTATGGCGCGATTGTGGCGGTGCTGGCGCTATCGGGCACATTCGCCGCGCTCGCCACTTTCACTGTCGCGCTGGAAACACTTACTGGAGTGCTGGTCATCCTGGCCCTGCCCATGCTGTGGCGCCGGGGCGAAGTGGCGATCGGCAAGCGGGCCATGGCGCTGTTCTGGGCAACGATTGTCGTGGCGGCGCTGACGTTCAACCTGTGGCTGCTGAGCCAGGTTCCTGCCAGTTCCGCCCTGCCGACGCTGGCGGTGCTGGTGGTGGGAACCGCGCTCTATTTCCTCGCCGCAAACAAGCGCGCGGATTGATCGTTGGTCCAAACCGCGATTGGTATTAGACTCCGATCCACAAGGGAGAATCCACCATGCGCCTGATCATTGCCGCCGCCCTGGCCGCCACCATTGCCGCCACCATGCTGGCAAGTTGCACCGACGCTCAGCAACCCGCGCCGCCGGAGGAAACCGCCAGCTATTCTGCCGCCACTTATGCCGCCGCCATTGCCGACAGCCGCCGTCCGCAAGCCGACACGGATCGCGATGCCGCGCGGATGCCGGGCGAATTGCTGGCCTTTGCCCAGATCGACAGCGGCGAAGCGGTGGGCGATTATATCATGGGAGGGGGCTATCTGACCCGGCTGCTGGCGGGCGCGGTTGGCGAACAGGGCAAGGTCTATGCTTTCCAGCCAACCGAATTCATCGCCTTCCGTGCCGATTATGCCAGTGAGCAAGATACCGCCGTTGCGCCCTATCCCGGGCTGGTCGTGCCGCTGCGCGCCGCCATTGCCGCGCCCGGTTTCCCCGAGCCGCTCGACACCATCATCACCGCGCAGAACCTGCATGACCTGTTTATCGGCCCGATGCCGGCCGGCACATCCGATGCCGCCATCAAGGCGCTGTATGATGCGCTCAAGCCCGGCGGCGTGCTGGTGGTGGTCGATCACCGGGCGGTCGCTGGCAGCGGAGCGGCCGCTGCAGATTCGGTCCACCGGATGGATGAGGCCCTCGCACGCGCCGCGCTGACATCGGCTGGCTTTGTGCTCGAAGCGACAAGCGAGCTCTATGCCCAGCCCGATGATCCCCGCACCGCCAATGTTTTTGACCCGGCGATTCGCGGGGCAACCGATCAGTTCTTGTGGCGGCTGCGCAAACCGGAAACGGCAAATGGGGCTGAATAATCACACCAGATGACCGTTCTATAGGGGAATTCCCTCAGGTGGGCCGCCAGATGAGTCCGTTCGTCGCTAAGGTTCTTGCCACGCGACGACGGCTCGTTAAGTTTTCCACAACCATAGTCTAGGTATCATGGCCGATATGAGAACCGCGCTTTTCAGGAAACTGTTTGCCGTCGCCGTGATGCTGGCACCTGTCGCGCCTGCTTGGGCGAGTGATGATACCGGCATCAGTGAAACTGGCAGCAGTGATAGCGGCAGGGTCAGCTATGAAGCGCTGTTCGATCGCCATCTCGGCACACAGGCGCGAGCGCCGCGCGATTACAACGCCAGTTATGCCACCCCACTCGAACGCCAGATTGCCATGCTGGCCGAAGGCAGCCAGGGCCGGATCGGCGTGGCGGCGATTGATCTTTCAACCGGGCAAAGCATTTCGGTGCTGGGCAATCAGGCCTTCCCCATGGCCAGCACCAGCAAGATCGCGATTGTCGCGACCTATCTGGAAATGGTCGATCAGGGCCGCCTCAGCCTGACGAGCGAATTTCCGCTGCGCGCCGGGCACTATCTGCCTGCGTCCGAACTGATCGATCTGGTCATCACCCGCAGCTCCAATCCGGCCACCGATGCGCTGCTGGCGGCGGTGGGCGGGGTGCAGTCGGTCAATGGCTGGGCGCGCCGCTCGGGGATCGAGGAGTTCAACCTCACCCGCGATATCGCCACGCTGGTGCGCGAGGATGGCGCGGTTGATCCGGCGCTGCATATCGATCTGCGCGACAGTTCGACCCCGCAAGCGATGGTCGAATTGTTGACCGGGATCTATCAGGGCCGCTGGCTCTCGCCCGCCAGCCGCAATGTCATCATCAGTGCGATGGAGCGCTGCGCCACTGGCACCCGCCGTATTCCGGCCCTGATGCCAGAAAATGTCACCGTGGCGCACAAGACCGGATCGCTCAACAACACCTCCAGCGATATCGGCATCATCACCGCGCCCGATGGCCGCGCCATTGTGGTGGCGATCTATGTGACGGGCCAAGACAACCGCGCCAATCGTGAGGCCCGCATCGCCGGAATCGCGCGGGCGATCTACGATGGCTATGTCCAGCCATCCCAGGTCGACAATGGCCGGGTCTATGCCAGCGCGGATTATCCAGTAG
The DNA here is from genome assembly GCA_945906905.1 of Altererythrobacter xiamenensis. Classification (GTDB taxonomy): domain Bacteria; phylum Pseudomonadota; class Alphaproteobacteria; order Sphingomonadales; family Sphingomonadaceae; genus Alteraurantiacibacter; species Alteraurantiacibacter xiamenensis_A. Next base: position 11,316 of record CAMDSM010000032.1, on the reverse strand, counting down.
CTGGTTCCTGATCGCCTAAGTGAACCGAGCATAAGAAAAGGGCGCGGCCATTGCTGGCCACGCCCTTTCTTGTTGCGATAAGTCGCGAGACTTATTCAGCAGCAGCTTCGACAGCTTCAACAGCTTCAGCGGCACCAGCTTCGGCACCAGCAACAGCGGCATCGGCACCAGCTTCGGCACCGGCAACAGCGGCATCAACAGCGGCATCGGCGCCTTCAGCGGCGGCATCGGCAACAACTTCAGTATCGGCCATCGCGCCTTCGGCAGCGACATCAGCTTCGTCAGCGGCTTCCGAACAGGCAACCAGGGTCAGAGCGGCGCCAGCAGCGGCGGCAACCAGGAGGATCTTGCGCATGAATACATTCCTTACACAGCATAGGGGACTGAACCCGGGCAATGTGCCCAAAGTCCAAAGCCAACCGAAGTGGTCAACTTACCGCCCAAATAATGCCACAATTGGGGCGACGCAAGCGAAATATGGCGCAAATGAGGCGGGCCGATTCCGGAGCTGATTTGCGGGCCAATTTTGCGGGCCAATTTTGCGCCTGCCCGATTAGGCTGCTAGCACCCGTGGCATGAGCGACCAAAATCTCGAACACCGGCACCTCTACCTCGTCGACGGATCGTCCTATATCTTCCGCGCCTATCACCGGCTGCCACCGCTGACCGATCCTCACGGCACGCCGGTGGGCGCGGTCTATGGCTATACCACGATGCTGTGGAAGCTGGCCGAGGACTTGGACAAGGCCGAAGGGCCAACCCATCTGGCGGTGATTCTCGATGCCTCGGGCAAGAGCTTCCGCAACGATATCTACTCAGCTTACAAGGCCAACCGCCCGCCCGCGCCCGAAGATCTGGTGCCGCAATTCCCGCTGATTCGCGACGCCACCCGCGCCTTCTCGCTGCCCTGCATCGAACAACAGGGGCTGGAGGCCGACGATCTGATCGCGTCCTATGCCCGCGCCGCCGCCGCCATCGGCTGGGACGTGACGATCGTTTCCAGCGACAAGGATCTGATGCAGCTGATTTCCATCGGCACCGATGGTGTCGGCACAATCGACATGCTCGATACGATGAAGAACCTGCGCATCTCGATTCCCGAGGTGGAGGAGAAATTCGGCGTCGCGCCCGAACTGGTCGGCGATGTGCTGGCGCTGATGGGCGATTCGGTGGACAATATCCCCGGCATTTTCGGAGTCGGCCCCAAGACCGCGACCAAGCTGATCCAGGACCATGGCAACCTGACCGCCGCACTCGATTCGGCGCATGACATGAAGCCGGGCAAACTGCGCGACCGCCTGATCGAGCACCGCGCCGATGCCGAGATGAGCCGGGTGCTGGTGGCGCTGAAGGAAGATGCAGCCCTGCCCCAGCCGCTCGACGAGTTCAAACTGGACGGCGTGCCGAAAGAACCACTCGCCGCCTTCCTCGAAAAGCACGGCTTCACCAGCCTGCTTCGGCGGCTGGATGCGGGCACCGGCAGTCCCTCGCGCCGCACCGATCTCAACCCGGCCAAGCAGGAAACGTTTGGCGCTGCGCCAGCGCCGGCGGGCAATCACCAGCCCGCGCCCGAATGGCCCGCCATCGATCATGCCGCTTTCGAGTGCGTGCAGTCGCTCGAACGGCTCGAACACTGGATCGCACGGGGCTTTGCCGCGCGGCTGGTGGCGGTGGATACCGAGACCAGCGCGCTCGATGCGATTGCCGCCGATCTGGTTGGGGTCAGCCTGGCTGTGGGGCCGAATGAGGCCTGCTATATCCCGCTGGCCCACGGCGGCAGTGACATGTTCGCCGAAAAGCCGGAGCAAATCCCGCTCGCCGCCGCCATGGCCGCGCTCAGGCCGTTGCTGGAAAGCGACGCGGTGCTGAAGGTCGGCCAGAACATCAAGTATGATCTCAACGTTCTGGCCCGCCAAGGCATCATGGTCGCCCCGCTGGATGATACGATGGTGATGAGCTTTGCGCTCGATGCCGGGCGCTCCGAGGATGGCATTGGTGGCGGACATGGGATGGACGAGCTGGCCATGCGCCACCTTGGCCACAAGTGCATCGCCTTCAAGGAAGTGTGCGGCACCGGGCAAAAGCAGATCCCGTTCGGCGAAGTGCCGCTCGACCGCGCCACTGCCTATGCCGCCGAGGACGCCGCGGTGACCTGGCGGCTGCACCAGTTGCTCAAGCCAAGGCTGGCGCTGGAAGGTGGCACGCGCGTTTATGAGCGGGTTGACCGCCCCTTGGTGCCCGTGGTGGCGGCGATGGAGCGCGAGGGGATCAAGGTTGACCGGGTGGCGCTGGCCCGCCTGTCCGAACAATTCGCCCACCGGATCGCCGCAGTCGAGGCCGAAGTGCACGAGATTGCGGGTGAGCCGTTCACCATCGGCAGCCCCAAGCAGCTGGGCGATCTGTTGTTCGACAAGCTGGGCTATAAGGGCGGGCGCAAGGGCAAGAGCGGGCAATATTCCACCGATCAGGCGATCCTTGAGGGGCTGGCCGCCCAAGGCGCACCGATCGCCAACAAAGTGCTCGAATATCGCCAGTTGTCCAAGCTCAAGAGCACCTATACCGACGCGCTGCAGGCCGCGATCAAGCCAAGCACGGGGCGGGTCCACACCAGCTATTCTCTTGTAGGCGCGCAGACCGGGCGGCTGTCCTCGACCGATCCCAACCTGCAAAACATTCCGATCCGCACCGAGATTGGCCGCGAAATCCGCAAGGCCTTTGTGGCCGAGGAAGGATGCGTGCTGCTGGCAGCGGATTACTCGCAGATCGAGCTGCGGCTGGCGGCCCACATGGCCGACGTCGATACGCTGAAGGAGGCCTTTGCCGCGGGCGAGGATATCCACGCCCGCACCGCGCGCGAGATGTATGGCGATGTCACCCGCGATACCCGCAGCGCTGCCAAGACGATCAACTTCGCCATCCTCTATGGCATTTCGCGCTGGGGGCTGGCGGGCCGCCTGGGCGTCGAGGCGGATGAGGCGCAAGCGATGATCGACCGTTATTTCCAGCGCTTCCCCGGTATTCAGCGCTATATCGTCACCACGCTGGAAGGCGTGCGGGGCTCCGGCTATTCCGAAACCCTGTTTGGCCGCAAAACCTGGTTCCCGCGCATCAATTCGCCCAATCAGGCTGAACGGCAGGGCAGCGAGCGGGCCGCGATCAACGCCCCGATCCAGGGCACCAGCGCCGATATCATCAAGCGCGCGATGGCTCGGATGCTGCCTGCGCTGGCCGATGCAGGCCTCCCGCAGGTGCGGATGCTGTTGCAGGTGCATGATGAACTGGTGTTCGAACTGCCCGAGGGCGATGTTGCCGCAGCCTCACCCGTGATTGAGCGGGTGATGGCCGAGGCCGCGCTGCCGGTCGTCACGCTCGACGTGCCGCTGGGGGTGGAAATCGGCGTTGGCCCAAGCTGGGATGCCGCACATTGAGCCGCTTCAACCTCTCCAATTGGCACATCGATTGGCCTGATCTGGCTCCCACACTCGCGCAAGCCGCCTTGCTGGCGGGCGTGGCCGTGGTGGCGGCGCTGCTGCTGCACTGGCTCGTATTCGCGCTGGCCTTGCGGGTGGTGCGGCTATCTGAAACGCAGACCGATGACCTGATATTGGCGCGCATCCGCCGCCCGGTGCAATGGGCGCTGGTGGCGATTGCCCTGACGTTGGCAGCGCAGGTCGACACCGCATTGGGCCATTTCTGGGAACCCTGGGCGCGGTTCCTGCGCCCGGCACTGCTCGGCTGGATCGCCTTCGCGCTGGTCAAGGCCTGCACCATCGCGCTCGAGCTCCGGCTGGAGGCGACCGAGGATCCTGTCACCGTGCGCAGCCGCCGCACGCGCCTGGCCTTCCTCAGCCGGGCGGCGGTGTTCACCATCATCACCATTACCGTTGGCCTGATGCTGCTGGGCATTCCCGGCGTGCGCGATATTGGCACCACTCTGCTGGCATCGGCGGGCCTTGCGGCACTGGCCGTGGGCGCCGCCGCCCAACCCGCGCTCAAGTCGCTGATCGCCGGGCTGCAAATGGCCATCACCGAGCCGATCCGGATCGGCGATCTGGTGGTGGTCGATGGGCATACCGGCCGGGTGGAGGAAATTCACATGAGCTATATCATCCTGCGCTGCTGGGATGATCGCGCCGTGGTGGTGCCCTCCAACCGCTTTCTCGATCAGACCTTCGAAAACTGGTCGCGCAAGAATGAGGCCTTGTCGGGCGCGGTCATGCTGCATCTCGATCCTGCCACACAGGTGGAGCCAATCCGCGCCGAATTCCTCCGCTTCCTCGCCACGCGGCCAGAGTGGGACGGTCGAAAGGGCGCGCTGCTGGTGATCGAGGCCTTCCCCGAAAGCGTGCAATTGAGGCTGTCGATGAGCAGTCGCACCATAACCGCGCTGTTCGATCTGCGCTGCGCGGTGCGCGAGCATATGCTGGAGTGGCTGGCGCGGGAGATGCCCCAAGCAATGATCCGCCATCCCCTCGAAGGTGTGGAAGCGTCGAACGCGAGGGCGGCTAAGATCTAGCTCAATGTTTGGATTCGCGCGTCGATTCCACCATTCCATCCCAGATAAAGCCGATCGGTTTCACCTCAAGCGCCTTCCTCTTCAGCTCGCCCTTCATCTTGGCGTATTCCTCCTCCATCTGCTCGCTCACCGTGGCGCGGCTGTCGGCCAGGGCGTCGGTGAAATCGGCGGCGTTGACGGTTTTGGGCGGGGTTTTGGAGCGGCGGATGGCGTTGAGGCCGGCGCGGCGGACCACATCTTCCAGGTCCGCCCCGGTATAGCGGACGGTCTTGGCCGCGATCTCCGCCAGTTTCACATCCTTGGCCAGCGGCATGTTGGCGGTGTGGATCTTGAGGATATGCTCGCGCCCGGCCTCGTCCGGCGGGCCGACATAGATCAGCTCGTCAAACCGCCCCGGCCTGAGCAGCGCCGGGTCGATCAAGGCCGGGCGGTTGGTGGCACCGATCACCACGATTGAATTGAGCTCCTCCATCCCGTCCATCTCGGCCAGAATGGTGTTGACCACGCGCGCGGTCACCTGCGGCTCATTGCCGGCAGTGCCCCGTGCCGGAACCAGCGAATCGATCTCGTCGATGAAGATCACACACGGCGCAACCGCGCGCGCGGGCGAACAGCCGGGCGATCTGCTGCTCGCTCTCGCCATACCATTTTGACAACAGGTCAGAACTTTTGATCGAGATGAAATTGGCTTCGGATTCCTTGGCCACAGCCTTGGCCAGCAAGGTTTTGCCGGTGCCGGGCGGACCATAGAGCAGGAAGCCTTTGGCCGGGCGGATGCCGAGCCGTTCGAAGGCGCCGGGGTTCTTCAGCGGCAGTTCCACGCCCTCGCGCAGCCGCTCCTCGGCCTCGCCCACGCCGCCGATATCGGCCCAGCTCACCCGGGGCACTTCCACCATCACTTCGCGCATGGCCGATGGCTGGACGCGCTTGAGCGCCTCGCGGAAATCATCTTTCTCCACGCGCAGATCTTCCAGCACGTCGGCGGGAATTTCGCGGGCGTCAAAATCGATCCGCGGCATGATCCGGCGCACCGCCTCGATCGCTGCCTCCCGCGCAAGGGCAGCCATATCGGCGCCGACAAAGCCGTGGGTGCTGCGCGCCAGCTCGTCCAGATCGACGCCTTTGCCCAGCGGCATTCCGCGCGTGTGGATACCCAATATCTCGCGTCGCCCGCTTTCATCGGGCACGCCGACCACGATCTCGCGGTCAAACCGGCCGGGACGGCGCAGCGCCTCGTCAATCGCATCGGGGCGGTTGGTGGCGGCGATGACCACGATGTTGGACTTGGAAAGGCCATCCATCAGCGTCAACAATTGCGCCACCAGCCGCTTTTCCGCTTCGCCGCTGACATTCTGACGCTTGGGGGCTATCGAATCGATCTCGTCGATAAAGACGATGGCGGGGGCATTGCGTTCGGCCTGTTCGAACACTTCGCGCAGCCGCTTTTCGCTCTCGCCATAGGCCGAGCCCATGATTTCGGGGCCGTTGATGGTGAAGAATTCGGCCGCGCTTTCATTGGCCACCGCTTGCGCCAGCCGGGTCTTGCCGGTGCCGGGCGGGCCGTGCAGCAACACGCCCTTGGGCGGATCGACGCCCAGCCGGGTGAACAGCTCAGGATAGCGCAGCGGCAGTTCGACCATTTCGCGCAAAGCCCGGATGGTATCACCCATGCCGCCGACATCATCATAGTTGACCGTGCCGCGCCCGCCTTGGGGTTCTTCAAATTCGGCCCGCAGTTCGACCACGGTGTTCTCGTCAATCTGGACGATCCCCTTGGGCACGGTGGAGACCACCTGTAGGCGAATCTCGGTCAGCGCATAGGCTGGCGCGTTGAACATGCGGCGCACTTCGGGCGGCACATTGGCGACCGGCTGCTGGCCATGGGTGGCGACCAGATCGCCCGCGCTGAGGGGGCGCTTGAAGAACACCCGCTTCAACGCCTCGGTCGGGCCTTGCAGGCGCATTTCCGGGCGTGCCGGGGCAAAGACCACGCGGGTGGCGGGCTTGGGCTTGGCCTTGCGCACAGCCACATGTTCGCCCGAGGAAGTGCCGGCATTGCCGCGCTGCAGGCCGTCCAGCCGGATCAGCTGCAGCTCCTCGTCCTCCTCGTAGGCGGGCATGGCGATGGCGGCAGAGTTGCGCTTGCCGGTGATCTCGACCGGATCACCATCGGCAATGCCCAGTGCGAGGAACGCCGAGCGCGGCAGGCGGGCGATCCCGCGGCCCGATTCCTCTTGCCGGGCAGCGGCCACCTGTAATCTGATAGTGCCCGCTTCCAGCTCGCCTGCTTCTGCCATTCGCCAAAGTCCTGCCCAGCCTCATGTTATCAACAAGCTAGGGTTCGCCCCCCGATCCAGCAAGGGCGGGTGGCAAATGAGCGACAAAAAGAAAGGCCCGGTTGTTGCCAACCGGGCCTGAAAAGTTTTGGGAGAGGATGCCTGAAAGGCCTGATCTTTATGCTTGGGCAGCGTTAATCTCGCAAGTGCGAAAAGCGCAAGATGTATTCGATTTTTTGCAACTCTTACCATCTTCATGATTTAATGATATTTTTTTGAAAGATTGGCCGAAATTTAGTTGCGGATGATATGGGAATTGATCTGGAAGGGCGAGATATGGTGCGTTGCACAAATTGTCTGGCAGATGTGCCGGGCGGGGTGACAGGCGGGGTTGCACAGACTATTCCGGGCACAGGCCATTGCCTGCAACCCAGTTCCTGATCCGGAGACGCCCACCCCATGCAAAAGCTCTTTCCCGATGCGGCCACCGCGCTCGATGGCCTGCTGTTTGATGGGATGCTGATCGCCAGCGGCGGCTTTGGCCTGTGCGGCATTCCCGAGCGCCTGCTGACCGCCATTCGCGACAGCGGGGTGGGCAACCTCACCTTCGCCAGCAACAATGCCGGGATCGACAACGAAGGCATCGGCATGTTGCTGCGCACGCGCCAGGTGTCGAAGATGATCAGCTCTTATGTTGGCGAAAACAAGGAGTTTGAGCGGCAATATCTCAGCGGCGAACTGGCGGTGGAATTCTGCCCGCAAGGCACGCTGGCCGAACGGATGCGCAGCGGCGGCGCGGGGATTCCCGGCTTCTACACCAAGACCGGCGTCGGCACGGCTGTTGCCGAGGGCAAGGACGTGAAGGAGTTCAACGGTGAGGACTATATCCTCGAACGCGGGATCTTCGCCGACCTGTCGATTATCAAGGCGTGGAAGGCCGACACCACGGGCAACCTGATGTTCCGCAAGACCGCGCGCAATTTCAACCTTCCCGCCGCCACGTGCGGCAAGGTGTGCGTGGTCGAAGTGGAGGAAGTGGTGCCCGCGGGCAGCCTTCACCCCGATTGCGTGCATCTGCCCGGCGTCTATGTCCAGCGCATGATCGTGGGCACGCCCTATGACAAGAAGATCGAATTCATCACCACCAGGGAGCGGGAGGACGCGTAATGCGTGAGTGGGGGGCTGAACGAGGGGAGGCGTTAGCCCGCATCTGCGCCGCGCTGCTGGCGGCCAGCGTACTGCAGGGCTGCGGCGGGGCAAATGTGCTGGCGGCGATCGACGGCCCGTATATTCCGCCGTCCGAGCGGGTCGGCGTGACGCAGGCTGCTGTGGTGGTGCCAGTTCCTGAGCCAGTTGCAGTTCTGGCTCCTGTAGTCGAGCCTGCCCTCGCCCGCATTGTCGAGCCAGCGCCTGAACCGGAACTGGAACCGGAACCCCAGTTGGTGGTCGCACCACCAGTGGCTATTCCCGGTCCAGCCGAAATCGAACGGATCGATCCATCCGACCTTGCCTATCCCGATCCGCAATTCATCGGCCCGGTGCTGACCGCAAGCGAGATGGCGCAACTGGTGGCGGCTCCGGCGGTGGAGTTGCCGCCAGAGGAACCGCCGGTTGACCTGGTGGTCGCGCCAGCTGAAGTTGTCGCAGAAGTGGTATTGGTCTCTGCTGCCGAACCGGAGCAGGACGCCGTCGCTGCGCCTTCGCGGATTGGCCGTGATTTCCTCGCGCCCCTGCCTACAGAGCCGGTAGAACCTGCTGCGGCAGCGCCAGCAGAGCCTGCGCCCAATCCTCCTGCAGCGATCGTGTCGACCGGCAGCCTGATTGGCCCGGCTGAGCCCGGCCCCTCAGCCCCGGTGGAACTGGCCATGCGCCCGCCCTCGGCTTTCGACTTTACGCCGCCCGTGCCAACGCCGCAGCGCCAGCCTCGGTCAGAGCCGTTGCCTGCGGTGGTTGCGCCTGCCCCCCCAGTTCTCGCACCGGCAGTTTCCGCGCCCCCAATCTCCTCTCCTTCCGTCTACGCACCATCCGTCTCCGCCTATGTCGCGTTCCACCACTTTGCCGTCGAACGGCTCGGCGCGGCTCCCTCCAATGGCGGGCGACGGAGCATGTTGCTGGCCGATCCGCCCAGCCTCAATCCGGCGTTGCAGACTTGCGGCACCCGCCCGCCAGCGGTGCTGATCGATCTTGATCCGGCTGGCGGCCTGCTGCCACTGATCCCCAGTAACCGCGCCGATCCGCAACTGGCCGCAGCTCTGGCCGATCTGCGGACACGCGGCGTGGCGATCTACTGGATCACTGGCCACGCGCCCGGTGCCGCCAGTGCGATCCGCCAGCGGCTGACGGGCAGCGCGCTCGATCCCACCGGCGATGATCCGATCATCGTTTCGCGCTTCGCCAGCGAAAGCAAGCAGGAGCGCCGCCGCGCGCTGGGAGAGACCCATTGCCTGCTGGCAATCCTTGGCGATCAGCGCGGCGACTTCGATGAACTGTATGACTATCTGCGCGATCCGGTGGTCGCCGCGCCGCTGGAGATCCACGTCGATCACGGCTGGTTCCTCGCCCCGTTGCCGCTGGGTTGAGGGTGATTTAATGCGCGCCCGCTCCACCTGTCGCAAGTCCGTGATCGCCGCGCTGGCGCTGATTATCGCCGCGCCTGCCGCCGCTGCCGAACCCACAAGGGTGATCCACTCGCCATGGCTAGCGCTCCGGTTCGAACAGGATGGGGCCGAGGCGCCCTTGCTACACACCGAAAGTCTGGTGACCGAAGTGCAGCTCCGGCGCGCGCCTTTCACTATTGTTCTGCCTGTTCGCGGCGAGGCTGATACCTATCATTTGACCGCCTGGACAGATCGTTCAATTTTCGCATCGGCCGAGCCAGAAGGCCGAGCGGGGCCTGACGCTCCCACGGACGTGCCGATCTATTTCGGACAAGGCCGCGGAATGGCAGACTCGGATGCCAGTTCGGGCGTGTTGATGCTCGATGCTGAAGCGCAGCATTACCTGCAAGGGCTGAGACTTGGGCCGGATGCAGGCCGCCACGTGTTTCATGTCAGCCAGCTGCTTGGCCCGGATAGAAAAAACGCCCGTATGCGCTCGCAGATTGAGATCGAAGATGTTGCAGGGCCGCTATACCTCGTCGTTTGGTTTGACGTGGACAGTGACGGTGCGATGGCGCTTGGCGAATACGAATTCCTGATCCTAAACTTCGAACAAAACCGCCGGGCCGAGCCCGGGCAAGGAGCTGACCCACAATGACCACCCATGATGGCCTCACCAAAGGCTGGAGCCGTGACCAGATGGCTGCGCGTGCTGCCCAGGAATTGCAGGACGGCTTCTACGTCAACCTCGGCATTGGCATTCCCACGCTGGTCGCCAACCACGTGCCCGCGCACATGGATGTAACCTTGCAAAGCGAGAACGGAATGCTCGGCATTGGGCCGTTCCCCTATGCGGGCGAAGAGGATGCCGATCTGATAAATGCCGGCAAGCAGACGATCAGCGAACTGCCGCACACCGCCTATTTTGACAGCGCCGCCAGCTTCGCCATGATCCGTGGCGGGCATATTGATCTGACGGTGCTGGGCGCGATGGAGGTGAGCGAGGGCGGCGATATCGCCAACTGGATGATCCCCGGCAAGATGGTCAAAGGCATGGGCGGAGCGATGGATCTGGTCGCGGGCGTCAAGAAAATCATCGTTGTGATGGAGCATGTGGCCAAGGACGGCAGCGCCAAGTTCATCCCCGCCTGCACCCTGCCGCTCACGGGCCGCAACGTGGTCGACATGATCATCACCGATCTGGCCGTATTCCGCCGCCCCGATCACGCCAGCCCATTCCGGCTGGAGGAACTGGCGCCGGGTGTCACGGCGCAGGAATTGGCTGAGAAAACAACCGCACATTACGAAGGATGACAACACCCATGCTGACCGATCTTCCACTCACCCGAGGCGATGGCACGCCTGACAGCCTCAAGGCCCATGCCGGCAAAGTGTTGCTGGTGGTTAACACCGCCTCGCAATGCGGGCTGACCCCGCAATACTCCGGGCTGGAGGCGCTGCACGAGCGGCTGGCCGGGCGCGGGTTTGAAGTGCTGGCTTTTCCCGCCAACGATTTCGGCGCGCAGGAACCCGGCACCGATGCGGAAATCGCCAGCTTTTGCGAAGTGAATTACGCCGCCAGCTTCCCGATCTTTGCCAAGGCCAGCGTTGTGGGTGAGGGCAAGCAGCCGCTCTATGCCGCGCTGACCAAGGCCCTGCCCGAAAAGCGCGGCGACACGGATGGTTTCAAAGCCCGGCTGAGCGGGCATGGCCTGGTGCCCAACGACGATCCTGAGGTATTGTGGAACTTCGAAAAGTTCCTGATCGGCCGCGACATGGAGGTGATCGCCCGCTTCTCCCCCACCACCGCGCCCGACGATCCCGATATGCTGGCCGAGATCGACCGCGCGCTGGAAGCCTGAGCCACGAATGCCCCTCACCCTCATCACCGCCAACCGCAACTATTCGAGTTGGAGCTTGCGGCCGT
>CAMDSM010000031.1 GCA_945906905.1 Altererythrobacter xiamenensis | reverse complement strand
GAATCGCCGATCCCCAACACGCGCGGCTTCCGCAATGATGTGGTGGAAGCACTGCGCCGCATCCATGTGCCGGTGATCCGCTGGCCGGGCGGATGCTTCGCCGATACCTACAACTGGCGCGACGGGATTGGACCGCGTGATGCGCGGCCGGTGCGGCCCAACAACAACTGGGCGGTGACAGAAAGCAATCAGGTCGGCACCGACGAATTCTTCGATCTGGCCAGGCAGATTGGCGCCAGGACCTACCTCAACATCAACATGGGCACCGGCAGCCCGGCAGACATGGTCGACTGGCTCGACTACCTGACATCGCCCGCCGGAACCACGCTGGCCGATCAGCGCGTGGCCAATGGTCATGCCCCGCCCTATCAGATCGACTACCTCGGTCTTGGCAATGAAAGCTGGGGCTGCGGCGGCAGTCAGACGCCGGAGGCCTATGACGCCCGCGTGCGCCTTTTCTCCAGCTTCGTCCGCCTGCCTGCTGGCCAATCGACTTACCGTATCGCCGTCGGGCCGGACAGCGAGGACTATCGCTGGACCGAGGTGATCATGGGCTCTGCCGGGTCGGCGCGGATGTTCGGCACGATCCCGCTGGTCGATGGTATCAGCCTGCACTTCTACACCTTTGCCGGCGGCTCGTTCCTCAACAAGGGCGCCTCCAGCGGCTTTGGCGAGGACTTGTGGTTCGGGGCGATCCAGCAGACAATGCGGCTCGATACGATCATCACCCATCATTCCGAAATCATGGACCGCCACGATCCGCAGCGGCGCGTGGGCCTGATGGTGGATGAATGGGGCGCGTGGTATGACAGCAGCACCGGCCGGTTTGAGGACTTGCGACAGACGAACACACTGCGCGATGCGATGGTCGCGGCAACCGGCCTGCTGATCTTCCAGAACCACGCCGAGCGGGTGCGGATGGCCAATATCGCGCAGATGGTGAACGTGCTTCAGGCGATGGTTATCACCGATGGCGACGGTATCTTGCTAACGCCGACCTATCACGTGTTCGACCTGTTCAAGGATTTTCAGGGCGCCACCCTGCTGCCGGTCGATGTGCAGGGCGGCCGCTATACCCACAACAACCAATCAATCCCCGCCTTGATCGCCGGGGCCGCACGGCTGCCCGATGGGCGGATCAAGCTGGCGCTGGTTAATTTCGATCCGCATCACGGGCAGGAGATCGTGGTGCCTTTGCCGGCTGGCCCCATCAATGGCGAAATCCTCACCGCGCCGGCCATCGACAGCGCCAATTCGATCAGCCAGCCGGATACCGTCGCCCCACGCGGCTTTAGCGGGTTCCGCCGGAACTCGGATGGTGTATCGGTGCGGATGCCCGCGAAATCGATCGTGGTGCTGACGATCGGGTAGAGAATGTCTGCAAGTGTGCAACTGACACGGCGCAGCTTTGCCGCCTTGACCATCGCAGGCGCGCTGGGCGGGTTTCGCGTCCCGGCCTTCGCCGCCGCGCCGCCGATGGCGCGGGTGATCCTCGATAATGACTTTTCCGGCGATCCCGACGGGCTGTTTCAACTGGCGCAGCATCTGCTGTCGCCCTCCGTGGATATCCCGCTGATTGTCGGTTCGCATCTGCCCGACAGCAGCGGCTTCCCCAACAGCGGGCACACCGCGAGCGAGGCGGCGGCCAAAGTGCACGAATTGCTCGACGTGATGGGGCGCAGCGATAGCGTGCCGGTGCTGGCAGGTTCCAATAGGGGTATTGTCACTAGGGGTAACCACGATCCCAGCCCCGCCACTGCCGCCATCGTGGCCTTGGCCATGCGCGAAAATGCCGCTGGGCCGCTGGTTTATGCCGCCGGCGCGGGGCTGACCGAACTGGCGCTGGCTTGGATCGCTGAACCCCGGATCGGTCCGCGCCTGAAACTGATCTGGATCGGCGGGCAGGAGCACCCCGGCCTTGCCTATCCCCCGCCGGGCGCTGATGCGATGGAATTCAACCAGTCGATCGATCCGCTGGCGGCACAGATCATCTTCAACCAGAGCGATATCGATATCTGGCAAGTGCCGCGCAACGCCTATCGCCAGATGCTGTTCAGCAATGCCGAACTGCGCGAACTGGAACAGTCAGGGCCGCTGGGCCGCTATCTGGTTGGCGAGATCACCGCGCTGGCGGGCATGATCGAGCGGATCATGCCCGATTACCCGTTCCCACGCAGCGAGACCTATATTCTGGGGGATAGCCCACTGGTCACGCTGACCGCGCTGCAAAGCTTCTTCCAGCCGGACCCGTCGTCCAGCCTCTATGCCTTGCGCCCCACACCGCGCATTAATGCGGCAGGTGCCTATGAGGAAAACCCAGCGGGCAGGCCGATGCGCATATACACGCAGATCGACACAAGGCTGACCTTCGCCGACATGATGGCCAAGTTCCGCGAGGCGGGTGCCTAGAGCTTCGCGTTCCCCGCGCTCCATTTCACCGCCAGCTCGATCCCCTGTCCGGCGGGCAGCAACACTTGCTGCATGTCGCCTTTGGCCTGCACCGCCGCGCGATAGATCCGCACACTTTCACGCGCGCCGACGGGCTCGATCATGTTGTCCGCCGCCACGATCGCCTCTTCGGACAGCTTGGGATAAAACGCCTCGAAGCACGGTAGATACAGGTCTTTCCAGATATCGAGCAGGACGAAATCGAACGGGCCAGCATCCGCGCCAATCATTGCCACGGCATCGCCGCAGCGCAGATCAACCTGATCGGCCAGCCCTGCCCGCGTCAGCCGCTCAAGCGCATAGGCCTGCTTGTAATCGGCCAGCTCCATGGTGATGACCAGCGCCCCGACAGCGCGGGCGGCATCGGCCAGGATCAGCGTCGAATAGCCATAGCTGGTGCCCAATTCGAGGATCCGGCGCGGGCGATGGGCCAGCACCAAGGCGTGAAGCAGACCGCCCACGTCCTCTCCCACGGGCAGCAAGAACTCGTCGCGGCGGGCAAAGCCGGCGGGGCCAAGTTCGGCCATCAGGCGCTGGTCCACCGCCGCTCTGGTGCGGTATTCGGCAAAGACTTCTGCCACTCTGGGATCGGAAAAGAGCATCACTTTGCCTCCTTCAGCGCGGCAACGGCCGCCGCCTCACGCGCCAGGGCCCGCTGCAAGGCCGGGTGCGCTTCGTTGTCGGCCCGGTGGCGGGCGATGTTGCTCCAGCCGCCAAGGTCAAACCCGCCAAATTCCGAATTGACATAGGCCCACCAGAAATAGGCGTCGACGATCGACCATTGCTCGCCAAACCACCAGCGACGCTGCGCCAGTTCGGCATCGAGCTGATCGAGCAAAGGGCGGAACAATTGCTCGCCTTTTTCCTTCACCGGCGCGACATCGCCCGTGGTCCACATGAACGGCGCTTTCACCGCCCGCACTGTCGGGTGCCAGCTGGCGGAAATCCACACCAGCGCTGCAAGCTGCCTGGCATCGTCCCAGGCACTGGCAGCAGGTGGAAACAGCCCGGCATCGGGATATGTCGCATGGAGCCAGCGCAGGATCGCGACATTCTCTGTCATCGCCGCGCCGTCGACCAGCAGGCACGGCACTTTGCCTTGGCGGTTGATCGCGAGATAGGCCGGCTGCTTGTGCTCCCCAACGCGGAAATCGACCAGGTGATCGGCATAAGGCACGCCGACCTGCTCCAGCGCGGTCAGCGTTACCCGGCTACACGCGGTATAGGCGTGGTAGAGTTTCAGATCATGTGCCATCAGTTTGCCCTCTTCAAAGCCGCTTGTTCGCGCGCCAAAGCTCGCTGGAAAGCGGGCCAAGCCTCCACCCGGCGACGATGATCGGCAATATGGTCAAGTCCGCCAAGATCGTACTGGCCCTGTTCGGCGGTGGTATAATTCCAATAGGCGTACACATCGAGGATCGACCAGGCATCACCAAACCACCACGGCTGGCCGGCCAGCCGCGCGTCGAACGCCTCAAACAGCGGCTTGACCAGTTGCTTGCCACGTTCGCGCACCGGATCGGGATCGCCGGTGGTCCAGCGGATCGGCATCATGTTGGCGCGCACTGCGGGATGCCAGCCGGCCGATATCCAGAACAGGTCGGACAGGATCTGCGCCTCGCTCCAGCGGTCATCCGCCTTGGGCAATAGCCCGGCATCGGGCCAGGTCTGGTGCAGCCACCACAGGATTGCGCCGTTTTCGCTCAACAGCTTGCCGTCGGCCACCAGCGCGGGAATTTTACCGCGCGGATTGATCGCACGATATTCGGGCGAGTGTTGTTGGCCTTGCATGAGGTTCACCAGCTCATCAGCATAAGCCACGCCGACCTGTTCGAGCGCGGTCAGCGTCACCCGGCTGCAAGCGCCCGGCAGGTGGTAGAGTTTCAGCTCAGTCATCCGGCTCCTCCACGAATTCGATCAGATTGCCCGCACAATCGCGGATGAAGCAGCCGCGCCCAAAGGCCTCTTTCACCACAAAGGCAATGTCCACGCCTTTGGTTTCCATTTCGGCCAGAAAGGCATCAATGTCATCAACCTTGAAGGCCAGATGCTTGTTGCCGTGGGTCTTGAGGTCGGCCGGAGGATGGCGCCGGTCCTCTGGCAACGGAGCCGCGCCTGCGACTTCGAACAGTTCGAAGCGCAAGCCACCCTTGCGAACCATGGCCGTGTCGGCCTGTGCTGCCTCGATAAAGAAGCGCCTTTCCACCTCGAACCCCAGCACCCGGCCATACCAATCGATCGCTTGGTCCAAACTAGGAACGGACACGCCGCCGTGGTGGAAGGTGAATTCAGCCATGCGCGGCCTGCTCTTGCGCGATCAACTTCTCCAGCAGCCGTCGCGCCCGCGTGCCGCCCTGATCAATTCCCAGCGATAGCGGCTGCTCGGCCCAGAAATCGCCGCCCGCATCAAGATTGGCCCGGACATTGGCATAGGCCGCCTCGATCAACGGTTTGTCCTCTTCATCGAAGGCCTGCCGGAACAGGTCGAGCAACATTGCATCCATCTCGGGTTCCGCCCCCTCGGCGGGGCGGCTGGTCGACCAGAAATAATGCGTTTCGTGGGCACTGGCAGGGGTCAGGATATGCGCTTGCGGCACCTCGAACCCCGCCTCTCGCACCGCGCCATGCGGGCACACGCCAACGTTGAGCCGCATCGATGCGGGCGCGTTCCAGCGCATGTCGAGCCAGTGATCGACCTTCGCTTCGGGCGGGAACGCGCCCTGCGCCACCGAAGGCGGGGCGATATCGGGCATCCACCAGTTGGAATGCAGCGTATCGCCATCCTGACGCACCGAATGCTCGCCTGCAAAGATCACCCCTTGCCCGGCAAAGCTGCCTTTATGGACAAATTCGATATGGCTCAGATCCATCAGGTTGTCGGTGCCGTATTCGTAATTGGCCTGCATCAGCGTGTAACCGCGCAAAGTGCGCCAGCCGGGCGCATCGGGCACAAACGGGAACTGCGGGATCAGCGCTGGATCGGCGGTATCGCGCGCCCCGCCCCACAGCCAAACGATGCCGTCGCGCTCGACCACGGCAAAGGTTGGCACGGTAGATCCTGCCGGAATGCGATTGGCGAAAGGATTGCGCAGGCACGTGCCGTCCGGCCCGAAGCCCAGCCCGTGATAGCCGCACACCAGCATGTCGCCTTGCCGCGTGCCCATCGACAGCGGCGCGAAGCGGTGCGGACAGCGGTCAAGGATCGCCGCCGCCGCACCACTGACCAGCCGGTAGAAATAGGTTGGGCGGCCAAGGATTTCGCGCACGAAGCCCTTGTCGCCCAGTTCCTCGGCCCACCCGGCCATGTACCAGCAATTGCGCAGATATTGCTCCATCCCGCTCTCCCTTCGGACCCTAAACCCTAGTCCTCGAAGATCGCCACTGCCCGCGTCCAGCCAGCGCTGGCGCCCTTGATCTTGTGCGGGAAGCACGAAATCATGAAGCCACTGGCCGGGATCGCCTCAAGATTGTGCATCTTTTCGATGTGGCAATAACCGATGTCCACGCCCGCACGGTGGCCTTCCCAGATCAGCTTGGAATTGCCGGTTTCTGCCACCTTGGCCTTGGTGTGGACGAACGGCGCATCCCAGCTCCACGCATCAATCCCGGTCACGCGCACGCCGCGTTCGAGCAGATACATCGTGCCCTCATAGCCAACGCCCGCACCCCGGCTGACATATTTGGGATCACGGTTGGCCAGCGCCATGCCAGCCGCCGTATTGACCACCACGATATCGAGCGGTTGCAGTTCATGGCCGATGCGCTTGAGTTCGGTTTCGATATCATTAGCGGTGATCAGATAGCCGTCCTCACGGGTCCGGAAATCCAGCTTCACCCCGGGGTTGAAAAACCATTCCAGCGGCATTTCGTCGATGGTCATCGCCGGACGGCTTCCACCGGGAAGCGCGGCGTCTTGCGTGGGGTGATAGTGCCACGGGGCATCGACATGCGTGCCGCTATGCGTGGTCAGCCTGACCCATTCAGCAGCGGCAAATGGCTCACCGCCATAGATTCCATCGATGTCAGCGCCGGGGAAGAACTTCTCCAGTTCATGCCGGGTATCGGCGTGGACTTCATAGTCGATCTTGGGCGCGAGGAACGGCGGATCGCTGATCACATCGTTGCACAGCGTCATCGACAGATCAATATAACGGCGGGTCATACGGATTCCCAATTCAGTGGCGATCATCAAAACCTGTCTGTGGCACCTGCAAACAGGCGCGACAACCATATTGACCGCGCCGATTGGTCTGATCCGCTGCAATGGATTTTTGCCCCCTCGCGCGGTTCTTTAGAGCCTCGCTTTCTGCCCAATCGCCAGGAGAAAACCGATGCTTCGTGACCCAAAGGTTGTCATCACCGGACACGATGACGATGGCAGGGCGATTATCATCTCGGATGAATCGCCCCGCACCTATCCAGCACCCAAGTTCCTGACGACTTTTTACGAGGTTTGGAACGAAAAGAGCATACCGTGCACCGTCCGCAAGCGCATGCACGATGAAGAAAACGACCTGTCCCATCCCCCACCGCGCGGCGGCGTGCGCATCAGGATGCACGATTTCGAACCTGCCGGGGACAAGGCCAGCAAGCTGACCTACGAGGAAATCGTCGAACACTTCCGGGAAGCCGGTTCAGAAGATGCCGTGCCGCCAAAGGAGAACTGGAAGCACGCCTTTATGCACCGGACCGAATCGATCGATTTCGGGATCATGATCGAAGGCGAACTGACGCTGGTGATGGAAGAAGGCGAAAGAACCCTTACGCCGGGCGATGTCGTGGTGCAGGTGGGCACCAATCACAGTTGGGAAAACCGCGGCACAACCATGTCGCGGATCTGTTTTGTGCTGCTTGACGGCGATTATGATCCCGAACTGCGCGGCCTGCTGGGGGTGCAGCCCAAACCGCCGCTCGGCTGACCGCGTCGGAAAACGCGCAGCTTTACCGCACTCTCCTCCGGCAGCGATAAGCTGCACCGGCACATGGGCCAATGCACGCAGGGTGTTGTTGAGGCGGAAAGTGGGCAGTGCGCTGGGCCTGATCTCGGCCACTTGCGCCACCAGCGCATCGAGCACGGCCTCAGCCTCCAGCCGGGCGACCATCTGGCCAAGACACTGGTGGATGCCAAAGCCGAAGCCGACATGGCCGCTGGTGTTGCGGGCAATATCGAAGGCGTCGGGATTGTCCCACCGGCGCGGATCGCGGTTGGCGGCGGCGAGAAACAGCAGCACCTTTGAGCCTTTCGGGATCATTCCCCCGGCAATATCGACCGAGCGGCTGGTAGTGCGGAAGAAGGTCTGGATCACGCCGCCCCAGCGCAGGCTTTCTTCGAAGGCCTTCTTGCCCAGCGTGGGATCGGCCCGCAACAGCACCCACTGATCGGGGTTCTGCGCCAGCGCCAGCACCAGATTGGCCAAGCCGTTGACCGTGGTATCGACCCCAGCGGACAGGAATGATCGCACCAGCCGCTCGGCCTCAGCCGGGGTGCAATCGCCCCGGTCCGCAGCCTCGTAAACCTGCATACCCCAGCCATGTGGCTTGAGGTGCTGGCGCTGGCAGCTTTCGTTGACCCAGGCGATCGCCTCACCCGCCGCTGCAATGCCTTCTTCAAGGATGCGGTTGCGCGGGCCAAAGGCGTTGAACACGGTGGTGCCATAGGGGATCAGATGCTCGCGGCCATTGTCGCGCAGCCCGATAAGATCGGGGAACACCGACAGCGGGTATGCCTCGCCAAGATCGGCCACAGCATCGATGTGCCCACCCTCAAGCAACCGCGCCACCAGCGCCGAAGCCTTGTCGCGCCACAGCGGCATACCGGCGCGCAGGCCCGCCAGCGATGTCACCTTGTTCATCAGCCCGCGCGTGCGATCGTGCAGCGGTGGATCGACCTCCAGCAGCAGCGACGGCGGGCGGAACGGCTCCTCCCGAGAGAAATCGGCCAGCCCCACACCGCGCCCGGAAACATAGGTCTGCCAGTCCTTCAGCGCCGCCTGCACTTCGGCGTGTCGGGCCATGGCAAAGCAGCCAATGCTTTCCAGCCACACGACCGGCCCGGCATCGCGCAATTGCGGATGTTGGAGATAGGGGTCGGCCAGAAAGCCCTCGTCAAACGGGTCCAGATCAAGGGCGGGAAAGCCGTTCATTCGGCGGTCCAGCCGCCGTCGATCACCATGCTGGTCCCGGTCATCAGGGCCGAGGCATCGCTGGCGAGGAACACGATCCCCCCCATCAGATCCTCCACCTGCCCGAGACGGCCCAGCTTGATCTTCTTGAGCACGCTATCGAGGAACACGGGATCTTCAAAAAACGGCTTTGTCATCGGTGTTTCGATGAATGTCGGGCACAGCGTGTTCGAGCGGATGGCGTGCGGTGCCAGATCGAGCGCCATCGCCTTGCTCATCCCCTCCAGCGCCCATTTGCTGGCGCAATAGAGGCTGCGGCCCGGACCACCGACGTGGCCCATCTGGCTGCCCATGTGGATCAGGCTGCCCTTCTCGCCCGCAGTGATCAGCGCCTTGGCACAGCCTTGGGCGACGAAGAAGGCGCTCTTCACATTGAGGTCGAGCACGGCGTCGTAATCTTGCGGCGAAACGTCCCACATCGGCTTGGGGCGGTTGGTTCCGGCATTGTTGACCAGCACATGGAACGGGGCATGGTTGGCAAAGAACTGCTCAACCGCGCCGATGTCTGACACGTCCAGCACTTTAGCTACCGCGCCCCTGCCGATAGCCGCCGCCGCCGCCTCAATCTCAGCCCCAGTGCGCGCCACCAGCGTCACCGCCGCGCCAGCATCGGCCAATGCGGCCGCCGCCGCCAAACCGATCCCGCGCCCCGCACCCGTGACCAGCGCGCGGCGGCCGTCAAGGCGGAAGGAGGGGGTTGCGGGTAGCGGCGAGGTCATCACGCCCGCGTCAACTCGGTCGGCTCGGCCTGCCCGGCATAGGGCACGTTGCGGCCACCGAAACGGCGCACGCGCACGTTGGCCTGTTCGCCATGCCCGGCAAAGCCCTCCAGCGCGCACAGGCGGCTGCAGTATTCGCCGATCATGGCGCTGGCCTCGTCGGTCAGAACGCGTTGATAGGTGCAGGTCTTGAGGAACTTGCCGACCCACAGCCCGCCGGTATAGCGCGCCGCCTTCTTGGTTGGCAGGGTGTGGTTGGTGCCGATCACCTTGTCTCCAAAGGCGACATTGGTGCGGTTGCCCAGGAACAGCGCGCCGTAATTGGTCATGTTGTTGAGGAAATAATCCGGCTCAACCGTCATCACCTGCACATGCTCGCTGGCGATCTCGTCGGCGATGCGGACCATCTCTTCATAACTATCGGCCACGATCACCTCGCCGAAGTTCTCCCACGCCTTTCGGGCATGTTCGGCGGTGGGGAGGATTTGCAGCAGGCGCTCGATCTCCTGCATCGTGGCGCGGGCGAATTTCTCGGAGTTGGTCAACAATATGCCGGGGCTGTCCGGCCCATGTTCGACCTGACCAAGAATATCGGTCGCGGCCATTTCCGGGTCGCAGCCGATTTCGTCAGCGATGATCAGCGTTTCGGTGGGGCCAGCGAACAGGTCAATCCCCACACGGCCGAACAGCTGGCGCTTGGCTTCGGCGACATAGGCATTGCCGGGGCCGACCAGAATATCGACCGGATCGATGCTTTGCGTGCCAATCGCCATCGCGCCCACCGCCTGAATGCCGCCCAGCGCATAGATCGCATCGGCCCCGGCCATGGCCTGCGCGGCCACAATTGCGCGGGCGGGCTGGCCATTGAAGGGCGGGGCGCAAGTGATGACTCGGCTGACGCCGGCAACCTTGGCGGTAATCACGCTCATGTGCGCAGAGGCAAGTAGCGGATACTTGCCGCCCGGAACGTAGCATCCGGCCGAACCCAGCGGGATATTCTTGTGGCCCAGCACCACGCCGGGCAGCGTCTCGACTTCGACATCCTTCATGCTGTCCCGCTGGATCTGGGCGAAGTTGCGGACCTGCGTTTGCGCGAACTCGATGTCCTTGCGTTCTTGGCGGCTCAGGCTGTCAACGCATTGGTCGATCTCCGCCTGGCTCAGGCGGTAATCCTCGCGGTCCCAGCCATCGAACTTGTTCGACATATCGCGCAGCGCAGCATCTCCGCGCGCCTCGATATCGGCCAGCGCCGCTTCCACGATATCACGCACCTTGCGGTCGGCATCGGCCTTGGCCTGCGCCGTAGCACCGCGTTTCAGCCACTCGGCCATTTTGCAAACTCTCCTGACATGCGAAATTCAATCGTATCGTGCATTGCCCACTGTCCTCGCGCCAGACCAATGCAAAGCGTCGATGACTAGCTATCGACCCAAACCCGTTGCCCGTGCATGATGGCCGCAATAGGCCACTTGGCAACAGTGTTATCTTTGCAGAGAGGATTGCCCATGCGGCTCGCGACAATCGACAATGGCACCCGGGATGGCCGCTTGGTGATCGTCTCGCCCGATGCCGCGCACTATGCGCTGGCCCCGGTCGAAACGTTGCAACAGGCGCTGGAGAGCTGGGACTCGGCAGAAGCGACCTTGCGCGCCGTAACCGTGTTCGATCAACCGTTGGCCGAAGCCAGGTTGCGCGCGCCATTGCCGCGTGCATGGCAATGGCTCGACGGGTCGGTCTATGCCAGCCACGGCGCGCTGATGGACAAGGTGATCGGGATCGACAAGGCCCCTGTCCCTTGGCCGCTGATGTATCAGGGCGTTTCCAGCAAGTTCTATGGCCCGAGCGAAGATGTGGTGATGGCAGATGAGGCGCTGGGGATCGATTTCGAAGGCGAATTCGGCATTTTGACCGATATGGTGCCAATGGGCACTAAGGCCACCGAGGCCCCGCGCCATATCGCGCTGGTGGTGCAGATCAACGACTGGTCGCTGCGGGCGCTGGCCGGGCCGGAAATGAAAACCGGCTTTGGCTGGGTGCAGGCCAAGCCGCCGTGTTCGATGGCACCCTTTGCTGTCACCCCGGACGAGTTGGGCGAGGCCTGGCAAGACAACCAGCCCAACATGCACCTGACTGTCCACTGGAACGGCCAGCAGTTCGGCAATGCCCATGGCAAGGCGATGGGGCACGGCTTTGATGCACTGGTCGCCCATGCCGCCCGCACCCGCGAACTGGTGGCGGGCACGGTGATTGGATCGGGCACTGTTTCGAACGAGAACTACCGCGAGGTCGGATCAAGCTGCATTGCCGAACGGCGCGGGATCGAGATCGTCGATAGCGGCGCGCCGGTGACCGAATTCATGAAGTATGGCGACAGCGTGCGGATGGAAGCGCGCACCGCCGATGGGCGCACACCGTTTGGCGCGATCGATCAGAAAGTGGTTCGACCATGAGCGGCAGCACGCTCCCTGCGATCCAGCGCGTGGTCACCGGCCACAACGAAGCGGGCCGCGCCTGCTTCGTCAGCGAGGACGTGAAAGAGCCTCAGCCAGTTCCCACTGGCGACGCCAATTTCCTGCTGCTGTGGACGACTGATACAGTGCCCGCCGACAACAACGACGAGACCGATGGCCGCGCGCGCGATGTTGGCACCACGCTGAAGGGCGGCAGCGCCTTTCGCATCGTCGACATGCTGCCGGGCGGGGAAAGCCCCTTCCACCGCACCAATTCCATCGATTACGGCATCGTGCTGGAAGGCGAGATCGAGCTGGAGCTGGAGGACGGGCGCAAGACAACCGTCGGCAAGCACGGCGTGATCGTGCAGCGCGGCACCAACCATCTGTGGCGCAATGCGACCGACCAGATCTGCCGCATCGCCTTCATCCTGATCGAGGCCCCGGCCTATTTGCACGCGGGCCAGCCACTGGACGAATACAAGCCCGAACAGGTCGATGAGCGATATGCGAACCAGCGCATTCCATAAGCGCCGGAGCACGAAGGAGAGGCAGATGAGCGAGACCACGGGCGGTTATCCACCGAGAGGAAAGGCGTGGCTTTCTGCGCTCGTCATCTTCGTGCTCACCGCCGTCGCTCTGGCCGACCGGATGGCGATTGCGATGCTGATCGGGCCGATCAAGGCCGAATTCGGGATCGGCGATTTTCAGGCCAGCCTGCTGATCGGCCTCGCCTTCACGCTGTTCTATGTGCTTTTCCTCATGCCGATCGGTGCTGCCGCGGACCGGTTTTCGCGACCCAAGGTGCTGGCGGTGTGCCTGCTGATCTGGTCAATGGCGACGATGCTGTGCGGGTTTACTGTGGGCTTTGTCAGCCTGTTCCTCGCGCGGATGCTGATGGGAGCAGGCGAGGCGGCGATTGGGCCTTGTTCGCACGGGATCATCGGTGCCAGCTTCCCACGCCACGAATTGTCAAAGCCGCTCGCCTTGCAGGGGATCGGGTTTCAGGTTGGCCCGGCAGTCGGCGTAGCGGCGGCGGGCGCGATCCTGGGTGCGGGCAGTGCGGGGGCGTTCGAAGGCATTCCGCTGCTGGGCGAGATGGCCGCGTGGCGCGTGGCGTTCATCCTGATCGGCCTGCCCGGCCTGTTCGCGCTGCTGCTGATCCCGCTATTGACCGATCCAGATGCCGACCAGCGTAAGCTGTCTACAACACATGCAGGCCCGAAAGTCGCGTTGTTGCCATTCCTCAAATCGAACAAGCTGCTGATGAGCCTGATGCTGCTTGCGTCGGGATTTTCAGCGGTTGGCGCTGGCGTGGTGACAGGGTGGGTGCCCGAATATCTGCAACGCACCTTGGGCGTATCGCCAGCGGAGGCCGGCTCTATACTTGGCTTGATCATGCTGGTGTCCGCCTTTGCCGGGCAGGGCCTGTATGCTGTGATTGTTGACTGGTTCGCAGGCCGCGGCGTGCTCGATGCGCCGATCCGCGTGGGATTGCTGCCCTTCGCCTTGGCGATACCGCTGGCGTGGTGCGCATTTGCCGCGACAAGCACGGATGCCTTCTATCCATTGCTGTTCGCTTTCGCACTCAGCGTCGCGCCGGGCAATGCGATCAACAACACCGTGGGGCAGATGATCGCCCCGCCCGCGCTTCGCAGTCGGATCTCGGCCATGTTCATCTTCTCGATCAGCATTCTGGGGTTTGCAATTGGCCCGGCGATAGTGGGCTGGCTGTCTGAATATGTCGTGGGCGAGGCGCTTTTGGGCCAAGCGATGCAGTGGACGGCGACTGGGGCGGCAGTGGTGACATTCGTGCTGCTGTTGCTGGCGCGCAAACCGCTGCTCGAATGCATGACACGGCAGCTGAGCGAGTGAACGGCCCGTTTTCGCTGGCAGGCAAGCGCGCGCTTGTCACCGGCTCCACCCGCGGGATCGGGCGGGCGATTGCCGAGGCATTTATCGCGGCAGGCGCACGGGTGATGATTTCGAGCGAGGATGCCGCCGATACACAAGCCGCCGCCGACGAACTCGGCCAGCCCGGCATTGTTTGCGACGTGAGCGACGATGCCGCGCTCGCCCGGCTAGTGGATGGCACTTTGGCGGCGCTCGGCGGGATCGACATCCTCGTCTGCAATGCCGGGATCACCGGCGCGCCCGGCCCTTTCGCTACGCTGGACATGGACGATTATGCCCGCGTGATGGCGATCAACCTGCGCAGTCAGGTGGTGCTGGCCAATCTCGCCTTGCCGCATATCGCGGGCGCAGGTGGCGGTTCGGTGATCCTGTTGAGCAGCATTTCAGCCCTGCGCGGCAATGGCGCGATCAGTGCCTATGCGTTGGCCAAGGCGGGCGTATCGCAGTTGGCGCGCAATCTGGCGGTGGAATGGGGGCCTCGGAATGTCCGCGCCAACGCCATCGCGCCCGGTTTCATCGCCACCGATCTGTCCCGGCCGCTTTTGGAAAACGAGGCCTTCATGGCCCGTCGCATGGCCATGACCCCCTTGCGCCGCCCCGGCACGCCGCAAGAAGTGGCAGGCGCGGCGCTGTTCCTCAGTAGTGCGGCTGGCGGCTTTGTTACCGGGCAAACACTGGTGGTAGATGGCGGAACGGTGATTACCGACGGGAGTTGATTGGCTCAGCGGAAGTCGTAACTCGCTTCGGATACCGGCTCGATCGTATCCCACTTTGCTTCGATCAGGCCGCTGGGGGCAAAACGGAAAATCTCCACAACTGCATCACCAACCTTGATCGCGCGCTGGCCGAAGATGTTGGTGAATTCGCTGCCGATGCCAACGCCTTGCACAAAGGCCAGCACCACCACCTGATCACCCTCCTCGATCACGCGGTGGATCGTGTAATGCGGGGTGCCGATATTGGGCGGCAGATCATCGGGCACGCCAGTGCGTTCCAGTTCGGGGAACGAGCCAGGCTGCCAGTATGTCAAGCGCGCTTGAGGTAGCCGCCCCTCGTTCCACGCGGCGTAGAGATAGGCCAGCGCGGTGCGCTTATTGGGGGTGTCGGCAAGGCTGAAATCGTGCGCGGCGAGCAGTTCGGCCGGGATCGGAACACTGTCTTGCGCCTGCACCGGAATGCCAGCCAGCAGCAACACGGCCGCAACCAAACGCTTCACCATGCCGTTGCCCCCGCATCCACCGATATATCTGCAGCCGTGACATAGCGCGCCTCGTCGCTCGCCAGCCACAATGCGCAATGGGCAATGTCCTGCGGCTCGCCCAGCCGCTTGAGCATGTTCTTGGCCAACACCTGCTGTTCCATCGCGGGATCGAAATCCAGATGCCGCTGCGTCGCCGCCGTGCGGATGAAGCCGGGGCTGATGGTGTTGGCGCGAATGTTGTGCGGTGCGCCCTCCATCGCCAGCTGCCGGGTCATCGCCAGTACACCGCCCTTGCCCGCGCAATGCGCCAAGGCTGGCGATCCTTCCAGCGCGTGGACCGCATTGGCCGATGCGAAGTTGATAATGCTGGCCGCCCCGCTCGCCTTCAGGCCGGGCCAGGCGGCGCGGGTGGGCAGGAACACGATGTCCAGTTCGCCGGTTAGCGTGCGCTTCCAGTCTTCATAGGTCAGTTTTTCAATCCATTCGAAAACCGCGAAGGCCGCCGCGTTGACCAGCACATCGATCCGGCCATGTTCGCACACAATCCAGCGGAACCGGTCTGCCACCTCCTGCTCGTCGGTCAGGTCGCAGATCAGGTCCCCCTCATCCAGATCGATGCCGATCACCTCGGCCCCGGCTTTGCGGAACATGTCAGCGCAGCCCTTGCCGATGCCGTTGGCGGCGCCCGTGACGACCGCCAATTTGCCTGCCAGCCGTTTAGCCATGTGCAGGCACCCCTGCCAAAGCATCCTCGCCGCGCCGGAAATCGCCCAGCAGCGCCAGCACGGCCCCGCCTGCGGCCAGCCCGCCCATCGCCATGAACGCCGGGATCAGTCCACCCAGTTGCTGGTCAAAAAAAGTCACCGCTATCGGGCTGATAAACTGGCCGAGCGAGAATGCCCCGGTCCACATCCCCGCGCCCCGGCCGCGAATGGCAAACGGCAGGATCGACATCGCCCACACCAGCAAAGTCGGCAACAACAGCCCTGCGCCCAGCTGGTTGATGAAGCAGCCGATCAGGAACTGTTCGGGCGAAGTGGCACTTCCCATCACTGCAAAGCCCACGGCCAGCAGGGAGAATTCGCACGGCAGCAAGCGCTTCACCGGCCACTGGACCACGCGCGAGAAAATATAGGTGCCCAGCGGCACCCCGATCGAGGCGATCGAGGTCCAGAACCCGTTCTTGGCCGGGTCCGTCCAGCCCAGCACGGTCAGGCCATTTGGGGCCTGGATCTGCACGGTATAGAACAATAAGCTGCCATAAATGGTGATCCCGACAATCGCCGCCATGCGCGCCCATGGGAAACCCTCCCAGCTGGACGAACGCTGTTCGGGTTCCATCTTTGCGGCCGGTTTGGGCTCCCACGTATAGGCCAGCACCAAGGCCAGCATCACCAGCGCCGACAGGTAAACCCAGAACGGCGTGCGCCAGCCAAACTGCCCCAGCTGCCCACCTACATTGAAGAACACCAGCGCCGACATCGAAGCCACCGCCGTTTGCGCCGCCAACCATTTATCGCGGGTCTCGCCGTGGAAATAGTCGCCGATCAGCGTGGTCGACAGCACCATGATCATCGCTTCTGAAATGCCCACACCAATTCGGCTGGCCAGAATTGTGGTCAGATCGGTCAGGAATACCGGCATCACGCCGCAAATAGCATAGGCCACAAACGCCAACAGCAGCAGCTTCCGCCGGCCAAAAGCATCGCCCAACATGCCCGCCAGCGGCGAGAAAATCGCCACGCACAATGCCGGGATCGTCAGGATCATCGGCACCCAGTATTCGTGATTGGGCACCTGGCTGAATTCGGCCAGCAGCAGTGGCAGGATCGGCGCCAGCAGCACGATCGCCATCACCGAAAGCGTGATCGACACCAGCAAGGACATGCCGGTCATGAAACCCGGCTGGCGATTATCCGACATGCGCTCTCCCTCCCGCTTGTGCGCGGAATTCCTCACCCTTGCTTCATCCGCCGACCATCGCCAGCGGGCAATCCGAAACCCTGACTAGCTTGGCTGCGGTTTGGTGGATGCACCCTAGGGTATGTTGAGATTCAGCCCATGCCGGGCTGCAAACGGCCGCTTTTCGAGCTTCCGGTGCTCACGGCCGAAAAGGCCGCTGCGCTCCGGGTCTCGAAAATCAGCCATTTTCGCCTCGGCCTGAGCTGAATCTCAACACACCCTAGTCGCAACCGACATCGAAGCTGGCCAGATCGCGCGCCAGATCGAGCGGCCCGCCATAATGCTGGCGGACCCCGCCGCGCAGGTAGTCCTCGCTGGCGCGCAACGGCCCGGGCGGAACGGCGAAATGAGTCAGCACCAGATGGCCAGCACCAGCGCTGTTCGCCATTCGCCCAACTTCGACCGCATCGACATGGTGCGTCGACAAATGCTGGCGCATCGCCGTTTGCACTGGCTGTGGCATGTCTGGCCGGATGGCAACAATCTGGGCAATCAGCGGTTCGAGCGCGATCACTTCGCTCACCAGCATGTCTGTCCCTTGCGCCAGCTCGGTCAGTGCCGCGCTTGGTCCGGTATCGCCGCTATAGGTGATCGACCGGGTGCCCAGATCAAAGCGATAGCTGAGCGAGGTAGTGCCGACCTGTTCCAGCGAATAATCATAGTGGGTGTTGCCACGCGCGGTGACCGCCAGCGAACCCAAATCCACTTGCTGCCCATCGGCCAGCTCGATCACGGTGATATTGGCCGCCGGATCAAGCACCGCCGCCCCGGTGCCAAAGCCGACGCGTTCCTGCGGTCGCAGTGAGGCCAGGATACCGGCCACCACCTCAACCGTGCCCGGCGGACCATAGACGGTGATCGGGGTAGTAAAATTGTTCATCCAGCGCAGGCCCAGCACCGCCGCCAGCCCACCGACATGATCCCAGTGCAGATGGCTGATGAAAATCGCGCTGACATCGCCCGGACTGCGATCAATCCGCGCCAACTGGGTGGCGGCGCCATCGCCGGTATCAACCAGGATTGCCAGCTCGCCCGCTTGCAACAGATTGGCCGGCTCCGAACGCTCCACTGTTGGCACCGGCCCACCGGCGGTGCCCAGCGTGGTCCAGCGCAGCGTCGGGCAGGCCTCCTGCGCCTGCGCGGCCAAGGGGCTTGCCAGAGTGATCGCGACCGCAAGCAAGGATTTGCGCATTATCCGCTCCTGTTCTTGGTCCGTCATCTAACCCACCCACGCGCCGCCCACGAATGGATCAAATCTATAGGTCTGCATCAAAACAGTAAGGTTCGTGCCACGTTCCCTGCTAGCTAGGCAGGCATCGGATCGTGGCGGACTTTTGCGCCGCACATTTGCGTATGCAGGGGAGGGTTTGCTCTCCCTTGCCTTCCCCTGCTGCGTTGTCCATCCGATGGCTTATCTGCGCACTGGCGCACCTTGCAGGAGTTTAGCCCCTTGGCTCTGTTTGAACCTTTTCCCAACTACGTCTGGAACCTGGGCGTCTCGATCGCGCTGGAAAATGGCGGCAAGATCGGCGAGATCGTCGATATCATCCAGCCGCTGATGGCCAAAGCGCAAGCGGGTGAGGATGCCAATACCCACGACTTCATGGTCGAATGGGTCAAGATGGCCGACAAGCTGAGCGAGCTGGCTGAGGAAGATCTGGCACTGGGCCGCGAATTTTCGGCCGGCAACAAGCTGAAACGCACCGCGATCTATTACCAGACGGGCGAACGGATGCAGGCCCACGGCTCACCCGGCCGGGCCGAAACCTATGCCAAGGCGGTCGGCAACTTCTTGCGCGGGACAAAGCTGGCGGGCGATCCCGTAACCCATGTCACCATCCCCTACGAAGGTGCGACAATCTCCGGCCTGTTCCACCGCGCGCCGGTCGATGGCCCAGCGCCCTGCGTGGTCTATTGCAACGGCCTCGACAGCATGAAGGAAATGCTGTGGATGGGCGGCTTCCCGTATGCCATGGCCAAGCGCGGCGTGCACACCTTGTGCGTCGATCAACCGGGCACTGGTGACGCGCTGCGGCTGCACAATCTGCCCGCCACGCCCTATGCGGAGAAGTGGGCGAGCAAATGGGTCGACTGGCTGGAAACGCAGGATTGCGTGAAGGCCGATGCCATCGGGATGACCGGAATCTCGCTCGGCGGCCACTACGCCCCGCGCGCAGTGGCCTATGAACCGCGCTTTGCCAGTGGGGCCGCCTGGGGCGCCAACCACAATTGGCACGAGGTGCAGTTCGGTCGGATGAAGAAAGAGGGCGAGAACCCCGTGCCGCATTATTGGGGCCATGTGTTCTGGGTGTTCGGCGCCAAGGACATGGATGATTTCCTCGCCAAGACCAAGGACATGAACCTCAACGGCCATCTCGACCGGATCAAGGTGCCGTTCCTCGTCACCCACGGTGTGCAGGACCGGCAGATTTCGCCAAACTATGCCAACCAGACCTATGACCAGCTGATCAATTCGCCGCGCCGGGAGCTGAAATGGTTTACCCCGCGCGAAGGCGGTGTAGAGCACGTTGGCGCAGACAATCACGCCTTCGCCATCGACTATATCGCCGACTGGTTTGCCGAAACGCTCGGCGGAAAGACGAAAGCCTGATGGCCCCTCCCAATCGCCCGCCGCCTCGGGCATTCACCGTGCTCGGTTCGCGGCAGGTGACGCCGAACATGCTGCGGGTAACGCTTGGCGGCCCCGGCATGGACGGGTTTCCGCATGGGCAGGAGGGCGGCTATCTGAAAATGCGGGTGCCCTCACTGGAGGATCCCGCGCGGCTGATCGTGCGGACCTATACCATCAGCGCGCAGCGGGATGGCGAACTGGACGTCGATTTCGCGCTACACGGCGGCGCGGCAGATGCTGGCCCGGCGACACATTGGGCGCTGACGGCACAACCAGGCACGCTGGTCGAGGCAGGCGGACCGGGCGCGGCCAAGCCGCTGGAGCCGGGGGCCGATCATTATCTGGTGGCAGGCGACATGACTGCACTGCCCGCCATCGCCGCCAATCTGGCCGCCCTGCCCGCCGATGCCCGCGGCACGGTGTTTCTGCGGGTGACTTGTGAAGAGGACCGGCAGGAACTCCCGCGTCCTGCCGGAGTCGATGTGCACTGGCTGGTCCATCCGCATCCGGGCGAGGACGGCGATGTGCTGGCAGATGCCTTGCGCACCCTGCCGTGGCCTGACGGCGCGGTATACGGCTGGGTGGCAGCTGAATTCTCGGCGATGAAGGCGCTGCGCCTCTATCTGCGCGAAGAGCGTGGCCTT
>CAMDSM010000030.1 GCA_945906905.1 Altererythrobacter xiamenensis | reverse complement strand
CTCGCGCATGGATGGATCAGCCACCCGGGCGCGCCCGCCGCTGACATCAATGGCTTGCGCCAGATTGCCCAGCCCCAGCCGCTCGCCATGCTGGTCGAGCGTGGACAGCCAAGTCTGGTCAATAAATTGGAACAGCCCGCTGGCGCTGGAGGTGCGCGCTTCGGCTTGCGGATCAAGCCCGGATTCGATCCGCGCCTGTGCCAGCAGATAGGAAAAGTCCACGCCTGTGCGCTGCGATGCGCGGGCGATGGCGGCTTGTGCCTGCGCCTGTAGTTGCCCGGCACGCGTGGCGGCGGGGGCACTTTGCACTGTTGGGGCCGGATCGCTCATCCGCTGCACTTCCTTGCCGGGTTTCAGTCAGACTGAACTCAGCAAGATGCGTGCCATTTAGGCCCGGCGTACCTGCGGGGCGGTATAGAGCCCCGGCGAACGGGTCAGCGCATCGAGCCGTGCGGCGACATTGGCCGCCAACAGGTTGCGGACCTTGCGGTTGACTTCGTTCTGATGGCGCGCGGCCTCCAGCAGGCCGCGGCACTCGGTGTCGATCTGGGCCGGTTCGGTGCCTTCCAATGCGCCGCAAACCGAATGTTTTTCTGCCGCGCACAGAAATAGGGCATCGATATCCATTGCGGCAAGCGCCTGCCGCTCACCGTTGAGCGCGGCAAGCATTTGCCGCAATTGATCGGCCAATGGTGATGCGTTGTTCACTGGGCGCTGCTCAGCATCAGGCGGGCGGCGATCATGGCATCGGCGATCTTGGCGGGCATGATCGGATAGCTGCCTTCCTTCAGGGCATCGCGGATTTGCTGCACGCGATCCTGATCGACTGGTGCTGCGCCTGCGCTCACCCGCAACGGCAGCTTCCAGATCGATGCCACCGGCGCGGTCACCGATTTTGCCGGCAAGCATCTGCAGATGTTCGATGTCGATGCCACTGGCACGGTGGTCAATCCGGGTGTCACGGTCGATGCCCTGATCCCCACCGTCAATGGTGCAGGATCGGATCTTGCGAGCATCACGGTGGAGAAAAACGGCCTGATCAACGCCGCCTATGCCGATGGCACGACCGAGCCGGTTGGCCGACTGGCGCTGGCCACATTCGTTGCGCCTACGGGCCTGCGTCCGGTCGGCTCGACCAATTGGGAAGCCACCGGATATTCGGGCGGGGCTGCTTATGAGCTGCCGGGAACGGGCCGCAACGGCCAATTGCTGGCGGGGGCATTGGAGCGATCGAACGTTGATCTGGCCGAGGAAATGGTCGGCCTGATCACGGCCCAGCGCAATTTCCAGGCCAATGCCAAGGCCATCGATACCGCCACCCAGTTCTCGCAGACGATCATCAACCTGCGCAGCTGACAGGAGGTTTAGCCGATGGACCGCATGATCTACACCGCCCTATCGGGCATGGACGCGGCGATGAACCGTCAGCGGGCGATTGCCAGCAATCTGGCCAACGGCAGCACGCCGGGCTTCCGCGCCGAGACGTTCAGCACTTCCAACCTGCACTTGCGCGGACAAAGCCTCGATGTGCGCGGGATTGCTCAAGGGGCGGTGCGCGGGGCCGATTTGTCGGCTGGCAGCACTACCCACACCGGACGGCCGCTGGATGTTGCCCTGGCCGTGCCGCTGGAACTGCGGTTTGATGCCGAAGGGCACCCGCAAACCGCTTAATCAGGCTTAATCAGGGCCTCAAAGGACCGTCCTACCCACCATGGAAACCAGCAGCACCTCCACCATCATCAGCGCGCTTGGCGGCGGCAGCGGGGTTGATATGGTCAAGCTGGCCGCCGATCTTGCGGCCGCCCGCTTTCAACCCCAAACCGGCCAGCTGACAACCCGCAGCGATGCGTTGGAAGCCAAGATTTCCGCCGCCTCAACCTTGCGCAACCAGCTGACCCAGCTGGCCAGCGCCATGGGTGACCGCATCCGCAACGGCGATCTGGCCCCCAGCGCCACCATCGGCAATGCCGGGGTGGCCAAGGTTTCGGTGCTGTCGGGCGGCAATACCAGCGGCACCTATGCGCTGGAGGTGACCGATCTGGCCGCCGCGCAAACGCTGGCCAGCAAAACCTATACCGCCGCCACCGATCTTGCTGGCGAGGGCCAGCTGACGATCCGCTTTGGCAATATCGACGGGACCACCTTCAACGAAGACCTGGCCCAGACGGCGGCTGTGATCGATGTATTGGCGACCGATACTCTGACCGATGTCGCGCTCAAGATCAGCTCCTCGGGCAGCGGGCTTGCCGCCTATGTCGCGCAATCGGCCGCTGGTGCAAGGCTGGTGGTCAAGGGCGCGGACGGGGCCGAACATGCTTTCGTGATCGAGGCTTCGGGTGCCAGTGTTACGGGCGTTCCGGCACCCGGCGCGCTCGATTACCTCAACTGGCATCCGCTGACCGATGCTGGCGAGCGTAAGGCGACTGCTGCCGATGCTGCCTTCCTGCTCGACGGGGTGGAGATGACCAGCGCCAGCAACAAGGTTTCGGGGCTGCCCGGCGGTCTGGTGCTGACCTTGACCGGCAAAAACATCGGCGCCCCGACGCAGATCGGTTTTGCCGACAAGAGCACGCAGATCACCACCATGATGGGCGATTTCGTCGCTGCGCTCAACGACATCACCAGCTCGCTGGCCGAATTGGCCGCACCGCAGGGGGGCGAGCTGGGCAATGATCCGGGCGCCCGCGCCTTGCGCCGGGCGCTGGCGGACCTTTCGACCAAGATTGTCATGCCCAATGCCGCGCCGGGCGCGCCGCAGACGCTGGCCGATCTTGGTCTGGCCTTCACCCGCGACGGCAATTTCCGCCTCGATGGCGAACGGCTGACAACGACCTTGTCGAGCAATCTTGCCGCAGCCGGGGCGATGTTCACCACGGGCCTGTTCGGCGTGTTCGCATCGGTCGATTCGATGGCCCGCAACCTCACCTTGCGCAGTGATCCCGGGTCGCTCGGCGGTTCGATCGAACGCTATACCAGCCAGATGGAGGGGGTTGAGACCAAGCTGGCCAAGATCGCCGAGCAACAGGAAAAGCTGCGCGAGCAACTGGTCAAGACTTTCGCCAATACCGACCGCCAGGTCTCCGCCTCGCAATCGACCCTGAGCTTCCTAAGGAACCAGATCGACGCGTGGAATTCACAGAACAACTAAGGCCAAGCCATGCTGAAACGCGGCAATCCGTCCGAAGCCTACCGCAAGATCGCCTTTGATGCCTGCGTCGCTGGTTCCAAAGGGCCAGAATTGGTGCGGCTGTGCCTCGATGATGTGCAGGCCGCGCTGGGGCAGGCCGTGTGGGCCGAGGACAATGCCCGCGTCGATCTGCGCCGAAGCGCGCTGGCGCGGGCGCAAAGCGGCTTGGCGGCGTTGCGCTTCGGGGTTGATCCCAAGAACCCGCTCGGCCCGGCACTGGTGACGCTGTACGATGCGATGGCCAGCACCGTCACCGCCAACCGCTTCCGCTTCGATGCCGCCGCAATTGGCCGGGTGCGGGCGGATCTGACGGATATCAGCAAGGCGATGCTGGGTTAGAGCCTCTCGATCACGCCGCCCGCCACGCGCCAGACAGCTGCATCTCCGACGATTTCCTCGAACGGGGCCAGTTCGGTCCCGGTCAGCCACACTTGCGAATTTCCATTGCGCAGCCGCTCGAACAGCGCCGCGCGGCGCAAGGGATCGAGGTGTGCCGCCACTTCGTCGAGCAACAAAAGCCCCGGCCTCCCGCCCGCCGCAAGGTCTGCATGGGCCAGAGTGATGGCGATCAGCATCGCCTTTTGTTCACCGGTGGAACATTGCGCGGCGGCGACATGCTTGCCGCTCATCACCACGTCCAGCTCGTCGCGGTGCGGGCCGCCCAGCGTCCGTCCGGCAGCCCGGTCACGCTCGCGATTGCGGGCCAGATCGGCAGCCAGCGCCTCAGCCATCACTGCCCCACCGGGCACATAGGACAACACCGGGCGGGCGAAGGGCTGCGGTGGCAGGCGTTCCAGCGCCGCACCCAGTTGCGCGATCAGACTGGCGCGCCCTTGCGCCAGCAAGGCTCCGGCTTGCGCCATTTGCGCCTCGATTGAATCCAGCCAAGTGGGATCGGGGTCAGCCTCACTGGCCAGCAGGCGGTTGCGTTCACGCAAGGCCGCTTCATAGCGTGAGGCATGGCGGGCGTGGGCGGGATCGAGCGCGACCGCCAGCCGATCAAGGTAACGCCGCCGGGCCGATGCGCTGTCGGCAAACAGCCGGTCCATCGCCGGGGTCAGCCAGCCCAGCGCCAGCCACTCACCCAGCACCAGCGCGCTGGAACTGGCGCCGTTGACCTGCACGATCCGCCGTCCGGGTGCTTCGGCAGCAATGGCCGTGCCCAGTATGACCGCCTCGGCCCCGTCGCCAGTATCGAGCGCGGCGCTGATGGCAAAGCTGCCGCTGCCGCCTTGCCCGGCCATCTCGGCCAGCGCGGCACGGCGCAGGCCCCGGCCCGGAGCGAGCAGCGAGAGCGCTTCCAAGACATTGGTCTTGCCCGCACCGTTTTCGCCCACCAGCAGGTTGAGCCGCGCCGCCCCGTCGAGCCGGGTGGCAGCGTGGTTGCGGAAGGTAGAGAGAGTGATCCTGTCGAGCGCCATGGTGTGCGGCCACAGCTAAAGCAGGCGGGCGAGCCGCGCCATGAAAAATGCTCTTTCCAACACTTGGTGAAAAATCCTAACTTTCGGCATTTGATGTCGGGAATTCTTGCGGCCAGCTGAACGAAAATGGCAGAATTCCGCCATTTCGGCAAATTGGCACGGCCCCTGCAATATTCCACGCATCGGGCGGATAGCCGCCTTGCAAACAGGAAAAGGAAAATTGCACATGTCGAACGAGAACACATTTCTTCACCGCGCAATGGCCGCCATTGGCGCCACTGCGATGTCGCTGGCAATCATGGTCAGCTATTTTGCTGCACCGCATGTTCAGGCCGTATCGAGCGTGCTGGCATGAGCGCGCTCAATCCGCGCCCTGTTGGCGGCCCGCCGCGCCAGTTCCGGCTCGACAAGACAAACGGCAAGATTGCCGGGGTCTGCGCGGGAATTGCCGACTATTTCAACATCGATCCGCTTGTGGTGCGGCTGGTGTTCGGGATCGGCGCGATTGCCGGTTTCGGCAGCTTTATCCTGCTCTATCTGGCAATCTGGGCTTTCGTCGATTAGGTTGTTGTCCGGGCGAAGGGGGAGAAATCGGTGGTGGTATCAAACACATCGACCCCCTCGCGCGCCTTCAGGAAGCCGACCACTTTATAGGTTACCGGCGTCAGCAACACCTCCCATGTCACCTTCAGGCCCCATTGCGTCAGCGCCACGGTGATGACCAGCTGCGGGCTCCAGCCAGCCGCGCCAAGGAAAGCGATGGGATAGAACAAGGCGCTGTCCACGCCCTGGCCAACCACAGTGGAACCGATCGTGCGGCTCCACAGCGCCTTGCCGCCCGTCCACACTTTCATCCGCGCCAGCACATAGGAATTGACGAATTCGCCTGCCCAAAAGGCGATCATCGAGGCCAGCACGATCCGCGGCACCTGGCCGAACACCTGCTCGTAAGCCTGCTGCCCGCCCCAGTTCGCCGCTGGGGGCAGAGCCACCACTACCATCGCCATGAACGCCATGAACACCAGCGCGGCAAACCCGGCCCAGATGCAGCGCCGGGCCTTGGCATAACCGTAAACCTCGGTCAGCACGTCGCCGATCACATAGGATATGGGGAAGAACAGGATCCCCGCCCCAAATTCCCATGGTCCGATGGTCGGCAGATCGAGCACTGCCACCTTGCCCGCGCCGATCACATTCGACAGCAGCAGGATGGTGACGAAAGCCGCCATCACCAGATCGAAATAGCGGAATGGCCGCGCTGCGCCTGCGGTGCCTGCTGTGCTGTGCGGTAGATCGTCCATGGTTTATGATCCTAACGTGATTTGCGGAAGCCGCAAAGCCCGCTATGGAATGCAGGCCGCGCCCGTAGTTCAACTGGATAGAGCACAAGCCTTCTAAGCTTGGAGTTGCAGGTTCGAATCCTGCCGGGCGCGCCATTTTTCAATGAGTTAGTTGTTACCTTTGGGTATTTTAGGTAACGTATAGGTAACGGGAGCTGGAATTGCCGGACTGGCTTAAGGCGGCACTCATACTAGGCGGACTCTGGATTGTGGTCGCTGGGTTTCTGACGACGTCGGGAGCATACGGAACCCCACGCCCAATGAAGGACAATGACGCGTTGCTCGTGTCCGGCGTTATCGTAACGGTACTCGCAGCTTTAGTGTGGCTGGGAAGCTAAGACGAGCGCGATACCGCAACTTCCTTGCAGGTTCGTTTCGTTAGTAAGCAGAAATGTCGGAAAAGCTTACATGTCTTGGCCGCATTAACTTTTCGCGAACCATCGTCTCCCGCACAAATCCTGGAGTTCGCAAAACTGGCACGGGGCGTGCAATGATAGCGATGTAACCACAAGGTCTTCGAACGAGGCGGGATTGGCCCCGGATTTTCCCCTGGATCCCCACAGTCTCCCCGGTCCCGCCTCCCCGAAGCCTTCTCCCCCCAAACGCCAGAGAAACTCAGCGCCGCGCGGCCCATGGCTCGTCGGTGGGTGTGATCGTCAGCTGCCCGCCATAGGGGCGGCACAGATCGTGCGCGGCTTGTGGATCATCGCTCAGCCAGCCCTCCCAGCCTGTTGGATCGAGGATCACTGGCATCCGCTGGTGGACGGCGCTGGTTTGGGTATTGGCCGATGTCATCACCATCGCATAGGCCGCGCCCCATTCGTCCGTATCGCGCCATAGCCCGGCGACTGCCATCAGCGGCGCATCGGGCAGGCTGAACCATGTGCGGGTCATCGCGCCCTTTGGCCCTTGCGCCTCGGCATAGGCGCTGACCGGGATCAGGCAGCGGCGGGCGCGGAAGCTGGCCGACCAGAACGCAGTGGCGAGTTTGTCGCTGCGGGCATTGTTGACCGGGCGGGGCTTGAGCTTTTGGCCCTTGGCACCCGTCAGCACCAGCGGGAACCCCCAAGCCATCGGGCGCAATGCGCCTTCGGCCAGCACCAGTCCTAGGTATCCGGGATAGACCTCGCTCGCCGAATTGCCGGGGATCACCCGCACATCGCGCGCGGCGGCGACGAAAAACTTCGCTACCTCGTCAGCGGAATTTGTCAGGCGATAGAGGTTGCACATGGGGCTTTTATAGCCTCATCAACAGCTGAGCACACCCCCGCAACTACGAAGTCAGAACGCTTGAATGGTGTGCTGGAACAGCGGCCCGCAAGGCCAAATGGCCGCCCGCAGGTGCCCCGCAATGGAGCGAAGCATAATGGAGGGAATTGCACCGAGGACGCAGGCCCGGATGGGCCTGCGTAACAACTAGAGCGCCTTGGCGACCTGCTTTTCGTCCAACAGCTGCTGCAATTCACCGGCCTCGAACATCTCCATCATGATGTCACTGCCGCCGACAAATTCGCCCTTCACATAGAGCTGCGGGATGGTTGGCCAATCAGAAAAGCCTTTGATGCCCTGGCGCACTTCCATGTCTTGCAACACGTCGACGCTTTCAAACGCGACCTGGCAATGATCGAGGATTGCCACCGCCTTGTTGGAAAAGCCGCATTGCGGAAACAAGGGCGTACCTTTCATGAACAGCACCACGTCGCTGCCGTTCACGATGCTGGAGATGCGGGTGTTGACGTCAGACATAGGATCCACCTGATAATTCGAGTTGTCCCCTCAATTGGGAACAGCTGTGCTCAGTTGCAAGGCGTGCAGTTCGCCGCCCATGCGCCCGCCGAGCGCATCATAGACCAGCTTGTGCTGCACGACGCGGGTTTTTCCGGCGAAAGCGGCGGAAGTGACCTTGGCCCGGTAATGGTTGCCATCATCCACCAGCGCGACGATTTCCACCTCCGCATCGGGCAAGGCGGCGCGGATCATCGCCTCGATATCGGCAGCGGCCATCGCCATCCGATCAGGACTCGCTCATCAGCTGGCGGCGGGCTACGACGCCCTTTTCCTCCAGCTTGGTGCGCACCGTGGCTTCGTCCACATCGCAGCCCGCGCTGATCAGATCGCCCAGCACCTTGCGGATCACATCCTCGTCGCCCGCTTCCTCAAAATCGGCCTG
The DNA here is from genome assembly GCA_945906905.1 of Altererythrobacter xiamenensis. Classification (GTDB taxonomy): domain Bacteria; phylum Pseudomonadota; class Alphaproteobacteria; order Sphingomonadales; family Sphingomonadaceae; genus Alteraurantiacibacter; species Alteraurantiacibacter xiamenensis_A. The sequence continues at coordinate 13,234 of CAMDSM010000030.1, read as the reverse complement.
CACCACTGCCTTGCGATAGGCGTCGGCCTCTTCCGGAGTCAGCCCCATTTCGCCGGCCGCCCATTCGCCCAGCAGGCGGTTGCGGCGCGCGGCGACGCGGAAGGCGGTTTCTTCGTCCATGGCATATTTGGCTTCTTCGGCGCGTTCGCGGTCGTTGAAAGTGGTCATTTTGGATTCCTTTACCTAGTCACTATTCCCGATACCCGTTCACCCTGAGCTTGTCGAAGGGCCGTCCTCGGTTTGTGGGCTACACTTGAAGAATAAAAGCGATCCTTCGACAGGCTCAGGACAAGCGGGCACTGGGCCGGTTGCTAGGCGGCAAGCGTGCCATTTGCCAGCCACGGCTGATCGGCCCGCTGGCGTGCTTCATAGGCTTCGATGGCAGCATCGCTTTTCAGCGTCAGGCCCACTTCGTCGAGGCCCTCGCTCAGGCAGAACTTGCGGAAGGGATCGATCTCGAAGCTCCAGCGGTCCTGAAACGGCGTGGTCACGGTTTGGGTTTCAAGATCGATGGTGATGGGATCGGTCTGGGCAACCTCCATCAGCCGGTCAATCGCCGCCTGCGGCAAGGCCACCGTCAGGATGCCGTTCTTGAAGGCATTGCCGGCGAAAATGTCCGAGAAACTCGGCGCGATCACAGCGGTTACGCCCATATCGAGCAGCGCCCATGCCGCGTGTTCGCGGCTGGAACCGCAACCGAAATTATCGCCCGCCACGATGATGGGTGCGCCCTTGTGGGCCGGATCGTCGAACACATTGGCCGGATCCTTCCGAAGCGCCTCAAACGCCCCGCGCCCCAGCCCCAGCCGGGTGACAGTCTTGAGGTAGTGCGCCGGAATGATGATGTCGGTATCAACATTCTTCATCCCGAACGGATAGGCCCGGCCTTCAACCTTCGTAACGGGGTCCATCAATCAGTCTCCGGATTTTCGCCCGAGGGGATCGGTGGGACGATTGGCGCTTCGGTCTGCTTGCGCCGCTTGCTGGCATACAGCAGCGCGGCGGCAATAGCGGCAGAACCGATGGCGGCCCCGGCGACGATCAGCTTTGTTTTGGTGTTGTCGGTCATAATTTCCTAGTTGGGTCGTGATGCGTTCTTATGCAAGCCGCGCAGTTCTTCAAAATGAGTGACCATCGCCGATCGATCCCATTGCGGTGCGGGCGAAATCGTCCTCCTCAGTTTCGACCTTTTTGCCATCAAGATAGCGTACTTCGATACCGGAAAGGTCGGACAGATCGAACAGGCGGGTGTTCACGGCAAACCCGTCATGCCCTTCGCGGAACACATTGTAATGGGTGGTGGTGCCACAGTGGGGGCAGAAATAGGCATCAATCCAGATCTCGGCAATATCGTCGCGGCGAAAGCTGGCGGTATCGCCGCTGATGGTCACTTCAGCCTGACTGGAATAGCCCCATGCCGCGCCGAGGCGGCGACAGAAATCGCAATTGCAGATGTTGATGTGGCTGGGGGCATGGTCGATTGCGATGCTGACCCGTCGACAAAGGCATTTGCCAATCACCCCACCAACCCCCGCACATCCGTCAGCCGACCCATCACCGCCGCCGCCGCCGCCATCGCTGGCGAGACCAGATGCGTGCGCGCTCCCGGGCCCTGCCGCCCCACGAAGTTGCGGTTGCTGGTGGAGGCTGATCGTTCACCCGGCGGGACTTTGTCGGGGTTCATGCCAAGGCACGCCGAACAGCCCGGCTCGCGCCATTCCAACCCGGCCTCGATGAACACCTTGTCCAGCCCTTCGAGTTCGGCCTGCATCTTCACCAGGCCTGATCCGGGAACCACGATGCCCCACTTGATGTTGGGGTGGACCTTGCGGCCTTTGAGCACTTGCGCCGCGGCGCGCAGGTCTTCGATGCGGCTGTTGGTGCAGCTGCCGATGAACACGTTCTGCACCTCAACCTCGTCCATCCGCTGGCCGGGTTCGAGGCCCATGTAATCGAGGCTGGCGCGGGCGGCGCGTTGTTTGCTCGGGTCGGCGAAGCTCTCCGGCGCGGGGACGACTCCGCCGATCGCCACCGTATCCTCAGGGCTGGTGCCCCAGGTGACGGTGGGCTCAACGTCGGCGGCGTTGATCACCACGCTTTTGTCAAACACCGCGCCGTCATCGGTGTGGAGCGACTGCCAATAGGCGACCGCTGCATCCCATTGGGTGCCCTTAGGTGCCAGTGGGCGGCCCTTGAGATAGGCGAAGGTGGTCTCATCGGGAGCGATCAGGCCAGCGCGGGCGCCGCCCTCGATGCTCATATTGCACACGGTCAGGCGGCCTTCGATGCTCATCTGCTCGAACACCTTGCCCCGGTATTCGATCACATGGCCGGTTCCGCCAGCGGTGCCGATGGCGCCGATGATGTGCAGGATCAGATCCTTGGAACTGATGCCCGGTCCAAGCTCACCCTCGACCCGAATTTCCATCGTTTTCGACTGGCGCAACTGCAGCGTTTGCGTGGCCAGCACATGCTCGACCTCGCTCGTGCCGATGCCGAAAGCCAGCGCGCCCATGCCGCCGTGGCAGGCGGTGTGGCTGTCACCGCAGACGATCGTGGTGCCGGGCAGCGAGAAGCCCTGTTCGGGCCCGACCACGTGGACGATGCCCTGCTGGGCCGAAGTGGCCCCGAAATAGCGCACGCCGAATTCGGGCGCATTGCGTTCCAGCGCTTCAAGCTGGTTGGCGCTTTCCAGATCGAGGATAGGCACGCGTGCCCCCGCCGCATCGAGCCGAGCGGTGGTGGGCAGGTTGTGATCGGGCACGGCCAGCGTCAATTCGGGCCGCCGAACCTTGCGGCCGGACAGGCGCAAGGCCTCGAACGCCTGCGGGCTGGTAACTTCGTGGACGAGGTGGCGATCGATGAAGATCAGGCAGGTGCCATCAGCACGCTGTTCGATGACGTGCGTGTCCCAGATCTTCTCGTATAGAGTGCGCGGTTTGGATGCCATAATGCGGCCATTACGCCGCGCACGCCGCATTGCAAGCCGGGGCTGTCTTTTGCGCCGTAAAGCTCCTATTTAGCGGCGCATGGATTGGGCAATTCCTTCGGGTATCGTGCTGGCTAGTGTGCTGGCGATGGAGTGGGTGGCGTGGTCCAGCCACAAATACATCATGCACGGCTGGGGCTGGGCCTGGCACCGCGATCATCATGAGCCGCACAGCAACATGTTCGAAAAGAACGATCTGTTCGGTCTTGTCGGTGCCGCAGCGAGCATTGCGATGTTCGCGGTGGGCAGCCCGCTGGTGCTGGGGGCTTCGGCCTGGTGGCCGGGAACATGGATTGGTTTGGGCATTCTGTTTTACGGGGTGATCTATACGCTGGTCCACGATGGGCTGGTGCATCAGCGATACTTCAAATGGGTGCCCCGGCGCGGCTATGCCAAGCGGTTGGTGCAGGCCCATTGGCTGCACCATGCGACCGTTGGCAAAGAAGGTGGGGTCAGCTTCGGCTTCGTGTTCGCGCGCGATCCGGTGGTGCTGAAAGCCGAGCTGAAGGCCCAGCGTGAGGCCGGGATCGCCGTGGTGCGGGACAGCGCGCAAACAGGGTGATAGGGGGGTGACAGGGGTGACAGGGTGTCACCCACCTTTTTGGCCAATATATCATTGATTATAGGCACTTTGATGCAGGGGTGACACTTGGGCGGTCGAGCGCGAAAACGCACGATTTTTCAATATACCCGTGCGATTTGATTACGCAAAGGTTCGGGCAGAGGTGCGGACAGTGGGAAAGAGCCGCAAGGGCGCTAGCCTTGGTTAGGGGCTGTAGGAAAGCCCCTAACCCGCCGCAATCCGCGCCGCGTGGGCCTGCACCAGCGCGATCATATTGGGCACGCCCTGGGTGCGGTTGCTCGATAGCTGGCTTTTGAGATCGAACGGTGCGAGCGCTTCGGCCACATCCATTGCCGCCACCTCGCCCGCAGCGCGATCCTGCACAACCGCGATCACCAGCGCGACGATGCCCTTGGTGATGGCGGCATTGCTATCGGCGAGAAAGTGCAGATTGCCCGCATCGCCCGTGGGATAAACCCACACCTGCGCCGAACAGCCGCGCACCAAGGTGGCATCGGTTTTCAAAGGCTGCGCCATATCTTCCAGATCGCGACCCAGCTCGATCAGCAAGCGATAGCGTTCGTCGCCTTCGAGAAACTCATATTCTTCGAGGATGTCGTCAAGTGTGCGCATGGCAGCGCATCTAGTGGCTTTGCGCTATAAATCCACCCCACTGGCGATGGCTTCCAGCTTGCGGATGCGTTCCTTGAGGTCGGCGATCTCGATCCGTTGATAGCCCTCAGGCGATCCGGCCCGCGATCCGGTATCGGCCTTGTCGGGCAAACCGCGCCGTTCCAGCTCGCGTTCCTTCAGCGTCAGCCAGCCATGCCAACCTTTCAGCAGGGCGGCGGCAAGGATCATCAGGCCCAGCAGAGAAGCGCTGGCCAACAGCATTTGTTCGGTCATCATTCCCTCTCCCTTCCTCTTCGATGAAACCGTCGCCAACTTTGAAAACTCCGCCGCAGCCCTCGAATCGGCAAACAGCCGCAACTGATCGGCGACCTAAGTGCTGCCTGACAGGGATCGGCAGCACTTGGCGCGCGCCGCGCTTGGGGGCCGATAGGCGGCTTGGTCGAAAGGCCAGGCCGCCTATTCCAGTTCAGGCGTCAGTTCTGGCGTCATATCTAGCGACAAATCCGGCGTATCAGTTATTCGCCTGATCAGCCCAACGCGGCGCTTGCAAATCGCCGCAATGGGGCCTATCCGCCCCTCATCCCGACATTGTCTTGACAACTACCGGATGCTGGCGCCGCAAGGGGCCGGTGCCCAACCGCATTTGTCACGATAGAGCGGCACGCAATGGATAGACGCCCACCCGATGACCGATATGGCCCGCATTACTGCCCTGATCGAAACCGAAGCCAATGCGCTTGGGTTTGATCTCGTGCGCGTGCGGCTGTCGGGCACTGGGGAGGAGCGCACGCTGCAGGTGATGGCCGAGGATCCTGCCACCGGGCAATTGGTGATGGGGCAATGTGCCACGCTGAGCCGCGCCATTTCCGCGCAGATTGATGCGGTGGAAGAGGCTGAGGGTGAGCTGGTCGAGGGCGCCTATATGCTCGAAGTCGGCAGCCCCGGCATTGATCGTCCGCTGACTCGCCCCAAGGACTATGCCCAGTGGGTGGGCCATGAGGCGAAGATCGCGATGGTTGATGGCTATGCGCCCTATCGCCGCCTGTCCGGCCCGTTGATCGGGATCGAGGGGGATCAGGTTTCGATCGAGGATCGCAAGGACGGCGCTGTTACCGTGCCGCTGTCCGCCATCAATTATGCGCAGCTGGTTTTGACTGACAAGCTGATCGCCGCCACCCAGCCGCTCGACACAACGGGCGTGGACGAATTTGACGAAACATTTGACGAAACACCTGTTGAAGAGAAGGTCGAAGACTGATGGCCAGTCCTATTGCCGCCAATAAGGCAGAACTGCTCGCAATCGCCACCGCGGTCGCAACCGAAAAGATGATCGACAAGTCCATCGTTATCGAAGCGATGGAAGAGGCGATCCAGAAAAGCGCGCGCAACCGTTATGGTGCCGAAAACGACATTCGGGCAAAACTCGATCCGCTGACCGGCGATCTGCGCTTGTGGCGTGTGGTCGAGGTGGTTGAAGAGGTTGAGGACTATTTCAAGCAGGTTGATCTGAAGGCCGCTGAAAAGCTGCAGGCTGGCTCGAAGATCGGCGATTTCATCGTCGATCCGCTGCCGCCGGTCGATCTGGGCCGCATCGATGCCCAAAGCGCCAAGCAGGTGATCTTCCAGAAGGTCCGCGATGCAGAGCGTGAGCGTCAGTTCGAGGAATTCAAGGACCGCGCGGGCGAAGTCATCACCGGGGTGATCAAGTCGGTCGAATTTGGCCATGTGATCGTCAACCTCGGCCGGGCCGAGGGCGTGATCCGCCGCGATCAGCAGATTCCGCGCGAAGCCGCCCGCACGGGTGAGCGGGTGCGCGCGCTGATCATGAAGGTGGAACGCAACAATCGCGGTCCGCAGATTTTCCTCAGCCGCGCCCATCCCGAATTCATGAAGAAGCTGTTCGCGCAGGAAGTGCCCGAAATCTACGATAACATCATCGAGATCAAGGCCGCCGCCCGCGATCCCGGCAGCCGCGCCAAGATCGGCGTGATCAGCCGCGATAGCAGCATCGACCCGGTCGGCGCCTGTGTGGGCATGAAGGGCAGCCGCGTTCAGGCGGTGGTGCAGGAATTGCAGGGCGAAAAGATCGACATCATTCCGTGGTCGGAAGATACCGCCACCTTCGTGGTCAACGCGCTCCAGCCCGCCACCGTCAGCCGCGTGGTGCTGGACGAGGACGAGGGCCGGATTGAAGTGGTCGTGCCTGACGATCAGCTCAGCCTCGCCATTGGTCGCCGTGGCCAGAACGTGCGCCTGGCCAGTCAGCTGACCGGCCATCAGATCGACATTCTGACCGAGGAAGAAGCCTCCGAGAAGCGGACCAAGGAATTCGCCGAACGCTCCAAGATGTTCGAGGAAGAACTCGACGTCGACGAAACCCTGTCGCAGCTTCTGGTGGCCGAAGGCTTCAGCGAGCTGGAGGAAGTGGCCTATGTCGAACTGTCCGAACTGGCCGGGATCGAAGGCTTCGACGACGAACTGGCCGAGGAACTGCAAACCCGCGCCAAGGAAGCGATCGAGCGCAAGGAAGATGCCTATCGCGCCACTCGCCGTGAACTGGGCGTGGAAGATGATCTGGCAACAATGCCGCATCTGTCCGAACAGATGCTGGTGGTGCTGGGCAAGGCCGGGATCAAGACGCTCGACGATCTGGCCGATCTGGCGACCGATGAGCTGATCGCCAAGAAGCGTGAAGCGCCGCGTCGCCGCAACACCGAAGGCCCGCAGCTTCGCCGTCCGCAGCGCGCTGAGGACAAGGGCGGCGTGCTCGGCGTGTTCGGCCTGTCCGAAGAGCAGGGCAACGAGATCATCATGGCCGCTCGCGCGCATTGGTTTGAAGACGAGGACTCATCGTCCGCATCTGAGGAGGCCGCCAATGCGGAATCCTCGCAATGAGCCGCTAGGTTCCCCCGCCAGGGGCAAGCGTAACGGGAGTGGCGACACTCCCGAGCGTCGCTGCGTGCTGACTGGCCAGACGTCTGACCGGGATGATCTGTTCCGTCTGGCGATCTCGCCTGATGGAGTGGTCCTGCCCGATGCCCTTGCGCGTGCGCCGGGGCGGGGCGCGTGGATCGGTGTGAGCAAGGACGAGGTTGCCGCCGCCCTGGCCAATGGCAAGCTCAAGAGCGCGCTGGCGCGGGCCTACAAGGATGGCGCGCTGACCATTCCGGCCGATCTGCCCGAACTGATGGAAAAGGCCGTGCGCCGCGCATTCCTCGATCGGCTGGGGCTGGAATTCCGCTCGGGCAAGTTGCTGCTCGGCTCTGACAAGATCGCCAATGAGGCGCGAATGGGCAAGGTTGCGGCGCTGTTTCATGCCGCCGATGCCAGCCAGGATGGGGCGCGCAAGCTCGATCAGGCGTGGCGCGTGGGGCAGGATGAGGAAGGTAGCGGATTGGCTGGCGAACGGCTGCCACTGGACCGCGAGGCCCTGTCTGTGGCATTGGGCCGCGACAATGTCGTCCACCTGGCGCTGGCCGACCATGCTTCGGCCGGCCGAGTATCGGTTCCGCTGCGGCGTTTGCAGAGTTTTATCGGGACCACAAGCGGTGCCGCCAATGCCGCCAGTGCCACCGACGACGCATTCGATGCTGCCCCTGTTGCAGCAACAACGAATTGAATTTTAAGGACTGTTGAGAGAATATGAGCGATAACGAAGAAACACCGCAGCGTGAACGCAAGCCTCTGGGGCTGAAGCGCTCGGTTGACGGGGGCGAGGTCAAGCAGACCTTCAGCCACGGCCGCACCAACAAGGTGGTGGTCGAGGTCAAGCGGCGCAAGCTGCTCGGCAAGCCGGGTGCGCCCGAGGCTGCTCCTGCGCCCGTTGCAGCCCCCACGCCCGCTCCAGTAGCCGCTGCACCAGAACCTGCGCCTGCGCCCAAGGCGGCGCCGCGCAAGGCTGCGCCGTCAGGCGAAACCCCGCAGGAACGTGTCGCCCGGATGCAGCGCGAGGCCGAGGAAGACCGGCTGCGCCAGTCCGAGGAATCGCGTCGCCGCGAGGACAGCGAAAAGTCCCGCGCCAGCGAGGACGAAAAGCGCCGCGCTGAAGATAATCGCCGGGCCGAGGAAGCGGGCGAAACCAACGCTCCGGCCGAAGCAGTGACGCCTGCTGATGCGCCTGAAGTGGTCGAGCAAGCCGCCGAAACTGCACCCGCCGCCGAACCTTCGGCTGACGGCTCGCCGCCGCCCGCACCGCGCCGCTTCACGCCGGTCGAACGGCCCGAGCCCAAGCGCGCCGAGAAGGACAAGGACAAGAAGGGCCCCGATCGCAAGCCCGGTGTCGGCAAGGTCGTCGAAGATCGTGACAAGCGTCGCGGCAAGCTGACCGTCAACCGCGCGCTCAACGATGATGAGGGCGCCCGCGCCCGCAGCCTCGCCGCGCTCAAGCGGGCCCGCGAGAAGGAAAAGCGCGCGCATTATTCCGGCCAGTCGCAACAGCGCGACAAGCAGGTTCGCGACGTGGTCGTGCCCGAAGTCATCACCGTCAGCGAACTGGCCAACCGCATGGCCGAAAAGGGCTCTGACCTGGTCAAGGCGCTGTTCAAGATGGGCATGATGGTCACCATCAACGAGAACATCGATCAGGATACCGCCGAATTGCTGGTCGAGGAATTCGGCCACAATATCCAGCGCGTGTCCGAAAGCGATGTCGATATTGACCATTCGGAAGATGTCGATGCGCCCGAAACGCTGCAGGCCCGTCCGCCGGTGGTGACGATCATGGGCCACGTCGATCACGGCAAGACCAGCCTGCTCGATGCCTTGCGCGGCACCGATGTGGTGCGCGGCGAAGCTGGCGGGATCACCCAGCATATCGGCGCCTATCAGATCAAGACCAAGGGCGGTGATCTGGTCACCTTCCTCGATACGCCGGGCCACGAGGCCTTCACCGAAATGCGCCAGCGCGGGGCCAATGTCACCGATATCGTGGTGCTGGTGGTGGCCGCTGATGACGGGATCATGCCGCAGACAATCGAAGCGATCAAACACACCCGCGCTGCCGGTGTGCCGATGATCGTGGCGATCACCAAGTGCGACAAGCCCGAAGCCAATCCGCAAAAGATCCGCGAGCGCCTGCTCGAACACGAAGTCGTGGTCGAGGCGATGTCGGGTGATGTGCAGGATGTCGAAGTGGCCGCCAAGACCGGGGTCGGGCTCGATTCATTGATCGAGAAGATCCTGCTTCAGGCCGAACTGATGGAACTGACAGCCAACCCCGATCGCGCCGCCGAGGCGACCGTGATCGAGGCCAAGCTGGACAAGGGCAAGGGCCCGCTGGCCAGCGTGCTGATTACGCGCGGCACGCTCAAGGTGGGCGATATTCTGGTTGTCGGCACCCATTCGGGCCGCGTTCGCGCCATGAATGATGACAAGGGCCGCCAGATCAAGGAGGCACCGCCATCGCTGCCGGTCGAAGTGCTCGGCCTTGGCGGCGTGCCGATGGCGGGCGATACGCTGACCGTTGTCGACAGCGAGGCGCGCGCGCGTGAAGTGGCGGCCTTCCGTCTGGAACAGGCCACCGCCCGCCGCACCACCACGGCTGCCCCGACAATCGAGAACATGTTCTCGATGCTGTCAGCCAAGCAGACGGTGATCGAATATCCGATCGTCATCCGCGCCGACGTGCAAGGCTCGACCGAGGCGATTGTCACCGCGCTGACCCGTTTGTCGAACGACGAGATCAAGGTCCGCGTGCTGGCTTCGGGCGTGGGTGCGATCACCGAGGGCGACGTTTCGCTGGCCCAGGCCTCCGGCGCGCCGATTGTCGGCTTCAACGTCCGTCCCAACGCCAAGGCGCGCGAGCTGATCCAGCGGCAGAAGGTGCGGCTGAAGTATTTCGACGTGATCTATCACCTGACCGACGATATCGCCAAGGAGATGGCCGGCCAGTGGGGCCCGGAACGGATCGAGCATGTGGTCGGTCGCGCCGAGGTCAAGGACGTGTTCCCGGCCGGCAAGCGCGACAAGGCGGCAGGGCTGCTGGTGCAGGAAGGCTTCATCAAGAAGGGCCTGCACGCGCGGCTTACGCGGGCAGACGTTATCGTATCGGCCACCACCATCGCCTCGCTGCGGCGGTTCAAGGACGATGTCGAGGAAGTCCGCACGGGTCTCGAATGCGGCGTCGTTCTGGCTGATACCAACGATATCAAGGCCGGTGACATGCTCGAAATCTTCGAGATCGAGGAACGTGAGCGGGTTCTGTGATCGTGCGCCCCTCCCTTGATCGGGAGGGGCCGATCGCGGGAATGGAGGATTTTGCCACGACCCGTTACGCCGCCTTTTTCGCCAGCATGAATGTCGGCGGCAACCGCCTGTCGATGGCCGAGCTGCGCGATGCCTTGGAGCGCGAGGATATTGAGGATGTGGAGACCGTTGTCGCCAGTGGCAACGTGCTGTTTTCCTATGAGGACCGGCCCAGCGAAGGCCTGTCGGAAATGCTCGCCTATGTGGTCAAGGATCGCTTCGGGTTCGATACCTTTGCCGCTGTGCGCAATGTGGCCGAGGTGCGCAGTGCGATTGCCGACAACCCGTTCAACGGCAGCGGCGAGGACAATCTGGTGCATACCTTGTTCCTCGAAGGGCAGGTCGATCCGGATCAGTTCAAGGTGATGTTGGCTGCCTATGAAGGGCGGGGGCCGGAAAGGATCGCCTTGGGGCCGCTCTGCCTCTATATCGATTATGTGGAAGGTGTCGGCAATTCGCGGCTGACAAATGCCTTTTTGGAACGCAAGCTCGACCGCCGGGGCACTGCGCGCAATATGCGCTCATTGGCGCGGATACTGGAGAAGATGGAACACTGATGCCGCGCCATTCCGCCCCTGAAGACCAGTCGGTCCGCCTGCTCAAGGTGGGTGAGCGGGTGCGCCATATCCTGTCGGAACTGCTGACCCGGCAGGAAGTGCACGACGATGTGCTATCGGCTACCACGGTCAGCGTCACCGAGGTGCGGATGTCGCCCGATCTGCGGATCGCCAAGGTCTATGTGAAGCCCTTGCTGGGTGAGGATGAGGACAAGGTGATCAAGGCCTTGCAGGTCAACACTGCCTTCTTCCAGCGCGAAGTGGCCACGCGCCTGGGCCTGAAATTTGCGCCCAAACTGCGCTTCATGGCTGACGAGAGTTTCGACGTGGCCTTCCGTATCGACAGCCTGCTGGGCGATCCGCGGGTAAGGCGCGATCTTGAGGATGAGGATTAACACCTGTTGACCGAAACCCTGTTGCTTGCCCTCCTGTTGATCCCCGGACTTGTGATCGCCATCGTCTTCCACGAGGTGGCGCATGGCTGGACCGCGCTGGTGCTGGGCGATCCAACGGCGCAGGAGCAGCGGCGCCTGAGCCTCAACCCGATCCGCCATGTCGATCTGTGGGGCACCTTGCTGATCCCCGGCGCGCTGGCGCTGGCGGGCTTGCCGGTGTTCGGCTGGGCCAAGCCGGTGCCGGTCAACATGCGGCGACTGCGCAATCCGAGGCTGGGCATGATGGCGGTGGCGGCGGCTGGTCCTGCAATCAATTTCCTGCTGGCCGGCGTTGGCGCGGTGCTGCTGGGGCTGGTGGCCTTGTGGCAAGCGCCGGTGGCAGAACCTACGCTGCTGATGGCGGCCTGCTTTACATTTATCTCGCTCAACGTGTTTCTGGGAATGTTCAACCTGTTGCCGATCCCGCCGTTCGATGGTTCGCATATTGTCGAAGGGCTGCTGCCGGACGGCGCGGCGCGGGTCTATGCGCGATTGCGGCCGATGGGGCTGGTGCTGGTGTTCGCGCTTTTGCTGGTGATCCCGTGGTTGCTGGAGGTGCTGGGCCTGCCGCCACTGGGAATTGTGGAACGCTTCGTGCTGCCGCTTACCGACTGGGTCCAGGGCTTCTATATGTCGCTTGCCCAGGCCATCGCTGGGGGCTGAGTTAGGCAGGCACCATCCGGGCGCGGATGGTGATGGCCACCTGATTGCCGATAATCAGCGGAAACGCTGTCATATCAAATTGCCGCCGGTCGATGGTGGTGGTGGCGACAATCGACACCGGATCACTCGTGCTCATTTCGGCCAAGGGCCGCGAGAAGGTGACGGCGATGGTTGAGGGCCGGGTGATGCCTTTGGCGGTGATCTGGCCGGAAACATTGGCTGTCCGCTCGCCAGTGAAGTAGATCCGGTCACCCACGAAACTGACGGTGGGATGGTTGGCAACGTCGAAGAACTGCCGACTGCGCAACCGGGCGGTCCCAGAATCGCCGGTGGTCAGCGTGCGGGCATCGACTGTCACCGCCATGTCGACCGTGGTGAGATTGGCCAGCGACAGAACAAACGAACCGCTCATGTCAGGAAAACGCGCGGTCTTGTGCGACATGCCGAAAAAAGCCACGCGGGCCTGCACCTCGGAATTGGTGTCATCCACGACATAGCGCAGCCGACCGTCTTGCGACTGGGCTTGCGACACGGCAGACGGGGCAGGCAGCACGGCCAGGGCAATTGCTGCAATCAACCATCTTTTCATCCGCCGCTTTACCTTTCATGGGGACTGCACTTGTCCGGCTATGGCCCGATGAGGCAGTTTGGCGCAATTGCCATCTTCGCCGTTCCCCAAATCAGGATCATGCCAGTGTCGGCCTTACCCCCCTATGAACCGCCGCGTGAACCGCAGCCGCATGGTTGGCTGATCCTCGACAAGCCGCGCGGGTTGGGTTCGACGCAGGCGGTGGGCGCGGTCAAACGGTGCTTGCGTGCGGCGGGCTATGGCAAGGTCAAGGTGGGGCACGGCGGCACGCTCGATCCGCTGGCCGAGGGCGTGCTGCCGATCGCGCTGGGTGAGGCGACCAAGCTGGCCGGGCGGATGCTCGATGCCGACAAGATTTATGCCTTCACGGTGAAGTTTGGCGAGCAGACCGATACGCTCGACACCCAAGGCCCGGTGATCGCCACCAGCGCTGTGCGGCCCTCGCTGGCTGAGATTGAAGCGGTGCTGGGGCGTTTTACCGGGCCGATTGAGCAGGTGCCGCCGATATATTCCGCGCTCAAGGTCGATGGCAGGCGTGCTTATGATCTGGCGCGTGCGGGTGAG
>CAMDSM010000029.1 GCA_945906905.1 Altererythrobacter xiamenensis | reverse complement strand
TGCCAGCCACCATGCGCGTAGGCTGCGCGTTTGACCCAGCAGACCTTGCCATTCAGGACTGGCCATCAGGCCGGGTAGCAGCGCCAGTTCCTCAGGCGTATAGTTGTAATAGACCAGCAGGTTCTCTTGCTCGCCGCGCTGCCCGGTTTGATCGCGGACTTCGGTCGCGGCAAGATCGGGCAGGATCAGCAGGCCGTTGTCTGGACATTCGGGGATCTGCATGTCGACCCATTGATCGCCCAAATGGCTGCCATCGGGAAAGGTCTCGAGCGGGAAATGCGGAAAGCCCACCACCTGTAGGAAGCGCTCGCCGCCCAGCGGGCAGGTAAAGCTGCTGCTTTCCAGCTCCATCTGCTCGGCTTGCGCGGGATCGAGCACGCCCGCCGAGGCCTGCCCACCGGGAGTGAGCAGCACGAGCGCCAGCGCGGCAAAGGCCTTGTGTTTGCGCATCAGCCCTTGCCGCACTTGCCCCGCTATTCCGCCGCCTGCTTCAGCGCCGGATCGAGGCTCCACACCGGCGGCTCCTCAATCGCACGCAGGCGAGCGCTTTCCTCATAGACATATTCGCCGGTCATCGGGATGGCCTTGCGGTCCTTCACATACTGGATTTGCCAATTGACCATCCGCCCGTTGCGGAAGGCCTGTTCTGCGCCGGCGAGATAGAACAGCCACATCTTGTAGAACTGCTCGTCATACATTTGCGTTATCTCTTCGCGGTGCAGCACGGTGCGGGCATACCATTCCTCCAGCGTGTGGCTGTAGTGGAAGCGCATCGCCTCCACGTCCATCACCTGCCACCCGGCGCGCTCACTCTGCGTGACCAGTTCGGACAGGGCGGGGATATAGCCGCCGGGGAAGATATATTTGCGCGTCCAGGCATCGGTGAAACCCGGAGGGCCTGCGCGGCCGCAACAATGGCTGAACATCACCCCGCCTGGTGCCAGCAATTGCGCGGTCTTCTGCATGAATTGCGGATAGTGCGGGGTGCCAACGTGTTCGAGCAGGCCGACCGAGCTGATCCGGTCAAACTCCCCTTCAACATCGCGGTAATCCATCAACGCGAACTTGACCTTGTCGTCCACGCCGAGCGCCTTTGCCCGCTCCTTGCAGAAAGCGATCTGATCGGGTGCCAGCGCCACGCCGAGCACTTCGCAATCGTAATGCTTGTTGAGATAGAGCGCCAGACCGCCCCAGCCACAACCGATATCCAGCACCCGCAGCGGTCGATCCATCTCGCGCGCTTGCTGCATATACATTTTGGCGGCGATATGGGCCTTCTTGTCGAGTTGGGCCTTTTCCAGACTGTTCCCCAGATCGCGGTAATAGCCCATGGTATATTGCCGGTCCTCATCGAGGAACAGCTCATACAGGCGGCGGGTGAGGTTATAGGTGTGCTCGGCGTTCTTGCGCGCCTTGCCCTTCAGATTGATGCTGTCAGCCTTGGCGGCGACACGCTGGACCAACCGCTTGAGCGGGCTTTGGGCGGACAAGCCCTTGCCGGTCTGGGCCTTGGTCTGCGAGGTGATATACAGGACCATGTCGCGGATATCATGCGGCTCTTCCACGTGTAGCCAGCCCCACATGAACGCCTCGCCTGATCCGACTTGCGGATAGCGGGCGATGTGGGCCGATGCCTTGCGATTGGTCAGCCGCACCCGCATGGGGGCATCGCCAGTTTCCGCGGTGGCACCGCCCGGTCCATATTCATAGACCTTGCCGTCATAGTCGGTGATTATTAGCTTACCCTTGCGGATAAGCTTCTTGAGCATCTTGTCCAGCAACCACATCTGCGGCGCATCCCCTGTTTTTGTTTTCCCAGCCACGGGGTTTGTCCGGCGCCTTGCGGTGTGTCAATCGCGCGATATAGTGGGCAGGCTATGGCGCAGATCAAAACCAGGCCTGAAACCGCCAGCGTGGCAGCGTTTATTGCCGGGGTCGAGCATCCCGGAAAGCGCGCCGACGCGCTGGTGCTCGATGCTCTGTTTGCCCGTGTGACAGGGCAGGAGGCGGTGATGTGGGGGCCGACGATCGTGGGCTATGGCCAATATCACTACCGTTATGACAGCGGGCACGAAGGTGACATGTGCCGGGTGGGATTTTCCCCGCGCAAGGCGAAACACTCGCTGTATATCGCGTGCAATTGCGATGGGCCGGAAGGTGCTGTGATGGCGGACATGATGGCGCGGCTGGGCAAGTATTCCCAAGGCAATGGCGGGTGCCTCTATGTCAACAAGCTGGCTGACATTGACCTTGGCGTGCTGGAGGAGATGGTGGCGCTGGGGTGGCGGCGGTCGTTTGAGACTTGGCCTGATTAAATCCCCGCATACCACTGATAACCGTTGCGATCTTCCCAATATCCGCCTTTGCCCAGGCCAATCCCGTCCAGACTGGCGACCAGTTCGATCCCGGTGAGGTATTTGGCGTGCTTGTATCCAAGCTGCCGCTCTATCCGCAGGCGCAAGGGCGCTCCGTTGCGTTCGGGCAGCGGTTCGCCGCCGAGCAGGTGGGCGATGATCGTTTGCGGATGCAGCGCATCGTCCATGTCGCAGCTTTCGTAATATGCCGCGCCGCCCAGAATATCGGCACAGTGGAACACCACATAGGCTGCGCTTGGCCGAACGCCCGCCAGCGCCAGAATGCTGGACAGTTGCGGCCCGGTCCATTGCCCGATCGCGCTCCACCCTTCGACGCAATCGTGACGGGTGATCTGGGTGCGTTGGGGCAGGGCGCGGATATCGTCGAGCGACAGCTCAAGCGGGGTATCGACCAGCCCCGTCACCGCCAATCGCCATTCGGGAAAACCACTGGCCAAGGCTGCCTTGTAATCCGGACGGTCGATTTCGGTGGTACCATTGCCGCGAAACGAGGGCGAGACGTCGCTCGGCTGATACTCAGGCGCCAGCGCGATCCGGCCAGCGCCAAGCGTGCGGTGGATGCCGCGATGCCAGCCTTCTGCGCCGTCAACCAGCGCCTCGAACCACTTGCTCTCGCCGATGCGCGAACAGCCCGCCACGAAAGCCGCGCCGATGGCGGCAAGCATATTACGCCGATGCATCGTCAGTCCCCCCGGTAATCATATCGCGCATTTGTTTGAGCGGACCGGACAACAGCACCAGCGCGACATGCAACACGAAAAACGCAAACAGCGCCCAGGCGCACAGAAAATGCACCGAGCGCGCGCTCTGCCGACCGCCGAAAATGTCGAGCAGCCACGGCCACACCGCGTCCATGCCAGGGCTTATCGCCATGCCGGTAAAGATCATCCCCGGCAGCAGGATGAAGGTCACCGCGCCGTAAGCTGCCCGTTGCAGGAAGTTGAACTTGGACCCTGCGACATCGAAATGGCCCTTCAAATGCGCGCGGATATCACCCAGCACCGCCGCCGGTTTCCACTCCGCCCAGCGCGTCACCAGATCGCGGCGGAAGTGGCCATTGCGCAGTGCCGCCAGCATGAAGACCAGCAGGCTGAGCGCAAACACCCAGGCGAACAATATGTGCCAGTCACGCGCGGCAGACAGGCTGTAGCGGCCCGGTATCGTCATCCAACCGGGAAAGCGCGGCACCGCCAGCCACGCCTGTTCGGGCGAAAAACCCCACTCTCCCCAATAGAGAAAGCGATGCGCGTTGGAGATATTGAGGCCCGACATGAACAACACGATCACGCTGAGTGCGTTCACCCAGTGCCAGATACGCGTGCTGAGTGCGTGTCGTTTTCTCATGCTCAATCCTCCTGCCGCGCCAGATAGAGCACATCGCGGCTCTGGGCCACCAGGTGCTGGCCCGAATCGACCAGCAGCTGCGATCCGCTGGCGAGCGGGGCCGTGGCCAGAAACAGTGCAGCATCGGCGATCTCTGTGACATCTGTGCGGCGACCAAGAAGATTCATCCGGTGCGACACCTCGGCCTCGGCAGGGGTCTGGTCATGGCTCGGCAGAATCGCTCCGGGTGAAATGCGATAAATGCGGTCCTGCCCGGTCACCGCCATCGCCAGCATCTGCATTCCGCCATCAACGGCATATTTGCTGATTGAATAGCTGAAGAAATCGGGGTTGGGATTGGCCAGCTTCTGATCCGTCAACTGGATCACCCGGCGTCCGGAGCTGGAACTTGCCAGCGCCAGAAAGGCCTGCGCCATCCGCATCGGGGTGATTGCATTGACCGCCATGGCTCGATCCGCCACCTCCGGATCGAGCGCGCGGGCGCTGTCCTCCTCGAACAAAGATGCATTGGCCACCAGCACCCGCCAATCGGCCAGCCGCGCGGCCAATTGCTCGACCATCGCCACGGCGGCATCGCCATCGGTCAGATCGCAATATATCACTTCGGCCGAGGGCAAAGCGGCGGCCAGCGCCACCGCTTCATCCGCATGATGGTGGCAGTGCAGCACCACATGCCAACCCGCATTACCATAGGCCCGCGCGATGCTTGCGCCAATGCGCCGGGCAGCTCCGGTGACGAGCACCGATTTGCAAGGTTGGTCAATGGTCATCGGGAACATACTCTAGCCCCAAACGATGGTGAATTGAAAGCGCGGTAAAACTGGACAAAGTCATTGTGCGGTGCGCATCCGGGCCATAGGATGATGCGCAAATGACCGCGGTGGTTTACACGTGGCCACGCAGGGAAAGGACGATCATGAGGTTTGGCAAGGCATTGGCCGCAGTTTCGGCGGTGGTAGTCTGCGGAACATTGTGGAGCGGCGTTGCGCTAGCGCAAGATGCTCCTCCGGCACGGCCGCCCGGTCCGCCGCCGTTTCAGGGCGTGCCGCTGACCGCAGGCCCATGGGATTTTCACAGCGCCGAAGGGTTGCTGCACGTCGAAGTGATCGCGCGCGGGCTCGATCATCCGTGGTCCATGGCCTTCACCCCCAATGGCGACATGCTGGTGACTGAGCGGCCCGGTCGGCTGCGGGTGATCCGCAATGGCGTGCTCGATCCAACGCCGATTGCCGGCCTGCCGCCGATCTTCAACATCGGCATTGCTGGATTGACCGACATTGCCCTGCATCCCGATTTTGCCCGCAATGGCCTCCTATATTTCGCCTATTCCGGCACAAATCCCAGCGGCGCGAATGAGCAGGCGCTGATCGTGGCGCGGGCGCATTGGAATGGCGGCAGCCGCGTGACCGACTGGGAGGAAATCTTCGTTGCCGCGCCGTGGTATGGATCGGCCACTCAACCTGAACGGTGCTGTGGGCAGGGCCCGGCTTTCGGCAGCTTTGGCGGGCGGATCATGTTCGATCCCGATGGCTATCTGTTCATCACCAGCGGCGATCGCAACTATGGTGAGATGGTCAGCCATACAGACAGCCATTTCGGCAAGATCCTGCGGCTGAACGATGATGGCAGCGTGCCAGCGGGCAATCCGTGGGTCGGCCGCGATGGCCATGCGCCAGAGGTCTGGTCAACCGGCCACCGCAACCCGCTGGGCCTGACCTACAACTCCTTCACCGGCGAAATCTGGGAAAGCGAATTTGGCCCGCGCGGCGGAGACGAGGTCAACCGCATTGTGCGCGGTGGCGACTATGGCTGGATGAGCGTGACGCAGGGCTTCCACTACAACGGCGTGCAGCAGGAAGGCATCCGCAATCGCCCCGGCAAGATCGATCCGGTGCTGGTGTTCGGCCCGCCCTCGCTCAATCCGGGCAATCTGGCGTTCTACGATGGCACTCTGGTGCCCGGCTGGCGCGGCGATCTGTTCCTTGCCAGCTTCACCCAAGGCCTGCTGCGTTATGAAACCGACGCTAACGGCAACCCGATTGGCGAGCCAGAGCGGTTGTTGCGCGATATCGGCCAGCGCTGGCGTGATGTGCGGGTGGGGCCGGACGGGGCGCTGTATATGCTGTCTGACATGACCGACGGGGCGGTTTTGCGGATTGCGCCGGGGGACTAAACACTTACCCCTCCCGCTCCTCCGGCACCACGTTATACAGCCGCACCTCGGACTGGCTGAGGCAATAGCGGGTGCTGGGGTTGTCAGCCGAGCGCACCGCCTGTTGGCGATACATCACCTCGGTCAGCAGGCGGCGGCTGATGCCCATGCGGATCAGGAAATCGTTGTCCTGGCTGGCCAACATCGCGCTCGATTGCTCAATTTCGCCGATCAGCTCGGTGGTGGCGGCGGTGCCGTCCATCACGCTTTCGGAGATGATTGAGCGGTCGGCGGTGTGGGTGAACATGTGCACCATGAACACGCCGCCGGGATCAACCACGCGCCGACTGCCGCCCATGAACATGAAATTGCAGGCCGAAAAGCAGGTCGAGCCATCGCGAATGCGGGTGAGCATTCCGGGAAAGCTGCGGATGATCCGGCCGGCCTCGTTACCGGCCACGGCATCGCCCCCGCGTGAGCGGAGCCAGATTTCGCCGATCAGCTCGTCATTATCGATCGCTGCCAACAGGCGGGGAGGCAAGCTCTCGTCGATCACCCCATCGGCCACCAAAATGTGATGATCCGGGCCATTGCGGGTTGTCAGGGTCATCACGCTGGCAGGCCCCCAATCGGGATTGGCCGGGCACGAGGGGTTGTCACGATCCATTGGCCCGCTGCCGACCAGTATGGCGCCTGCACCCAGCAGGGCCGCCAGACGGCCAATTCGCTTTTGGGCACCACTCATGCCGCGCCTCATGCCGTTATCGAATAGCGCACCGAACCGGGCCGACGGCACATGCGCTTTTCGGCGCGCGTTTCCTCGCCCGAGACGATGATCACATCGGTCACCATGATGCATTCGAGGCCATCGCCGCCGCTCCGTTCGCGTGCGGTGACGGTGGACGTGCCTGACACATCATCGCGGGTGGTGGATTCCCAAGCCGAGCTTGCCCCAACACGCGGCGCGCCCGTGCCATCCTCGCCCGTACCGCGGGTGGCTTCCAGCGTGGCTTCGGCGGCCTGCGCCTGTTCCTGCGGATCCAATTTGCAGGCGATTTCGCTGGAGAGCTGATCGGTGAATTCGGCCACCGGGACAAAGGCCGAAATGCCCGCCCGGCTGGCAGCATCATTAGCTGCGCCGCCCAGCAGGCTGCCCATGATGCGCGATCCGACGCTGCTCGAACTGCCGCTGGCACAGCCCTCGGTGGTGGCCGCTTCTGCCGCGCGCCGTCCACGCAGCAAACCGCCCAGCTGCGCTTGCGCTGGCAATGTCACGGCGATGACCGACGAAGCGGCAAGCAATGCGGCGGCGAGTTTGAAGCGTTGCAACATGGCACCAGCTTTCGATTTGGCCGCAGCGGAGCGGACGGTGAGGCCTGTTTACTCCCAAGCAGTAGGCCTGGTCAATCTGGCGCGGTCAATCTTGCGGCAGGCAATCTTGCGGCAGTCCCAGGCGCAATTCCTCCAGCCACACATCGGCCACCGCATCGCTCGGTGCACGCCAGTCTCCGCGTGGGGATAGGGCGCCGCCGCTCGATACCTTGGGGCCGTTTGGCAGGGCGCTGCGCTTGTATTGGCTGGTCTGGAAGAACCGCCGCAGGAAGTGCTCAAGCCAGCGGGCGATCGTCGCCAGATCATACTGGTTGCGCGAAGCCTCAGGGAAAAACGGCGGCCATTCTCCCGCCGCCAGATCACGCCACGTATGCCAGGCCATGAACGCCACCTTCGATGGCGGCATTCCCCAGCGCATGATCTGATGGAGGAAAAAGTCGTTCAGCTCATACGGCCCCACCGCGCCCTCGGTGCTTTGGACCTGTCCCTCGGCGCCCACAGGCACCAGTTCAGGGCTGATCTCGGTATCGAGGATCGCTTGGAGGACATCGTCGGTATCATGGGTGAACTGTTCGGAGCGGATCGCCCAGCGAATGAGGTGCTGGATCAGCGTTTTGGGCACGCCGGAATTGACGCCGTAATGGCTCATATGGTCGCCCACGCCATAGGTGCACCAGCCAAGCGCCAGCTCGCTCAGATCGCCCGTCCCGATCACAAAACCGCCGTGCTGGCTGGCCAGACGGAACAGGTAATCAGTCCGCAAGCCCGCCTGCACATTCTCGAACGTCACGTCATAGACCGGGTGCCCATCGGCAAAGGCGTGGCCGATATCTTTCAGCATAGTGTTGGCGGCGGGGCGAATGTCGATCTCGCCCGCTGTCACGCCGAAAGCCTGC
The DNA here is from genome assembly GCA_945906905.1 of Altererythrobacter xiamenensis. Classification (GTDB taxonomy): domain Bacteria; phylum Pseudomonadota; class Alphaproteobacteria; order Sphingomonadales; family Sphingomonadaceae; genus Alteraurantiacibacter; species Alteraurantiacibacter xiamenensis_A. The sequence continues at coordinate 13,434 of CAMDSM010000029.1, read as the reverse complement.
ATCAGCTTCCAGGCATTGCCCTTGGTGTGATCGGTGGTGCCGAAACCCGGCATGGTGAAAGCGCGGATGGTTTCGCGCGGCAGGCCCAGCCGATCACAGCACTTGGCGGCCACAATCAGCGCATGGGTGGAATCAAGCCCACCGGATATGCCGATGACCAGTGATTTTGCGCGCGTCGCCTCAATCCGCCGCATCAAGCCATCGACCTGGATATTGAATGCTTCGAAGCAATCCTCGTCCAGTTTGTGCTCGCGGTCGGGCACGAAGGGGAAGCGGGCGAGGGGGCGCTGCAAGCCCACATCGCCGCCATGCGGATTGTGCGGCATGGCCACGCGGCGGAAGCCGTCGGACGGGCGGCCAGCGGCGTCGATCGCATCGTCGAAGGTCTTGTGGCGGATGCGGTCGCCCATGATCTTCTGGCAATCGATATCGGCAATCGCCAGTTCGGGGGCGAGCGAGAACCGTTCGCTTTGGACCAGAAGTTCGCCCAGCTCGTAGATGAAGCCCTCACCATCCCACGCATGATCGGTCGTGCTCTCACCATGTCCGCTGGCCGAATAGACATAGGCACAGGATGCGCGCGATGAATGGCTGCGGGCCAGCAGGTGGCGCTCGTCAGACTTGCCGATGACGATGTTGGAGGCCGAAAGATTGGTGCAGATCGTCGCGCCCGCCAAGGCGCCATTGATGGAAGGCGGGGCAGGGGACCACATATCTTCGCAAATCTCGACATGCAGCACGAAATCGCGGGTCTTGGTGCTTGCGAACACCAGATCGGTGCCAAATGGTGCCTCGAGATCACCTATCTGAATCGCCGCCCCGCGAACATTGCGGCCATGGGCATACCAGCGCTTTTCATAGAACTCGCGGTAATTGGGCAGGTAGCTTTTGGGCACCACGCCCAGCAGATGTCCCGCCGCAATCACCAGCGCGCAATTATACAGTTGCCCTTGGTGCAGCAGCGGTGCGCCGATCAGCATGATGGGCGAGAGATCGCGGCTGGCCGCCACCACCTCGGCCACTGCTGCCTCAACCCGGGCGAGGAAGGCGCTCTGCATCACCAGATCGTCGAGCATATAGGACGACAGGCACAGCTCGGGGTAAACCACCAGATCGACATGGGCCGCGTGGGCGCGCCGCGCTTCGGCGATAATCGCGGCGCAGTTGAAGGTGATATCGGCGGTGCGCACCTGCGGCGTGCTGGTGGCGACGCGGACATAGCCGTGGCTTTGCATGGCGTAAAACGGGTGGGCGTTGCCAAGTAGCGTGGTGGTCATGGGCGGTGTTTCCGAAATGGGGATAGGGGGTTCTAGCCAGTCGGCAGGCTGACAAATGCCCATCTGGGCAAGGCGCTTTTGCACCGGCGGGCGCGGAATCTTGCCCTTGGCCTCCCAGCCATAGACCGTGCGGCTGGGCCAAGGTTCGGGCGCGCCATGCACCGCGCCAAACTCCTGCGCCGAAAGTGGCGGCTGGCGGCTTTCGCGCCATTGGCGGATGAGTTGACCGGCGTAGTGCATGGGAGGCTGGTATCCTAAAGGGATACACCTTGCAAGGTGCAGTTGCCGCTTGCCGAGTGGGCCAAGTGGCGGCACATCCCGGCGCAATGCTCCACACCACCACTTTCGCGCCCTTGCGCCACCGGGTGTTTGCCATGCTGGTGGTAGGCAGCCTGCTGGCCAATCTGGGCAATACCGTGCAGTCGGTCGGGGCATCGTGGCATCTGACGCAGGCAGGCTGGCCGGCCGATGTGGTGGCGCTGGTGCAGACGGCTTACAACCTGCCGATCATGCTGCTGGGCCTGCCTGCAGGTGCGTGGTCCGATATGGTCGACAAGCGGCGAATGTTGCTGGCGGCGCTGTTCGGGATGCTGGCGGTTTCGCTGCTGCTGGCGGTGCTGGTGCAGATGGATGCGGCGGGGCCTGTGGTGGTGATCACGCTGACCGCGTTGCTGGCCTGCGGCGTGGCCTGCTTCATTCCGGCGGCGGCATCGGCGGTGAACTTTGCGGTGCCGCGGGGTGAACTGGCAGCGGCGGTGGCGCTCAACATTCTGGGCTTCAATGTCGCCCGCAGTTTTGGCCCGGCACTGGGCGGAGCGATCACCACTTTGGGCGGGGCGAGCGCGGCCTTTATCGTCAACGCACTGGCCTATCTGCTGGTGATCTTGCTGTTGTGGCGCTGGCACTTGCCACGGGCCGAGGCCCCTGTGCGCCGCCCGATTGGTCCGATGATGGCCGAGGGGCTGCGCTTCACTTTCGCCTCGCCGCAATTGCGGGTGATCCTGCTGCGGGCCTTCACTTTCACGGCCGCAGGAGCGGCACCGTGGGCGGTGATGCCGTTGTTCGCCAGTGAGGTGCTGGGAGCGGGATCGTTCGTCTATGGCCTGTTGCTGGCGGCGCTGGGCGTGGGCGCGGTGATCGGCGCGGCCAGCGCGACATGGTTCCGATCACGCTTTTGCGCCGAAGTGATTACCCGAGCCTCGGGTCTGATCTATGGCTGCGGATGCGTGATTGTGGCGCTGGAGCCGGGCCTGCCCGCCACCCTGGCGCTGCTGGTGATGGCGGGCGCGGGCTGGGTGCAGGCGCTCTCGGGCTTCGCTGTGGCGGGCCAGTTGTGGGCGTCGCGCGCGATAGTCGGGCGGATTACCGCGTTGGTCAGCGGCGTGACTTTTGGCGGGATTGCGGTGGGCAGCTGGGGCTGGGGCCATTTTGCCGAAGACTTCGGGATTACGACTGCCTTTATGGCGTCGGGCTTGTGTATGATTGCGCTGCCGTTGCTGGGGCTGTTTCTGCCCTTGCCCGCACACGCAGCCCCGGCAGAAACCTAGAGCACTTCTCGACCATTCCGGATCACCGTGACGGAGTCGAATTTGGCTCAGTGCGAGGCGCGAGGAAGGAGCGATGCCCTTGCATCGTGACAGACGAGCAACGCTGTCCGGCGGGCTTCCTTGTGCAATCACGATGACCCAGAATGGTCGAGAAGTGCTCTAAGCCGCCGCGCGGTTATCGCCAATCGGCAGCATCGCCCTCACGGTCGCCTTGCTTAAGTCCAGCCCATAGAGCTTTGCCGCGTTGCCGCCGACGATGGCGCGCACTTGCTCTGCGGGCATATGGCCCATATGCTCGGCAATCTTGCTCACCGAATGGGGCCAGATGCTGTCTGGGTGCGGATAGTCGCTGGCCCACAGCAGGTTTTCCGCGCCCCAAAAGCCGCTCAGGGCCATGGTCGTGGGGCTTTGCTGGAAGGTGCCGAAGATCTGCCGCTTGAACAGGTCCGATGGCTTCATCTGGTGCGGAATGCCGCCCTTGTCGTCCCAATATTCGGCGCACTCCCACAGCCGGTGGTGGCGATAGTCGAGCTCCTCCACCACCCACGGAACCCAGCCCGCACCGCATTCGGCGATCACCAGCTTCAGGCCGGGATGGCGCTCCAGAATGCCCCAGGCGAACAGATCGACGAAGGGATCGAGGAATTGCTCGATGAACATCTTGGCGTGCAGGAATGTCGCGCCGGGCGAACCCTTATGTTTGTCGAACGCATCGCCCACTGTGGGGAACACGGTGACGTGGAACGACAAAACGATGCCGCAATCTTCCAGCAGCTGCCACAAAGGCTCCCACCGCTTGTCCTCCAGCCGGGGTTCGGCAACCGCGATCTGGAGATTGGCCTGCCGACATTTGCCACCCGCCACTAGTCGCTGCAATTCGGCCAGAGCGGCCTCTGGGTGCGGCGGCAGCATGGCCACACCGATCAACCGATCAGGCGCGGCGGAACAGAAATCCTCATACAGCCAATCATTATAGGCGGCGTAGCAGGCCTGCATGAAGGCGGGATCATCGGTGCGGATGCTGGTGACGGGCCCGAAAATCACATGCGCCCACACATGGTCACGGTCCATATCCGCCAACCGCAGAACGGGATTGCCCGCGCGCAGTTCGGTGATGTCCTCGATCCCGCCGCGATCATAGGCAGTGTGGATCGGCTTGGGGCCAGTGAAACCCATCGGCTTGCCCGACCAGAAGCCCCAGCTGAGCCCATCGGCCATCCACAGCGCCGAACCATTGGCCTGCTCCACCGGGCGAGGGGTGCGCTCACCCCAAGTGCTGGCCATGCGCGCGGTCCACACGTCAGCGGGCAGCATGTTGAGGTCCAGGTGGTCGTCGCCAGAAACCAGCGCGGTTTCGATCATGGGTTGCTCCGAAATCCGAGTCATATTTGACTTTGTCCGTAGCGTGATCCGATCCGCTTGGCCATTCCCCCAAACATCGCTCAAGAAAAATGCCGCCCTCCCGTTGGGGAAGGCGGCATCTCTGGTCCCGCGAAAGGGGGGCGGGGCAGATAAGCGTTTGTTAGCGGCAGCGGGCCCCGCCGCGGTCAATCTCGCGGCCGAGCAGGCCACCCAGAACCGCGCCGACCACGGTACCTATGATACGATCTCCGTTCCGGTCGACTTCATGGCCCAGCAGCGCGCCACCGCCAGCGCCGATAATCAGGCCGGTGGTGCCGTTGTCACGACGGCAGTAATTGCGCCCATCGCGCCCTTCCCAGATGTCGTCTCCGCGGCTGACCCGGCGTGGTTCAATATAGCGGCCATTGTCGTCATAGACGCGCGGGCGCGAGCGCCTGTCGTGGTTGGCGCGTTCGTGGTGCTCGCGATAGCCATATGCCGGTGCATGGCTGGGGGGATCGGCGGCGGCCGGGGCGGCGGGTATCGCCATCACGGTGGCAGCGATGATCAGAATGCTCTTGCGCATGATACGGTGCCTTTCGTTCGGGTTGGTGCTGTATCGATAACGCGTCCCAGCGCTATTCGATCCCTCAGCCTGGCCCGAAAGCTGGTCCGTTAGGCTGGTTTGCGCGCGGTGATGGCGATCCAGTCGCGTTCCACCTTGTCCATCCCGCCTGCGCGATAGTCCTTGAGGTCGGCCAGTTCCCAGCCTCCTGAGCGGTATAGATCGAGCAGGTCTTCGCGCGGCGGGAAGTTGTACAGCCGCCCAAGATTGTCGCGCGCGTCGCCAGTTCCCAGCTTGTAATTGGCAAAGAACCAGCCGCCCGGCCTGAGCGCGCGGCCGATCCGGGCGAGCACACCGGAAAGGCCGTCAGATGGCTGATGGTGCAGCGAAGCATGGGCCCAGACTGCGTCATAGGCGGCCTCTGCCTCCAGCTGCTCAAACCGCAGCAGCCGCGCTGAATGGCCGGTAAGCGCCTGCGCCTCTGCCACCATCGCCGCCGCGCCATCGGTGGCATCGACCACAAAGCCGCGTTCGAGCATGGATAAAGTATCGTTCCCGCCGCCGCAGCCCAGCTCCAGCACCTCGGCCCCGGGCGGCAGGCGCGGCAGAAATTGATCGAGGAACCCTTCGGACAAGGACCGCAGCGAGGCTTGCGCCATCACTTGCACATAAAGCGGTGCTTCACGCTCATAATATGCCAGCGTTTGATCATCGCCCATGGCAAGTGTCCTGCAGTTGGTGGCGCGAAGCATGGCGCTTTGGCATTCCAGAGTCCATGATATGCGAGGACGGCGAAGGGGAGATTTGCGCGTGAGGCTGGATCTGGTGGACGTGTTCGGTGCGCAGCCAATGCGCGGCAATCCGCTGGCAGTGGTCCATGGCGGCGAAGGCCTGAGCGCAGACCAGATGCTGCGGCTCACCCAGTGGCTCGGCTTTTCGGAGACGACGTTCCTGCTGCCGCCGACCGATCCCGCCGCTGATTACCGGGTGCGGATATTCTATCCCGCAGGTGAACTGCCATTCGCCGGACACCCGACACTGGGGTCTGCGTTCGCATGGCTGGCATCCGGCGGCCAATCGCGTCGCGCCGGAGTGGTAGTGCAGGAATGCATGGCGGGGCTGATCGAGGTGCGGCAAATCGGCGAGCTGTTGTCTTTCGCCGCGCCCGCATTCACCCGCTATGAGCCGATGACAGCGGCCGAAACGACAGCGGCAGTGCGCTTTGCCGGGGTTGATCCGGGCAGTGTGGTGGAAGCGGTGCATGTTGCCAATGGCCCCAATTGGCAGCTGTTGCGGCTGAATTCTGCCAACGATGTTTTGGCCGCCAGACCAGTGCAGCACGCACCGCTCGGCACCGATATCGGCCTGGCCGCGCCGGCCGAACCGGAGTCGTCGGTGGATTGGGAACTGCGCGCCTTCTTTGCCAATCAGCATGGCAGCCTAGTGGAAGATCCGGTGACTGGCAGTTTCAACGCTGGTTTGGCGATGCACTTGTTCGCCAGCGGGTTGGCGCATGGTAGTTATCGGGCCGGGCAGGGGCAAGTGACGGGAGCGGATGGCCGGGTCCATTGCGAACTGTCTGCCGATGGTCAGGTGTGGATCGGCGGACGCTGCGACATGATTGCCAAGGGGGCCGCCCTTCCGGGCTAACGCGCGTCCATTTCCGCCTGCTTTTCGGCCAACAGCCGATCAATCTCGGCGCGGCTGACCTTTTGCGCCGAGGTCTTGAGCTGTCCGCAAGCGGCATCGATGTCGCGGCCCCTTGGCGTGCGCACGGGCGCAGAAATGCCCGCCTCAAACACGATGTTGGAAAAGCGCTTCACCCGTTCGGGCGTCGAGCATTCATAGATCGCGCCGGGCCAGGGGTTGAAGGGGATGAGGTTGACCTTGGCTGGCAGATCATACAGCCGCAGCAAGCGCACCAGCTCGCGCGCATCGGCGTCGCTGTCGTTCTTGTCCTTCAGCATGACGTATTCAAAGGTGATGCGCCGGGCGTTGGAGGCACCGGGATAGTCGGCGCAGGCTTGTAGCAGCTGCTCGATGCCGTATTTGCGGTTGATCGGCACGATTTCGTCACGCACCAGCTTGGTCACCGCGTGGAGCGAGACCGCCAGATTGACCCCGATCTCCTCGCCGCAACGCGCCATCATCGGCACTACGCCACTGGTCGAAAGCGTGATGCGGCGCTTGGACAGCGCCAGCCCATCGCCATCCATCACCAGCTTCAGCGCATCGCGGACATTGTCAAAATTATACAATGGCTCGCCCATGCCCATCATCACGATATTGGTCAGCAGGCGGCCATCGGCGGTATATTCGCTCTCCTCGTCGCCCGAATCCTCAGGCACCACAAAGTCCATCCGCCCCTTGGGCCATTCCCCCAAAGCATCGCGCGCCAGCATCACCTGGCCGACGATCTCGCCCGGCGTCAAATTGCGCACCAGCCGCATCGTGCCGGTGTGGCAGAAAGTGCAGTTGAGCGTGCAGCCGACCTGGCTGGAAACGCACAAGGTGCCGCGCGCCTCATCGGGGATGAACACCATCTCGTAATCATGGCCATCATCGGTCCGCAGCAGCCATTTGCGCGTGCCATCGATCGAATGCTGCGCCTCGATAATCTCGGGCCGCCCGATCACGAACCGTGTCGCCAGCCACGGGCGCATGGTCTTGGCGATATCGGTCATCGCTTCAAATTCTGTCACGCCGCGATGGTACAGCCAGTGGAACACCTGCTTGGCGCGCAGCTTGGCGGCCTTGGCATCAAGGCCAGCTGTGACGAACAGTTCGGCAATGCGAACCTTGGGCAGGCCGAGCAGATCGGTGCGGCCATCGGCGCGCGGGGTGATGTCGCGCGCAACAGGGACCGGATCGATCTGTCCGGGGATCGGCATGAGGGCAGTGTCTGACATGATCGGGTGCCTATAGCGCAGCACCGCCGCATTGGCCAGCGTAGTGCAGCGTTGCGCGCGGGAACGTCTGCCCCGCCTCCTGGTTCCCCCGGCTCAGCCATCTTTTAGCCCGTCCTGTCGTTTCTATGTTGCTAAATAACAACAGTTTTTTGTTGTCTGAGGTTCATGCAACATAAGTCCGTTCCACACATTCCTTCAATTCCCGACGCGGATATCCCGCCCGGAAAATTGAGAATGGAATGAGTCATGAAAATCGGTTTCGCATTGGTCCTCGCCTCGGTTTCGGTGGTTGCACTGGCTGCTCCGGCAGCTGCACAGGATGCATCCCCCTTCACTGGCCTGCGCGTCGAAGCCTTGGCAGGCTATGATGTTGTGCGCCCCGGAAGCACCACTGACATCGACAACAATGACGACGTCGACCAGACGATCAACGGCATCGCCTATGGCGTCGGTGCGGGTTACGATATCGACCTTGGCGGCGCGATTATTGGCGTTGAGGGCGAGTGGACCATGTCCGAGGCATCGAGCGAATATGATACCACCGGCTTTTCCACCGTCGGTATCCGCAACATCGAAGCCGGCCGTGATCTCTACCTTGGCGTCCGCGTGGGTATGGCCGTCACGCCGACCACGCTGCTTTACGCCAAGGGCGGCTATACCAATGCCTCGATGAACATCCTGGCCACGGACAACACCACCGATATCGAGACCAACCTCAGTCTGGATGGCTGGCGCGCCGGTGCTGGTATCGAGCAGGCGATCACGGAAAACATCTTCCTGACGGGAGAATATCGCTATTCGCAGTATCAGGAAGGTGAGATCGAATCTCCCAGCGGTTACGAAACCAACCGTTTCGCGGTCGATCTGGATCGTCACCAGTTCATGCTGGGTGTGGGCGCGCGCTTCTAACGCACATTGTCCTAAAGTGCTGAAAAGTAGCAGGCCGGGGAGCAATCTCCGGCCTGTTGCGGATCAGGAATTGCGCGCGCAACCCACGCTGGCGGCATCGAGCGCGGTGGCGGCACCGTCAAGGCTGTAGCGATCGGTAAAGGCGCGGCCTTGCCGGTCGCGCCCGCTCACTTGCATGGTCGAAGCTGAGCGCATGGCGGCGACAATTGCGGCATCGGCTTGGCGGTTGGCGGCCCAGGCATCGCTGGCCCGGCTGGTCAGTGACCAGCTGTTGCCGCCGATGGTCAGCCGCGCATTGGCGCCTGCCCGCAGCGCGCGGGAAAGCCGGAAGTGCACTTGCCCGCGCACCTGTTCGCCCGGCCAATTGCCGACACTGGCATAGCCTTGCGACCCCGCGCCCGTTGCCGCCGCAATGGCATAACAGCGCGGCACGTCTGCATCGCGAAAAGCGCCCCATTCGCCGAACACGCCCAAGCTGTCGCGCGCGGTTGCTGGCGCGGCGATCAGGGCGAGGGGCAGGGCGAGTGTTAGGGCGAGGATGAGGCGCATCGGTTTGGTTCTCTAGTCCAGATCCAACCACGCCACCACGTCATTGTCAGTGGCGAGATAGAGGCCTGCCTGAAGTTCCTCTGATTGCGCGGCGGCGATCTGCATCGCTTCGGCCAGCGGGCCGTAAAACAATGTATGCGGCGCGCCGCCCTCGGCCTCGATGTCGAGGTGGTAGAGGCGGACCGTGGTGTTGGTTGACGTGGTGCGCATTACTCCCCCTCTGCGTCCGGATAATTGATCGCCAGCACTTCCCATTCCTTCTCGCCGCCGGGCAGCAGAACCTTGCGGCAATCGCCCACACCAGCGCCGCGCAAGGCCCGGGCAATCGGCGCGCTCCAGCCGACCAGGCCGAGGCTGGCATCCTGCTCGTCATCGCCGACAATGGTGAGGATGCGCGTCGCATCATCCTCATCCGCGATGGTCACAGTGGCGCCGAAGAACACCCGCGCCTTGTCGGGCTGCTGCGCCGGATCGAGCACCTTTGCCGCCTTCATCCGCCGCGCCAGATGCGCCAGCTCACGGTCAATCTCGCGCATCCGCTTGCGGCCATAGAGGTAATCGCCGTTCTCGCTGCGATCGCCATTGCCTGCCGCCCAGCTGACAATCTCGACAATCGCCGGCCGGTCGGTGCCCAGCAGCTGGTCATAACGGGCCTTGAGAGCGGACAGGCCAGCGGGGGTGATGGGGTTGGTGGGGGCGGCCACCTAGCGCAAGAACTCACGCAAAGGCCGCGATCGTCCGGCCTCTTGCGGATACAAATGCTCATAAACCACCGCATTCTCCAGCACCCGCTGCACATAGCCGCGCGTTTCGGAGAAGGGGATGCGTTCGATCCATTCGGTCCAGCTGATCGAGCCATTGCGCGGATCGCCGATCTCGCGCAGCCAGCGGTTCACGTTGCCGGGGCCAGCATTATAGGCCGCCACCGCCAGCGGGTAGGACTGGTCGTAGGTCACCAGTAACCGCTCGATATGGTTGGAGCCGAGGCGCACATTATAGGCCGGATCGCTGATCAGCGAGGCCGACATATATTGCACGCCTGCGCGCCCAGCTTCCTCGCGCGCGGTGCCGGGCATCAGCTGCATCAGGCCGGTAGCGCCCGCGTGGCTGATGGCGTTCTGGGCGAACTGGCTTTCCTGCCGGGTGATCGCATGGACCATGGTCCAGTTGGTGCCGCTGGGCGCGGCGAGCACCGGATAGCCGATGCGGGTGAAGCCCGTGTGGCCATCGGCCCCGGCGGCATCGGCCAGATTGACCGCCAGATCGCGCCGACCAATCTCGCGCGCCAGTTCGGCCACCAGCAGATGCTGGCCAGCGGTCTGGGCCTGATCGGCGATGGTCCGATAGAAGCGGATGCCGACGCTCCACGGCGCATCGCGGGCGACTTCGGCCACGGCGCGGGTGAGTGGGGCGGCGCGGAAGGTGGCGCGTTCCTCTGGCGTGGGCTCGCCCATCGGAGCAGCGGCGAAGGCGGGCAGATCGCGGCCAAGCGCGGCCAAGGCCAACTGGCCATAGAACCGATCGGCATATTGCGCGGCGGCTTCATAGTAACGCGCGGCCCCGGCGCTATCGCCCGCTTGGGTGGCGGCCAATCCGGCCCAATAGAAGCCCTTGGAGCGGGTTTGCGGCGTGCGGGCCGCCGCGCCATAGCGGTAGAACAACGGCGCAGCGCCTGCAGCATCGCCCGCTTCCCACAGCGCCCGGGTTCCGCCCAGCCACATCAGCGAAGTATAGTCATCGCGCAGCTTGAACTCGCGGGCCGAAATGTCCTCGCCAGCAGCAAAGCCATCGTCGATCTGTGCGGCTATCCGCGCCGCGCCGCGCGCATCGGCCAGACGGGCGACGGTGAGCTGTTCCTCCACCCATGCCACCTGATCGAACGGGCGGCTGGCAAGCTGCTGGCGGTTACCGAGCAGGGCGATCGCCTCAGCCCGGCGGCCTTCCTGCCGCAGTTCGCGGGCGCGGTTGAACAGATAACCCGGATCGGTGAGGGCCGCAGGATCGCTCGTCGCCCCGTCACCCGATTGCAGCATCGCAAGCCGCGTCTCGAACAGCGGGCGGCGCTCGAAGGAGGTGCGGGCGATCTGGCGAGCGGCGGCGGCAGGCTCATTCTGCCACAACAGCGCGTCCATCCGGGCATCGTGGTCGGCCTCGGTGAAATCAGCGCCAAACATCGAGGAAATGGTCGCCTCGGCCACTTCGCTCATCTCGCCGCCGCGCCATGCCTGACGGGCGAGACTTGCGGCAGCGGCCTGATCCCGGCCCAGCGACGCCAGCGTATAATGCGCGCGGGAAAAATTGGTGACGGGGGGGAAGCGGTCGAAGAATTCCAGCAGCGTGGCATTGGGCACAAATTCGCGCCGCAAGCGCAATTCGGCCCGTGATCGCAGCGCGGTTTCATCGGGAAAACCGGGGTTGGCGATGAGGAAGCTGGCATAGCGGTCAAACGGCAGCTGCGCACTGGTATCGGCGTATAATTCCTGCCAGCGGGTGATCTCGCGTGCCATCTGGCCGGGGCCTTGTGCCGCCAGATCGGCCCGCGCCCGATCCCACTCGCCCGCTTCCTGCGCATGAGCGGCCAAGGGCAGCGCCAGCGCACCACCAAGCATCAGGGATAGGATTACCGAACGAACCATGCTGGACATTGTGGCGGGCCTCTCCTTATCAGGCGCTGAACGCAAATTTGTGCGGACCACCCCCTGAGTCCCGTTTTTGCCGGGACATTGCAAGAGGTATGACGATGTTCTCTGGCTCGATTCCGGCTCTGACGACTCCTTTTCGCGACGGAGCGTTTGATGAGCCCGCCTTCCGCCGCTTTGTCGACTGGCAGATCGATAACGGCTCGACCGGTCTGGTCCCCTGCGGCACCACCGGTGAGAGCGCCACCATCGACAACGACGAGCACCATGCCATCATCCGCGCCTGCGCCGAACAGGCCGCAGGCCGCGTGCCGGTGATCGCGGGCGCAGGCAGCAACGATACGCAAACCGCGCTGTGGCACATCAAGGAAGCGCAAGTGGCCGGGGCCGATGCGGTGCTGCTGGTCGCGCCCTATTACAACCGCCCCAGCCAGGCCGGACTGCTGGCGCATTACACCTATCTGGCCGAACGCAGCGAACTGCCGATCGTGCTCTATAACGTCCCCGGCCGCACAGTGACCGACCTGCTGCCCGAAACCGTGATCGAACTGCACCGCCGCTTTCCGGACCGCATCGTCAGCATCAAGGATGCCAGCGGCGATCTGTCGCGCGTTGTGACGCAAAGGATGGGGGCAGGGCCGGGGTTCAACCAGCTGTCGGGCGATGATCCGCTGGCGCTGGCGGGGTATGTGCTGGGGCAGAGGGGCTGCATATCAGTGACCGCCAACGTCGCGCCGAAACTGTGCGCGGAGTTTCATACTGCGGCTTTGGCAGGCGATTATGTGCTGGCGCGGGAGTTGAACGAGAAGCTCTATCCGCTGCACCGGGCGATGTTTGCGGATGCCAGCCCGGCTCCGGCGAAGTATGCCTTGTCGCGGTTGCATGACTGGTTTTCGCCGGAGGTAAGGTTGCCGTTGGTGGCGTGTTCGGATGGGGCGAAGGCGGCGGTTGATGCGGCTATGGCGGGGTTGGGGTTGTGAGGGGGTAATAGGTTCGGGGGGCAAGGTATTCCGTCCCGCCGGCGATCCTCACTCGTTGAACATGGAATCGAATTTCATAAACAAGGCCGTATTCACCTTATCAATCCAATCCATCACACCCCGTGTATTGTCGTCATAGCAGTCTATGCGTTCCAGCCATAAACGGAATGGCAGGACTGTGAATTTTAGCGTCGGCGTGACAAACCGAATGTCCGCTGGGTATGAGAATAGGTTCGACTTGTAAGTTCCGTCTGGTTCCTTCTGTAGGCACCAGTCGAGCGATTCGTTCCACGAGCCATGAATCGACTCCGACATCATGCCGTAGGTTGCAGGGTATAAGTCTGCATGTTCGATTTCAGCAAATATCTGAAAGAAAGTTTTCCCTTGTAGCCTCCATTTGTTCTTCTTCTGCTCGTCAAAATCGGCCTCGGTAAACCCCTCTGTGGCAAGCTTTTCACGGACGGACGTCAGGAGTCTCCGACCAGCATTTGTTTCGAAGAATGCTGATCCGGCCTTCAGCTCGCGTAGGATTCGGAGGCGGTCCTTATATGAGCATTTGCGGTAATCGAGCATCACATCGGGCTGGTTCCGCAGCAGATAGGACGCGACGGTGGACGCCTCGATCAGCGGTCGCTCTAAGATCGCGATGATCTCGGCATTGTCCTTTTCGTAATATGCGATTACTTCTTTGAGAAGTTTGGAAATTCGCACCAGTAGG
>CAMDSM010000028.1 GCA_945906905.1 Altererythrobacter xiamenensis | reverse complement strand
AGAGGAAAACCGCCAGCGCTTCCTCGGCAATGAAAGCGCCTATCTCGATGAATGGGATATCACCCCTGCCGCCAAGGTCGCCGTTCTGGCGCGCGATTACAACGGCATGATCGACGAGGGCGGCAACGTCTATTTCCTGTCCAAGCTGTTCTCCACCGATGGCAAGAGCTTCCAGTTCGCCGCCGGATCGATGACTGGCATGACCCAGGAAGAATATGCACAAATGATGATTGACGGTGGCCGTTCGCCTGAAGGCGTCCGCTCGATCAAGGGAGGTTTCTGATATGGCACGCGTAACCACAGGTATCACCTCCAGCCACATCCCCGCGCTCGGCGCCGCGATGCAGACCGGCACCAGCGGCAATGGCTATTGGGGTCCGGTGTTCGATGGCTATCAGCCGATCAAGGACTGGATCGCACAGCCGGGCAATATGCCCGATGTGGTGGTGCTGGTGTATAATGATCATGCATCAGCCTTCGACATGAACATCATCCCCACCTTTGCCATCGGTTGCGCCGACAGCTTCAAGCCGGCCGATGAAGGCTGGGGCCCGCGCCCGGTGCCCGATGTGATCGGCCATGCGGACCTCGCCTGGCATATCGCGCAAAGCCTGATCCTCGACGATTTTGACATGACCATCATGAACCAGATGGACGTCGATCACGGCTGCACCGTGCCGCTGAGCATGATGTTTGGCGAGCCTGATGCGTGGCCGTGCAAGGTTATTCCCTTCCCGGTCAATGTCGTCACCTATCCGCCGCCATCGGGCCGCCGATGCTTCAATCTGGGCGATTCTATCCGCGCGGCGATTGAAAGTTTCCCGGAGGATCTCAACGTCCACGTCTGGGGCACCGGCGGAATGAGCCACCAGTTGCAAGGTCCGCGTGCGGGCCTGATCAACAAGGAGTTCGATCTGGCCTTCATCGATCAGCTGATCCACGATCCCGAAACGCTCAGCCTCAAGCCGCATCTGGAATATCTGCGCGAGGCGGGCTCCGAAGGGATCGAGCTGGTGATGTGGCTGATCATGCGCGGGGCGCTGGGCGACAAGGTGCGCGACCTCTACACCTTCTACCACATCCCCGCCTCCAACACCGCGCTGGGTGCGCTGATCCTGCAACCCGAAGAAACCGCGGGCGAACCGCTGAACCCGCGCCGGGTGATGAGCGGGCACAGTTTGGAAGCTGCCGAATAACCAAGTCTCCCCTCCCGCTTGCGGGAGGGGCCAGGGTGGGCCTGAAACGAGCACCGCCCCATTCCACCCCTAACCCCTCCAGCAAGAGGGGGATCAAGCGGAGAATAACATGAGAATCGCACTGGCCGGTGCCGGCGCCTTTGGCGAAAAGCACCTTGATGGCCTGAAGAATATCGACGGCGTCGAGATCACCTCGGTCATCTCGCGCCGTGCCGAACAGGCCGCGCAAGTAGCCGAAAAGTATGGCGCCAAGCATTCGGGCACCGACCTTGCCGAGGCTCTGGCGCGCGATGATGTCGATGCGGTGATCTTGTGCACCCCCACCGATATGCACGCGCAGCAGGCCATAGCCTGCATGGAAGCGGGCAAGCATGTGCAGATCGAAATCCCCCTGTCAGACAGCTGGGGCGATGCCGAGGCGGTGCTGAAGAAGGCGCAGGAAACCGGCCTGACCTGCATGGTCGGCCACACCCGCCGCTTCAATCCCAGCCACCAGTTCGTGCATAACAAGATCACGGCGGGCGAGCTCGCCATCCAGCAGATGGATGTGCAGACCTATTTCTTCCGCCGCAAGAACATGAACGCCAAGGGCGAGGCGCGCAGCTGGACAGATCACCTGCTGTGGCACCACGCGGCGCACACGATTGATCTGTTCGCCTATCAGGCGGGCAAGATCGTTTCGGCCAATGCCATTCAGGGGCCAAAGCATACCGAACTCGGCATTGCGATGGACATGTCGATCCAGTTGAAGAGCGAAAGCGGCGCGATCTGCACCCTGTCGCTCAGCTTCAACAACGATGGGCCGCTGGGCACTTTCTTCCGCTATATTGGCGACAATGCCACCTATCTGGCGCGCTATGACGATCTGTTCACCGGCAAGGAAGAGCAGATCGATCTTGCGGGCGTAGCGGTATCGAACAACGGCATCGAACTGCAGGACCGCGAATTCATCGCCGCGATCCGCGAAGGGCGCGAACCCAACAGCTCGGTGGCGCAAGTGCACGATTGCTACCGCGTGATCGGTGAACTGGCCACCAGCCTCGAAGCGCAGGACGGCTGGTCGTAATGGCGCGGGTGATTGCGGGCCGGGAACTGCACCCGGTTGGGCTGGGGTGCATGAATCTGTCGTGGGCCTATGGCACGCCGCCTTCGCCCGAGGACGGCGCTCGGTTGTTGAACCACGCGCTCGATCTGGGCTGCAATCACCTCGATACCGCCAATATCTATGGGCAAGGCAAGAATGAGGAGCTGATCGCGCGCGCGGTCGGCCATCGGCGGCAGGAGTATTTCCTTGCCAGCAAAACCGGCATCACCGTCGATGGGCCAAGGCGCGGGATCGATTGCTCGCCCGGTGTTATCACCCAGGCGGTCGATGATACGCTGGCGCGGTTGGGCACCGATCACATCGATCTGTTCTATATGCACCGCTTCGATCCCAAGATTCCGGTGGCCGATTGCGTCGGCGCGATGGTCCGGGCGATCGAGGCCGGCAAGATCGGCGCCTATGGCGTTTCCGAATGGTCGGCAGCGCATATTCGTGAGGCTCACGGCGTTCATCCGGTGGGTGCGGTGCAGCCGGAATATTCGCTGTGGACACGCAATGTTGAGCTGGGGGTTAGCGCCACTTGTGCCGAACTAGGTGTCGCTCTGGTGGCGTTCAGTCCGCTTGGGCGCGGCGCGCTGGGCGGGGTGTTGCGCGATCCGGCAACGCTTGAGGAGACCGATCTGCGCCCCAAAATGCCGCGCTTCTGGCCGGAAAACTGGCCGCACAATCTGGAGCTTATCGAGCGTTTCGAAGCCCTTGCGCGCGATAACGGTTTCACCCCGGCCCAGCTGGCGCTGCGCTGGGTGTTGGAACAGGGACCACACTGCCACGTCATCCCCGGCACCACGTCTATCGCCCACCTGGAAGAAAACATGGCCGCCGCCGCTTTGCCTGTGAGTGCCCAAGTGATTGAGCAGGCCGGACAAATCATCAACCACAGCACCATCCACGGCCACCGCTACCACGAGGCCATCCGCTCCACCATCGACACCGAGGAATTCCCGGAAGGCTAGAAATGACAACGTTGCGCGCGCCCATCGGATATTCCCAACGCACGGAAAAGCGGCCATTTTTCTATGCCAATGCGCATGAAAAGGACTTCGTTCCGCTGGCCCCGGTGGAGGTCGAAATCCACGATGCGCGCGGGGCTGGCTGCACTCTGGATGTCGAGGGTTTTACGCTGGTGGAGCACCGCAGCGCGGTTGCCGATCTGACCGATCTGGCTGCGGTTGCGCGCATCCATACCGATGAAATGTCCGCGCTTTTCAAGGCCCAGACCGGCTGCGATCATGTCGATATGTTCGCCCGTGGCATCCTGCGCTTTTCGGAACGGCTGGGGCAGAATGACGCGCACGACAATTCGCACCCAGCGCGGTTTGTCCATGTCGATATGTCGATCCCCGCCGCCGAGGCGGCGCGGGCGCGGGGTGCTCCGGCGGGACAGACGATCACCCGCAGCGCGCAGTATAATGCCTGGCGGGTGTTGTCAGACCCGCCGCAGGATGTGCCGCTGGGTCTGTGCGCCTTCCCCTCGCTGGCGCTGGACGATCTGATCGAATGCGACGCCATCTTCGATCCGCCCGGCGGGGCGCCCGAATGGTCGTTTGAGAATTACCTGCTGGCCCACAACCCGGCACATCGCTGGCACCATTATTCCAACATGCACGTGGGCGAAGTGCTGATGTTCAAGACCAGCGAGAGCGACCTCACCCGCGCCCGGCTGATGCCGCATGGCGCGTTCGACAATCCGCTGGCCGGGCCAGACGCGCCGCCGCGCATCAGCCTGGAAATGCGCGGCACCTGCTATTGGTACGGTTAGCACCAAACACAAGAAGGGGTCAGGTCATATGAAATATCTCGCAATCGCTGCCGCGCTGGTTAGCGCCACCAGCCCGCTCACAGTCAGCGCGCAGGCCAATATCGCGGCCGAGCGGGCAGCGTTCGATGCATTGATGGAGCGGGTCAATCGCTTGCCCGATACCCCCGGTGATGGCCCATACCCCTCGCTGATCGAGCAGGTAGCGGACCTGCCCAACCATGTGATTTACCGCCCGGCGGACATGGCGGCGATTGGCCCTGATGAACTAGGCGTGCTGGTGTGGGGCAATGGCGCCTGTGCCGCCGACGGCACCAGCACCCGCTTCCACCTGTCGCAGATCGCGTCATATGGCTATGTTGTGATCGCGCCGGGTCTGCGTCGCAGCGGTCCTGAAGCCACCGCCCCGGCAGAACCACCGCGCTCACTGGGCCCCGACGGGCAGATGCCGTCCTCCCCCACCGATGCCGCGCAACTGATCGAGGCGCTCGACTGGGTGCTGGCGCAGAATGGCACCAGTGGCAGCATTTATCACGGCCTGATCGATGAGAACGCCCTTGCCGCTGCGGGCTTTTCCTGCGGCGGGGTGCAGGCGCTGACAGTGGCCGGCGATCCACGCCTCGATACCGTGGTGGTGCAGAACAGCGGCCTTCTGCCCGCGGGCGCGCCGCGTCTGGGCGGAATGGGCCTTCCCAAAGAGGGCCTGTTGGCGCTGCATACCCCGGTGCTCTATCTCGACGGCGGACCGACCGATATCGCCTATGCCAACGGGCTGGATGACTACGGCCGCATCGACCATGTCCCGGCCTTCTGGGTCAACACCCCCACCGGGCACGGTGGCACCTATCATGATCCGATGGGCGGGCGGAATGCCAGCATCGTGGTCGATTGGCTGGAATGGCAATTGCGCGGCGATGCCGGCGCGGCGCGCACCTTCATTGGTGCCAACTGCCGCCTGTGTACCGATCCGGTGGCGACGATCGAATTCAAGAACCTGGACTAGTAACGCGCAACGGCACCGGCTGGAAAGTGCTCTGGCCCCTCTATTCCGCTAACTCCGGCGCCGTCTGCTGGGTTGGCGCTGCGGCCTGCGCGACATTGTAGGCGGAAATGATCTTCCAGGTGGCGCCATTCTCGCGGTGCCACACCGTCTGGCTGTCGAGCGGCGTGGTCACTGCCTCGCCCGTGGCGGGATCGGTGGTGGTGAACCGGACATTGGAGTTTACCACCGCCAGCTCGCCATCAGACGAAGCCCAGCCGCTGGCCGGTTCGATGGTGATGGTGAAGTTGGGATCATCCAGCAGCGCGCCATATTCCTCGACAATCGCCACCCCGCCTTCCAGCACCGTGCCATCGGGCCGCACCAGCCGCGCATCATCACGATAGAGCCGGGCGATGCCGACCAGATCCTTGGCTTCAATCGATTCCAGCTGGCCCAGTTCGGTCTGGCGGATCGCTGCGATCGATTCGGCTGGATCGCCGCCGCCGCAAGCCGCCAGCAGCAGCAAGGGCGCGAGTGCGGCAAGATAGGGCTTCTTCATGGCATTCCCCTGATCAACATGCGGCCCGTTCACCGGCCTTGTGCTGATCAGGATAGGGGCACGCTGCTGGCCCTGCTTTGATTTGCCGCAATTTTGGCTTGGGGCGGCAGGAGGACCGTTAGCGATCCTCCCGCCGGGTCACATTTTCACAGCGCCGCCTCATACAAGGCCAGCAACCGGGCCCAGGCGCGGTCGCCTTCGTCGTAATCGTAAACCGGGCTGTCGAGCACGGTCCAGCCATGATCGGCGTTATAGACCTCGATCTCGACCTCGCGGCCCGCAGCAAGCGCGGCAGCGCGCAAGGCGTCCTTGTCGCCTGGAGCCATGGCGTCGTCATTCTTGCCAATCGCGATCAGCACGCGGGCATCGGGCGCAATACTGGCGAGCAGATTGACCGGGGCATCGGGGCCTTCGCCAACCAGTCCGCCACCATGGAAGCTGGCCGCAGCCTTGACCCTGTCGGGCACGGCGGCAGCAGCGCGGATAGTCCAGCTGCCGGTCATGCAATAGCCCTGCATACCGATGCCGCGCGCGGTATCCACCTCATCCTGCCGATCGAGCCAGGCGACTGCGGCAACCATGGTTTCGGCAATCGCGGCGGGCGTATTGAGCGCCATCCACGGCCCGACTTTCTGGAAACCGCCCTGTTCGCGCCAGTCGTCAAAATCGTCGAACTGCGATCCTTCGACGCTGCGGTAATAGGGGTTGGCCACTAGGACGGCATAGCCAGCATGCGCCAGCTCGCGGCCCATCGCATAAGGGGCATCGCGCAGGCCCGCGATATCCGGCCACAGGATCACGGCGGGGTGCTTGCCTTCCTCGGGATATATGAACAGCCCGTCGAGCCGCCCGCCCGGCGCATCGAAGGCCACCTCTCGCTCATCCAGCGCGGAGGCCTGCGCCAGCGCGGTGAGCGGGCCACCAGCGGCGATCACTCCGGCACCCGCGACCACGCCAATGCGCGAAAAATCCCGCCGGCTGACACGCGGTCCAGAACGCGGTGCCGTATTGACCATATCCTGTTCGCACATGATTTGCCTCCCCTTACCCTCAATCCTGAGGCAGGAAGATATCATAGGTGGAGACGGCGTCCAGCGGTGATTGTCAGGTGAGGTCGTCGAGATTGATCACCAGCCCGGCCTCGGCATCGCGCATCGCCTTGCGGCGCAGCTCCTCGATATGCAGCCGGCCTGCCGGGGCTTCCTCCACCGGCAGCGCGGCCATGGTCTTGGCATGGAGTTCCTCGAAATCGGGCCCATGTTCCGGGTGGGTGAGAATCAGGCCATCTTGCAGTGTCATGCCGCGCAGAATCTTGGCACCAACCTCATAGGGATCCATCCCTTCCTCAAACGCGGTGCCGAACTGGCGCAGCTGATCGTCCGAGGTTTCGGGGAAACCGCTTTCCCCAAAGCCGCCGGGCCGCTTCATCGCGCTGCTCCAGGCATTGGTGCGGGTCAGCGCGGGACAGCACAGCGAACAGCCGATGCTGTGCGGGGCAAGATTATAGCGCAGGCTATCGGTCAAACCGCGCACGGCGAATTTGCT
This sequence comes from Altererythrobacter xiamenensis, assembly GCA_945906905.1. Taxonomy (GTDB): domain Bacteria; phylum Pseudomonadota; class Alphaproteobacteria; order Sphingomonadales; family Sphingomonadaceae; genus Alteraurantiacibacter; species Alteraurantiacibacter xiamenensis_A. The sequence goes on along the minus strand of CAMDSM010000028.1, from coordinate 14,742 downwards.
GGCAGTATAGATGCCCGCCTGCGGCCCCGGCAGAAAGGCGGTCATCGAGGATACATTGGTTACATGTCGGCGGCCGGTGGCAGCCTTGATCTTGGGCAGAAACGAGACCAGCCCATTCACCACCCCGCCAAAATTGACCCCCATGATCCAGTCATAATCGTCATAGCTGGCCTCATCCGTGGGGCCGAACACGCTGACACCGGCGTTGTTGACCAGCACATGGACCGCACCAAAATGCGCCTCCACCTCGTCAGCCACTTCGGCAAAGCGCGCCCTGTCGGTTACGTCGAGCTTCACGAACAAGGGCGGTTCATAGCCTTTCATAGCGAACCATTCGGCGGCCTTGGCCCGATCATCCTCGTTGCGATAGGATAGCGCCAGCCGCATTCCGGCATCGGCAAAGGCCTGCGCCACGCCCAGGCCAATGCCCGTCACCGCTCCGGTGATGAAAGCCACCCGGCCTGCCCATTGCTCGCGATAATCCGCACCGTTCCACTGCATTTCTGCCAAATCCCTCTCGCCAAAATACTATCACTCGTTAGGATCACTGATAACGATTTGAGGGAGAGAGTCGAGATGAGCGATACCGAAGCCCGGTTGGCCGCGCTTGAGCAGAAGGTTGGCGTGCTGGAGGACGTGCAAGCGATCCGCCGCTTGCATTGGGCCTATGGCTATTACATCGATTTCAACCGGCCGGACGAGGTGGCCGACCTGTTTGCCGAGGATGGCGCGGTGATTTTCCTCAGCGGCGAATATGTCGGCCATGCGGGCGTCAAGCGGCTGTATGGCGACTGGATCGCCGGGCGCTTCACTGGCGGCAAGCCCGGCCCGGTCAACGGCCTGTTGCTCGACCATTTCCAGATGCAGGACATCATTACCGTCGCGCCCGATCGCAAGACCGCCAAGGGCCGCTTCCACGGCATTTTGCTGGGCGGCTGGCACGATGATTTCCAGGAAACGCGGGAAGCGATGATGCCGCAACAATTCATGGAAGCGGGAATTTACGAGAACGATTACGTCAATGTCGATGGCGTGTGGAAGATCAAGCGGCTCGATTACATGATGCAGTGGCAGGGTGACGAAACCGGCTGGGCGCATTCGGCCGCCCACCTCCAGCCAGCGACCAAGACCTTCCCCGAAGACCCGCTTGGCCCCGACGTGCTGCTCTCGTCCGAGCATCACCGCCAGACCTGGCCTTATCGCCAGGACGTGCCGATGCATTTTGCGCATCCCAAGTTCGGGATCGCGCTTGCCAGCGAGGTCAAATGAAACCCGCCTCCGGCGCCTTGCCGTGGGATGTGGACGCACCGCCGTTTGATCCGCGCGATACGACTGGCCGCGAGGCGCTCTCCACCCGCGCGGTGGCCGAGCGGTTCATCCAGCTGTTCTATGTCGAGGACAATCCGACCGACGCTTTCACCTGCTGGATGCATCCCGATTACATCCAGCATAACCCCAACGCACCCAACGGCCGTGATGCCACGCTGGCGATGATGCAGGCCAGCATGGCGCGCCTGCCTGGCCTGACCCACGAGGTTAAGCGGGTGGTGTGGGGCGACGATGATCTGGTGGCGGTGCATTTCCACTTCCGCCGCGAGGCCGGAACGCGCGGCTATGCGATTGTCGATCTGCTGCGGGTGGCGGACGGCTATATTGTTGAACACTGGGATGTGATGCAGGAAGTGCCCGATCCGGCCACTGCCAAGAATGGGAATGGAATGTTCTGATGGTGAAACTGGCAGACGGCAGTGAAAAAGGCCTCAAGGGCCACTTCAAGGAAGATTTCAGCCACCGCGTGCGCGAAGGCCTTGCGCCGCGTTCAGGCCATGTCGACCGCGATGTGCCGTATAAGCGCATCGCTACGGAAGAGGCATGGACCTTCCCCGCGCTGGTGAAAGCCCAGCTCGACTATTTCGACAGCGGTGAGGCACCGGATGATGATTCGCTGCGCATGGGGGCAATGTTTGCCAATATGCCCAGCTTGCAGGAAATGCTGCAGGATCTTGGCGAATTGCGCATCGCCCATATGGACGAGCTGGGGATTGACCGGCAATTGCTGCTGCTGACCGCGCCCGGCGTGCAGGTTGTCCGGCCGGACGAAGGCACGGCGCTGGCGCGGCAGGCGAATGATCTGGCAGCTGCGGCCTGCGCCAAATATCCCACGCGTTTTTCGGCGCTGGCGGCCTTCGATCCGCGCGATGTGGCAGGATCAGTCAAGGAACTGGAGCGCGCCGCCAAGCTGGGCCTCAATGGTGCAGTGCTCAATTCGCATTTTCAGGGCCGCTATCTGGATGAGCCGGAGTTCGTTCCGATCCTGGAGGCGCTGGAGGCCAATGATCTGGCGCTGTATATCCACCCCACCGCCCCCTTCAACGCCCCGCATTATGAAAGCCGAGGCTTTTTCGGTGCGCTCGGCGGCTTCCCGCATGACGTGTGGCTGCACACGATGGGGCTGATCTTTTCGGGCGCCTTCGACCGCTTCCCCAAGCTGCGGCTGGTGATCGGCCACCTTGGCGAATGTATGCCGCTGCACCTCTATCGGTTCGACTGGATGCAGGGGAATGCTGACAATCGCGCCCGTCCGGGCCAAGAGCCGGTCAAGCTGCAAAAGACCGTCAGCCACTACTTCCACAACAACATCTGGATCACCACCAGCGGTGTGGGCTGGGAGCCGGGGATCAAGTTCTGCCAACAGGTGCTGGGGCCGGACCGGGTGCTCTATGCGATGGACTACCCCTATCAGCAAAGCGCCGACGAACTGGCCGCCTATGACCGGATGGACATGACGCCCGAGGTGAAGAAGATGCTGATGGAGGACAATGCCCGCAGCGTGTTCAGGATCAGGGGTTAATTCTCGCAGCGCAAGTTGAAGGTTGTGTCGAGATTCAGTTCAGGGCGAGCCGAAAATTGTGCTTGCGGGTGACCCGGAGCGCAGCGGCCTTTATGGCCGTGAGCACCGGAAGCACCCGCAAGCGCTATTTGCAGGCCGCCATGGGCTGAATATCGATACAACCTAGCCCCAGACTTCCTCGGCCACTTCGATACACAGGCGGATTTTCTCGGCCTGCTGCGCGGTGGAGATATCGTTGCCGTGAACGGTGCTGGCAAACCCGCATTGGGGGCTTAGAGCCAACTGGTCGAGGTCGACGAACTTGGCCGCCTCGTCGATCCGGCGCTTCACATCGTCCTTGGTTTCCAGCTCACCCAGCTTGGTGGTGACGAGGCCCAGAACCACGGTCTTGCCCTTGGGCAGGAACCGCAGCGGGGCAAAATCGCCCGAGCGGGGATCGTCATATTCGAGGAAGAAGGCGTCGATCGCCAGCTCGTTAAACATGATCTCAGCCACCGGCTCATAACCGCCCTCGGATGCCCAGCAGCTGCGGAAATTGCCGCGGCACAAGTGGACCGCCTTGATCAGATCGGCCGGCGCGCTGGCGAAGCTGTCGTTGATCAGCTTGGCATAGGCCCTCGTGGTGACATCGGGGTCCATCCCGCGCTTGGCGGCATCGGCGCGCTGTTCGTCGTCGCACAGATAGGCCAGGTTGGTATCGTCCATCTGGATATAGCGGCAGCCAGCCGCAGTCAGACTGTCCACTTCGGCGCGATAGGCCGCTGCGACATCGGCGTAGAAGTCCTCCATCTCAGGGTAAACATCGACTGGAATGCCTGCGCGACCGGTGCGGAAGTGCAGCATCGTCGGACTGGGAATGGTCACCTTGGCCACGCAGCCATCGCCCACCTTGCTGGCGAGGAACTGGTAATCGGCCAGCTGGATCGGCTTTACGTGCGTGATCTTGCCGGTAATACCCATCACCGGCGGAGCGAACGATACGTCCTTGCCGGAATCGTTCTTGAACGCCTTCTTCAGGCCGCCACGTTCTTCGACGCCCGCCAGTTGCAGCAGGAAATCGGTGTGGAAGAAAAAGCGCCGGAATTCGCCGTCGGTCACGGCTTTCAGGCCCAGGTCCTGTTGCCACTGCACCAGCTCGGCAATCGCCGTGTCCTCGACAGTGCGCAGATCGGAATAGGAGATATTATCCGCAGCGCGGTGATCGCGCGCTTCGAGGATTTCGCGCGGACGCAGGAATGAACCGACATGGTCGGCGCGGGAAGGCAGTTTGGTAGTCATTGCAAATGTCCTGTCTAAGCAAAGATTTAGCTAGACCAGGGTCATGACGCGGGCTCGCGCTCGACTGGACAGGGCCACATATGCGAATTTCCAGCCACCATGCAACCGCAATTTTGTGCGGGTGCGAGAAGAGCATCACTGCGTGGTCGGGGCGCGATCAGGCAAAAAGCCGCTTGATCGCGCCCGCACGCTTTGTATGCGTTGCCTGCATAGGCCTGCGGACATTGTTCGGCAGGTGGGGAGAGAGAGACGATGACGATGATCCGCAGCAGCATTCTTGTGGCCTGTGCCGCGCTGGCCTTGGCCGGTTGCAACATTGGCCCACAGGTCTCGGACCCGGCCACCAGCGGCGTGACCGATGCCATGCTCGATGCGCCCCCGCCCGAGGAATGGCTGACCTATGGCCGCGACTATGGCGAGCAGCGCTTCAGCCCGCTCGATCAGATCACTGCTGAGAACGTTTCGGATCTCGGCCTCGCCTGGTCGGCTGACCTTGATACCGCGCGCGGGCAAGAAGCCACTCCGCTGATGCACGATGGCGTGCTCTATATCAGCACTGCGTGGTCGATGGTGAAAGCCTATGACGCGCGCACGGGTGAGCTGAAATGGTCGTATGACCCCGAAGTGCCGCGTGAGACGCTGGCGGTGGCCTGCTGTGATGCGGTCAATCGCGGCGTCGCGCTATATGGGGATAAGGTCTATGTCGCCACGCTCAATGGCGATCTGGTGGCGCTGAACCAGTCTGACGGCACCGTCGCCTGGCGCACCACCGTGGTGCCCGATACCACCAGCTACACCATCACCGGCGCACCGCGCGTGGCCAATGGCAAGATCCTGATCGGATCGGGCGGCGCGGAATACAAGGCGCGCGGTTTTATCGCCGCCTATGACTGGCAAACTGGCGAGGAAGTGTGGCGCTTCCACACTGTGCCGGGCAACCCCGCAGATGGTTTTGAGAACGAGGCGATGGAACTGGCCGCAGCCACCTGGGGTGGCAACTGGTGGGAACTGGGCGGTGGCGGTACCGTGTGGGATGCGATCACCTTTGATCCTGAAACCAACCTCGTCTTGTTCGGCACCGGCAATGCCGAGCCGTGGAACCCGCGCGCCAATGGCCGCAATACGGTGGAAGGCCAAGAGGGTGCGGGCGACAATCTCTACACCTCGTCGATCGTCGCGGTCGATGCCGATAGCGGCGAATATCGCTGGCACTTCCAGGAAACCCCGGAAGACCGCTGGGACTATGATTCCAACGCCCAGATCACCGTCGCCAGCATGACCATCGAGGGGGCCGAACGACGCGTGGCGATCCATGTGCCCAAGAACGGCTATGTCTATGTGCTGGATGTGGCGACGGGCGAATTCCTCTCGGGCACGCCGTGGACGCCGCAGAACTGGACGCTGGGGATCGATCCTGAAACCGGGCGGCCGCAGATCAATCCCGCTGCCCGTTATGAGCAGAGCGATGCACTGTGGGTCTCGGTCCCCGGTGCCGCCGGCGCGCACAGCTGGCAGCCGATGAGCTATTCACCGCAAACCGGGCTGGTCTATATTCCGGCTAACAATGGCGGCTTCCCGTTTGTGGCCAACAATGATTTTGAAGCCTCGGATATCGGCTTCCAGACCGGGCTGAACAGCGCCGCCACCGCCATGCCTGCTGATCTGGCGGTGCGGCAGGCGGCCAAGGATGCGACCACGGGCGCGCTGGTGGCGTGGAACGTGGCCGAGGGGCGTGAGGCCTGGCGCGCAAACTACACTGGCCCGTGGAACGGCGGGACTTTGGCAACGGCGGGTAATCTGTTGTTCCAGGGCACGGCCGACGAACGCTTCATCGCCTATGCTGCTGACAGTGGCCGCCAGTTGTGGTCGTTCGCCACGCAAAGCGGTGTGATCGCAGCGCCGATGACCTATTCGCTTGATGGGACACAATATGTCGCGATCATGGTCGGCTGGGGCGGAGTGTGGGATATTGCGCCCGGTGCGCTGGCCGATATTTCGGGCACGCCGCGCAATATCAGCCGTCTGCTGGTGTTCAAGCTGGGCGCCGATGGAACGCTGGCCGCCCCGCCCGCTCTGGCACAACGCGCGCTCGATCCGCCGCCGGTGACAGGAACGCCTGCACAGATCGCGGCCGGCGCGCTGATCTATGGCCGCTATTGCAGCGTCTGCCATGGCGATGCGGCGATTTCTGGCGCGCTCAATCCTGACCTGCGGCACTCGGGCGCGCTCAACCAGGCCGCGTCGATGAAAGCCATCGTGCTCGACGGGGCCTTCGCCCATCGGGGCATGGTCAGCTTCGCCACCGCGCTGGACGAGGCCGGGGTGGAGAATGTGCGCCACTACATCATCTCCCGCGCCAACGAGGATAAGGCGCTGGAGGGACGCTAGCAATCGTAACGACCGTTAGCTTGATTGCGCGGCCATAGGCAGCCATATGCTGGTCTGGTATTGCCGCCACCAAGGCCACCAGAGTCGTTTTTTGGAAATTTGGGAAGAAGGAAGTCCGCCATGAATGCCATCACCACCATCGATCGCGCGCAGCGTGAGTATTCTCCCGGCGTAAAGGCCGCTCTGGCGCGCAAGCCGCAGCTCTATATCAACGGCGAATGGGTCGACAGCTCGGGCGGAACCCTGATTGACGTGGAAGACCCTTCCAACGGCAAGATCGTGTCCAGCTTCTGCGAAGCAACCGACAAGGATGTCGACCGCGCCGTTGCCGCCGCCCGCGCCGCTTTCGATGATGGCCGCTGGCGCAATCTGCCGCCGATCCAGCGCGAGAAGATCATGCACCGGCTGGCCGATCTGATCGAAGCCAATGCCGATGAATTTGCCGAGCTGGAAGCGATTGACGTCGGCAAGCCCAAGAGCATGGCGGGCGCGGTGGACGTGCCCGGCGCGGTTTCGCACATCCGCTACATGGCGGGCTGGGCCGGCAAGATCAACGGTGAGACGATTGCCCCCTATTCCATGCCCAATGGCACCATTTTCGGCTATACCTTGAAGGAGCCGGTGGGCGTTTGCGCGCAGATCGTGCCGTGGAACTTCCCGCTGCTGATGGCCACGCTGAAGATCAGCCCGGCGCTGGCCGCTGGCTGCACCACGGTGCTCAAGCCCGCCGAACAGACCAGCCTGACGGCCCTGCGTCTGGCCGATATGTGCCACGAGGCGGGCATTCCCGCAGGCGTTGTCAACATCATCACCGGTTATGGCCACACCGCGGGTGATCGCATGGTCAAGCATCCCGATGTTGACAAGGTGGCCTTCACCGGCAGCACCGAAATCGGCAAGCTGATCAACCGCAACGCCACCGCCACCCTCAAGCACGTTACGCTGGAACTGGGCGGCAAAAGCCCGGTTGTGGTCATGCCCGATGTCGACGTGGCTGAAACCGCGCCGGGCATTGCGGGCGCGATCTTCTTCAACTCAGGGCAAGTCTGCGTCGCTGGAAGCCGTCTCTATGCCCACAAGTCAGTGTTCGACAAAGTGGTCGAAGGCATGGCCGAAACCGCCGAATTCTGGGCCCCGCGCGCCAGCCTCGATCCCGCCGGCCACATGGGCCCGCTGGTCTCGGCTGAACAGCATGAGCGGGTGATGGGCTATATCGACGCCGGCAAGCGCGATGGCGCCACCGTGCTGATGGGCGGCGACGTGCCGAGCAGCGACGGCGGCTACTACGTCAACCCGACCATCCTGACCGACGTGAACCCGCAGATGAGCGTTGTGCGCGAGGAAATCTTCGGCCCGGTGGTGGTCGCCCAGCGGTTTGATGATCTGAACGACGTGGTCCGCCAAGCCAACGACACGCCCTATGGCCTGGCCGCAGGCGTATGGACCCGCGACGTCTCCGCCGCCGTCCGCATCGCTGCCCAACTGAAAGCGGGCACCGTGTGGATCAACACCCACGCGATGATCGACACCGCGCTTCCGTTCGGCGGCTACAAGGAAAGCGGCATCGGGCACGAGCAGGGACGGCTGGGGCTGGAGGCTTATCTGGAGACGAAGTCGGTTATTATGAAGCTGTGATGTGAGGATTTGGTTTGGTGGGCCTGTCAACGTATCTAGTTGACAGGCCCACTATTCAAAGCAGCAGCGCCATCATCTCTTCTGAAAGCTCAATCCGACTAATGGGATCTGACCGGCCCGTTTTTATGTCCACGGGCCACCATATTGCCGAGCCAGTTGCGGTACAAATACCGCGAGGGACAATATATGAACCATCCTTCTGATATTGTTTAGGATTGCTTCCATCTGCATGGACAAGGGTCAAATCGTTGGAAGAGTTGGCCCGCTGAATTTCAGCCTTTGCCAAAGGCAATCGGACAAGTCCTAAGCGATATTTGAGTCTGGAAACATCTGCAGCTTCCTGACCATCCATTCTTAACTGTTCGCTCGCCGCCCGGATAATCTCGTAGGCGCCCAATATCCAATAATCGGACAACAGGAATCGAAAGTCGGGAAATTGATCGGCCTCATCTTGGCCTGATGCCAACCATTCAGCTTCGAGCTGTCGGAGGAGCAAGTCGAGTTGACTGTTGGATTGGATGGCAAGAATATGAGCTACCCCTGCCACCTTGCCCAACCTAGGCGAGAGTTTTGACCACGCTTGGCGCAAGTGTCCTCTACCCTCTAAGCTCAGGGCGTAAGCTTGCACTATTAACTTCGTCGCGCGCATCCAAAACCTCACTAGCGTCTGGCGTCCAAACTGCCACCACTCTACACAAACAAAAACGATTTGACGGAAGCAAAGAATCCCATGCCCATCGACCTCACCAAAATCCGCGCCATCGACGTGCATGTCCACGCGGAAGTCTCGTGCCACGATCCCGAAGATCCGGTGATGGGCAAGTTCTTCGATGCCGCCAGCACCTATTTCAAGGCCCCGCGTGAGCGGCCCAAGATGCCCGAGATCATTGAGCTTTACCGCGAGAGCAGAATCGCCTTCTGCATGTTCACCGTCGATTGCGAAAGCGGGATGGGGGCCAAGCGGGTGTCGAATTACGAGGTGGCGGAACTGGCCAACAAGAATGACGATATCTGCATTCCCTTCGCCTCCATCGATCCGCACAAGGGCAAGTTCGGCGCGCGTGAGGCGCTCGATCTGATCGAAAATCATGGCGTCAAGGGCTTCAAGTTCCACGGCATCGCCCAGAACGCCCATCCGTCGGACCCCATGGGCTATCCGATCTATGAGGTCATCAACGCCTTCAAACTGCCGGCGATTTTCCACACCGGCCATTCGGGCATGGGCACCGGAATGCGCGGCGGCGGGGGCATGCGGCTGAAATATGGTCAGCCGATCCTGATCGATGATGTGGCGGTGGATTTCCCCGACATGAAGATCATCCTCGCCCATCCAAGCTGGCCGTGGGTGGACGAGAGCCTGAGCATGGCTCTGCACAAGACCAATGTTTACATCGACTTGTCCGGCTGGAGCCCCAAGTATTTCCCCAAGCAGGTGATCACCTACGCCAACACCCAGCTCAAGCACAAGATGCTGTTCGGCAGCGATTTTCCGCTGATCCACCCGGACAAATGGATCGCCGCAGCGGCCGAAGTGGGCTTTCGGGATGAGGTGATGCCGGGGATCATGAAGGACAATGCGGCGAAGGTGCTGGGGTTGGTTTGATCGGCACTCCGCTGCTAATCCAAACCCGTCTTTCCTGAGCTTGTCGAAGGACCGCTTTTCGTTCGGCGCCAAGCGCAATTTAGGCACCAAGAACCAGGGCAGTGCTTCGACAAGCTCAACATGGACGGATTTGGGAACGGGAAGGTTTCGGGAATGAATTTCAACGGCAAGCACATCGTCGTCACTGGCGCATCGGCGGGCATCGGCCTTGTCACCGCCAAGATGCTGGTGGAACGCGGCGCGCGGGTTTCGCTGATCGCGCGGCGGCAGCTAATGCTCGATGCGGCGGTGGCCGAGCTGGGGCCAAACAGCACCGGTTTTTCCGCCGATGTTGGAGACAAGGCGCAGCTTTATGCCGCGCTTGACGCTGCTTCGGGGCATTTCGGCGGCGTTGAGGCCTTGTTCGCCAATGCTGGGCTGACGGGCGGTTTCACCCCCTTCACCCTGTTTGACAGCGACGTGTTTGAGCAGACCCTGCGCGTCAATTTGACGAGCGTATTCTGGGCCGCGCAAAAGGTTATTCCGGCGATGATCGAGGCCGGCAAGGGGGTGATCCTTGTCACCGGAAGCATGGGTTCCAAGCGTGGCATGGCGATGAACCCGGCCTATGTCAGCTCCAAGCACGGCGTCCTTGGCCTCACCCGCGCCATCGCGGTGGAGATGGCCCCGCACGGCATTCGCGCCAATTGCATCATCCCCGGCTTTATCGAGACCGAGGCACTGGCGCGCATCCCACCCGAACAACAAGGCAAGATCGCCGCCCGCGTCCCCCAGCGCCGCATGGGCAGCCCTGAAGAGCTGGCCGAGGTCGCCTGCTTCCTGCTGTCCGATGCCGCCAGCCATGTCACCGGGCAGGATTGGGCGGTAGATGGCGGCGTGCTGGAATCAATCGAAGTCTGAAATAGAGGATAGAACAATGCGCGCATGGCAACTTCCCGCCGGGTCTGATGGCTTCGACAAGCTCTATTCGGCAGACCTGCCCGACCCGGTAGCAGGCCCCGGAGAAGTGCTGATCGCGCCGAAAGCCTGGTCGATCAACTATCGCGATTTCGCGGTGGCGGCGGGCAAGTATTTCGGCGGCGTGCTGAAGGCCCCGGCGATTCCGCTGTCCGATGGCGCGGGCGAGGTGCTGGCCGTGGGTGAGGGCGTCACCGCGTTTAAGCCAGGTGACCGGGTGCAAGGGTCATTCTTCCTCGACTGGATTGACGGCCCGCAGAAGATGGGCCGCGCTTTGGGCGATGGCATGGCGCCGGGGATGCTGGCCGAACAGGTCGTGCTGCCCGCCAGCGGCGTGGTCAAGATGGCCACCAGCCTCTCGTTCGCCGAAGCCGCCTGTATGCCGTGCGCGGGCGTAACCGCGTGGAATGCGCTGTTCGAGGGCGGGCGGCCGATTTCAGCCGCCAGCCGCGTGCTGGTGCTGGGCAGCGGCGGGGTCAGCATGATCGCGCTGGAGCTGGCACGCGCCGTGGGGGCCGAGGTGATCGCCACCAGTTCCAGCGACGCAAAGCTCACCCGCGTTGCTGCCTTGGGTGCCGCCCATACCGTGAATTACAAGGCGATCCCTGAGTGGGGCGCCTATGTCGCCAAGGAACTGGGCGGGGCGCACAAGGTGGTCGAGGTCGGCGGCGTCGGCACCCTGCCGCAGAGCATCGCCGCGCTGGCCCCTGAGGGCGAGATCGCGCTGATCGGCATATTGACCGATGGCGAACCCCCGCACCCGCGCGCGCTGATGATGATCGGCGGCAGCATTCGTGGCATATTCGTCGGCAGCGTGGCGATGGCGGGCAAGCTCAACGCCTTTGTCGATGCACATCAGATCAAGCCGCCGATCGGCGCGACGTTCAGCTTCGATCAGGCCATGGCTGCCTATGCCCATGCCTGGGGGCCGGACAGCTTTGGCAAGACGGTGATTACACGCGACTAGGAGAACAGACCATGTGGCAAGTGCGCGTTGCGCCGTGCGGGGATTTTGACAATCACCCGTTCCAGTCGGAACATTTCATGGTGGAGCCGCTGGGCGCCGCCATGGGGGCGGAGGTCGTCGGCGTGCGCCTGCCCGAGCTTTCGGACGAGGGCGTGGCCAGCCTCAAGCAGGCGCTGTGGAAACACAAGATGATCTATCTGGCCGATCAGCATCTGAGCCATGCCGAACATGCCACCTTCTCGCGCCGCCTCGGCCCGTTCGCCATCGATGCCTATACGCAAGGGACGCGGGAAGAGCGCGATGTCCACCCGATCATCAAGGAGGCCGACGAGGTCACCCCCAGCCTGTTCGGCGGCGGTTGGCACACCGACAGCCCGTTTCTGGAAGAGCCGCCCAGCATCACTTCGCTGCGCCAGATCGAAGGCCCGCCCTATGGCGGCGATACCACCTGGACCAACACCGCGCTGGCTTTCAAGCACCTCAGCCCCACCTTTCAGGACATGCTGCGCCCGCTCAAGGTGTGGATGAGCGCGGGCAACAATTTCGCCACCCAAACCTTCCTGCGCGGCGAGCCGATTGGCTTTGGTGACAAGGCCAAGCAGGATCAGGGGCTGAAAGGGAGCATGCACCCACTCGTCCGCACCCACCCGCACACCGGCGAGCCATCGCTGTATATCTGCGATACCTATGCTGCGGGGATCGAGGGGATGACCACGCACGAGGCCAAGCCGCTGATCGATTTCCTGGTGGCGCACACGATCCAGCACGCCTTCACCTGCCGCCTGCGCTGGCAGCCGGGGATGGTGTGCATGTGGGACAATGCGGCGACGATGCACCTTGGGCCGAATGATTATGACGGGTTCAGGCGGGAGATGTATCGGACGACGATTGCGGGGGGGGTGCCGAGGTAGGTTGGCGGTCCGTCGTCTCGGCTGCCCATAAACAACAAAGAAAATTCCCGCAGATTTCTTATCGAGAATCAGTAACTTAAAGTCGAAAGGCGAATTCCCCGGTCGAATTCCTGTAGCAGAAGATTGCATCGACATCTTCGTCGCTCGCATGCCTCGGTGGCGAATCCATAACATCAGGGTTCAATGGAATGATCAGGAAACATTCATTGTTAAGGCCCTCGATCCAATAAATGCTATAATTTCCAGTGCCTTCGCGGACAGCAAATTCTTCTTCGAATCGGCGAACCGCATCTTGGGGTTGAGGCCCGTTGGCTAGCTCTTGCTCAAGAGGATAAAACTTAGCTGTTTCATCGGCCGCCGAACATGATGAAAACAAGACTGCTACAATCGCAATAATGCCCAACTGATGAATATTCACCCCATCACTCCCCGAAGAAATTCAGCTCCAGCAGCACATTGTTCGGGTCAGCGGTGAAAATCTGCCGCAAGCCAATCGCCGCGACGAGATTCTCCTGATAGTCGGCCCCGCGCGCATCCAGCCGGGCCAGCATCTCCGCATAGCCCGTAAGCCGCAGCGCCACGTGATGCAGCGCGCCGGTCAGCGCCCCCGGCGTAACCACCCGGTCATAGGTGCGGGTGCAATCGAGCGAGTTGATGTGCACGATCGCGCGGCCTGCATCGTCATACATCCATTGCGCGGTCGACGGGGTCAAAGGCGGCGGGCCGTCGCGGCGTTCAAGCCCCAGCAGATCGGCGTAAAACCGCGCCGTTCCGTCCAGATCATCGGTGATGATGTTGACGTGATCGAGGGCTTCAACCTTCATGCACAATCTCCTGCTGCAATGCGTGCCTTTGCACTTGCACCCTTAGCCCAACATTGTATGTGACGCATACTAATTTCGCGTATGTGATTCATTCACAAGCATGGAGAGGTGAAGCAATGGCTCAAAATCTTGAACAGATCCTGCAGGGCACCAGCGATATCGTTGGCAAGCTGCGCAATTCGCAAATCGGTGCCTATGTGTACCCGGTCGTCGCCCCGGAATTTTCCAACTGGCGTTCGGAACAGTGGGCCTGGCAGCACAGCGCAGTGCTGTTCGACCAGTCGCACCACATGTTCGACCTGTACATCAAGGGCCCGGACGCGCTGAAGCTATTGTCCGATACCATGATCAACTCGACCAAGGGTTGGCAGGTCAACAAGGCCAAGCAGTATGTGCCCACCACGCCTGCTGGCCACGTCATCGGCGATGGCATCATCTTCTGGCTGGCTGAGGAAGAGTTCGTTTATGTCGGCCGTGCGCCTGCTGCCAACTGGCTGCGTTTCCAGGCGGAAAAGGGCAAGTATAACGTTGATATCATCAACGATCCGCGCTCGCCCAGCCGCCCGATGGGCAAGGTTGTGGAGCGCATTTCGTGGCGCTTCCAGATCCAGGGCCCGCGCGCCTGGGACGTGATCGAGAAGCTCAACGGCGAACCGCTCGATAAGCTGAAGTTCTTCAACATGTCGTCGATGAAGATCGGCAACAAGACCGTCCGCACGCTGCGCCACGGCATGGCCGGCTCGCCGGGTCTCGAAATCTGGGGCCCCTATGCCGAGCAGGATTATATCCGTGACGAGATCCTGAAAGCTGGCGAAGAATTCGGCCTGATCGCCGTGGGTTCGCGCGCTTACCCGTCGAACACGCTGGAATCCGGCTGGATCCCCAGCCCGCTGCCTCCGATCTACACCGGTGACGACCTGGCCGATTTCCGCGCCTGGCTTGGTGCCGACAGCTACGAAGCAACCGGCGCCATCGGCGGTTCGTTCGTGGGCGACAGCATCGAGGATTACTACCTCAACCCGTGGGAACTGGGCTATGGTCCGTTCGTCAAGTTCGACCACGATTTCATCGGCCGCGAAGCGCTCGAAAAGATCGATCCGGCCACCCAGCGCAAGAAGGTTACGCTGGAATGGCATGCGGACGACATGAAGAAGATTGTCGGCTCGCTGTTCGATCCCGAGGGTGAGCAGTACAAGTTCTTCGATCTGCCGCTCGCCAACTACGGCAACTCCAACTACGACAAGGTCGTCGATGCCGATGGCCGCACCGTGGGCCTGTCGCTGTTCACCGGCTACTCGTTCAACGAGAAGAAGGCGCTGTCGCTGGCC
>CAMDSM010000027.1 GCA_945906905.1 Altererythrobacter xiamenensis | reverse complement strand
TGATGATGGCCCGCAAGCCCTATCGCCAGACCATGGCCGAGCGCGACTTTGAATGAGTGAATTTGGGAATGAGCTGACTAGGCAGTCAGATCGGCTCGGCCAAACCCAACCGCCTGGCAGCAAGTTCGGATAGTCTGAACTTCTGTGGGCGGCCGGTTGGGGTGAGCGGAATGTCGCCCTGTTCAAGCACCAGGACGTGTTTGGGAACCTTGAATTTTGCCAACCGAGCGGCGCAAAATCCGCGCATGGCTTCGCTATCGATCACAGTGCCTTCCAAGGGCACCACACACAGGCACCCAGCCTCACCCATCCGCACATCGGGCACGCCCACTGCCAGCACCTGGCTCACACCGGGATAGCCATCGAACAGATCCTCAATTTCACGCGGCATGACCATTTCGCCGCCACAGCGATAGGATTCCTTGATCCGCCCGGTCAGCTTCAAATAGCCATCCGCAAACAGGCAACCCAGGTCACCCGTGCGGAACCAGCCATCGGGGGTGAAGGCAGCCGCGTCCTCTTCGGGCTTGTGGAAATAGCCTTTGGTCACGATCGGCCCGCGGACCTGCAATTCGCCAACTTCTCCCGCCGCCAGAACCACTCCGGTTTGCGGATCGACCACACGATATTGCGCCACCAGCCCGCCAAGCGCCGGGTCACCCGCAACACCTGCCAGTTTGAGACGGCCATTGGTGGCGATCAGCCGCGCGTCACTATCCTCGGTCAGGGTGCATACGGCAGAGGCGGTGGTTTCGGTCATACCATAGGCGGTGTGAATTTCGGCCGCGCCCAGCACCTTGCGTATGTCGTGCCAAGTCGAAGCGGCATTAACTCCGCCACTGTTGAACACCGCCAGCAGGCAGGGTGGGGCAAAACCGCTTACCCGTGCGGCATCTATCAGCGCGCGGGTCATCACCGGAACCGCAACGATATCGGTCGTCTCAAGAGCCACGCACCATTCGAGCATTTCAGCAGCGTCAAAGCGAGGATGCGGCACGATGGCCCCGCCCACCAGCATCGAGGCGACCCAGCATTCGACATAGCCGAACACGTGATACATCGGCAGGGCGAACTGGATTCGCCGGCCGTCTTCGAACGAACGCGTAAGGGCGGAGGAATAGGCCGCCCGCAGCACCATGTCATGCGTCAGCATCGCGCCTTTGGGCTGGCCGGTGGTGCCCGAGGTATAGACAATGTCTGATACACAATCGGCATCGGTCAACATCTGGCGCGCGGGCAGCTGGTCGGTCCATGCGGGCGTTGCCAGCGCCAACAGATCGGTCAGGTTGATCCCGCCGCCAGACTCATGATCGGGTCCGGTGGCAAGTATCACATGCTCCAGCATTTCTGCAGAATCGCGGACGTAGGCGAAATCGGGCGTGTAATCGCGGCCCTGAAATCGTGTTACGCCGAAAATTGCGCGGCACCCGGACTGGCGAGCGATATACAGCATCTCCTCGCGCCGGAGCAGGAAATTCACCGGCACGGCAATGCACCCAGCCCGCGCAATGGCCAGCTTTATCGGCACGAATTCAGCAATATTGGGCAGCATCATCGCCACCCGGTCACCGACCGCAAGACCAAGCGCAATCAGACCCGCTGCGTAGCTGCAGCTCGTTTGTTGGAGCTGCGCATATGTCCAGCTCCGCTCGGGCAACAGGATTGCTGGCCGATCCGGAAAGCGCGCCGCGGTGGAATCGAAAATTCCGAAAAGCGTCCACTTTTCCCACTTGGGGAAACTTTTTGCGAGCGCATCGCGCCTTTGGGAAGGTTTTTCCATTTCGCTCTTTCGGCGCATTGACCCAATCGCCAATTCCTAATAACAAACATTTGTTTCGTGGCAAGGTGAGCGCGCCAGGCCCAAGATTATGATCTCTGAAGGAACAACAGGCAATGGACCTTAGCTTCACTGATGAACAGCGCATGTGGCGCGATGTTGTCAATGGTTTCATGGATCGCGAATTCGGTCAGGAGTTGACGCTCAAGCACGATCAGGCGCGCGAGTTTCCTGAAGATCTGTATCGCAAGATGGCGGCCGAAGGCTGGCTGGGCCTGCTGATCCCGGAAGATCAGGGCGGCCTTGGTATGGAACATGATCCGGTCATGTTCGCCATCTTCTGCGAAGCGATCGGCAAGTTCAGCCTCGATACCGCCGCTTGTATCATGACCTCGATGTTCACCGCAGGCAATATCGCCCGCCACGGGACGCCCGAACAGCAAGAGCGTTATCTCAAGCCGTTCCTTGCAGGGGACGCCAAATTCGCGATTTCGATCAGCGAGCCACAGTCCGGTTCGGACGCCGCTGGCGCCCGCTCCACCGCTACGCTCGATGGTGATGAGTGGGTCGTCAACGGCAGTAAGGTCTGGTGTTCGGGCGCACATCACCCCAACACCTGCATCGCCATGATGCTGCGCACGGGCGAGGGGCGCTATGATTTCAGCGTGCTGCTGATCCCCAATGACACTCCCGGCCTCGAAATCCAGAAGATGGATACGCTGGTCCGCCGCAGCCTTGGCACAACCTCGATATTTATGGACGAATTGCGACTGCCCAAGGATGCCTTGCTGGGCGAAGTGGGCAAGGGCTGGAAATATATCGCCGAGCATCTCGATTTCGAGCGGCTATCCATCGCCGCCTCGCAAGTCGGCAATGCCCGCACTGCGCTGCAAGATACCGCCAAGTACCTCAGCGAGCGTGAGGCTTTTGGCAAGAAACTGTCTCAGTTTCAGGTGCTCAAGCACCGCATGGCCGAAGATCAGGCGCGCCTGTCCGCAGCCTTCTATCTGGTCTACGCAGCCGCATCCCAGATGGCTCGCGGCGAGAAGGCTTCGGGCCTGGTGGCGCAGGCCAAATTGATTGCGTCACAAACTGCATTTGATATTGCCACCAACGGCATGCAGGCGCTTGGCGGTTATTCGCAATTGCCGGAATTTCATATGGAGCGGTATTTCCGCGAGGCGAAGCACGGGATGGTTGGTGGGGGCACCAATGAAATTCTACGGAGCATCATCGCCAAATCGATGGATCTTTAGCCCAAGGATCGCCCAAGCTCGAACGCCCCAGCCCGAAGGCAAAATAGGATATGACAATCGCTCAACCCATAGCAACTGACGGCAAACAGCGCATGGCCATCATGAATTCGGCGATGCATCTGTTTGGCAAACGCGGCTTTAACGGCACGTCGATGCGCGATATTGCCAATTCGGTTGGCCTGCTTCCGGGCAGTCTTTATGCGCATATCGACAGCAAGGAAGCGCTGCTGTTCGAGATTGTCACCGGGGGCATCTCGCAATTCATATCCGCCGTGGAGGCTGCTTCTGCCAGCACCACCGATCCGATCGAGAAGCTGCGCCGGATGATCGTCGCCCATGTCGAAATCGTCGCCACCAACCCTGAGCGCAGCCAGGTCGTGTTTCACCAGTGGCGCTTCCTTGGCCCGGACAATCTGCCCGACGCGATTGATCGCCGGCGCCAGTATGAAACCCATTTTGTCGACGTTATCCGGTTGGGTAGCGAGGCCGGGGTGTTCAAGCCCGATCTCAATCTGCGGATCACAGTCCTGACCATCCTCGGGGCGCTGAACTGGACGCCTGAGTGGTTCTCCCCCGATGGCCGCCTTTCCGCCACGGCATTGGGCGAAATGATGGCCGATGTCCTGCTGGGCGGCGTTTTGATCAATTAGTCTTGCGGCACCGGCGCGGCACCTGCGGCTTGACTCGGACGCGTGGCCTTCTTAAGAAAAACAAATGATTGTTTGGATGAATAGGCATGAGCAGAAAATTCGTCGATCCCGAGCCTAAATGGTTCGAAGATTTTGAGCTTGGCGACGTGATGACGACGCGTGGCCGCACCGTCGATATTGGCGACATCACAACCTATGCCGGGCTGACGGGTGACCATTATCAGCTGCACACCGATGCCGCCTTCATGGCCAACAGCCGCTTCGGGCAGCGCATCGCTCACGGCCCTCTCACGTTCTCACTCGCGGTCGGCCTTGTCGGTCTGAGTGGTTTTTACGGCGATGCCATCGTCGCGCTGATCGAGATCACCGGCCTCAAGGCGACAAAGCCGGTGTTCGCTGGTGATACGCTGCACGTTGTGGCCGAGGTCACCGTCCACGACGCCAGCGGCCCCAAATACGGCACGCTGGGAGTGGTCTATTGCGTCCGCAATCAGGACAACGAGGAGGTCATGACCTTCCTCCAGACAATGCTGGCCAAGCGCCGCCTCACGGAGAATTGAAAATGGCTGAAAACTGGCAATTGCATGTCTCACCCGGAGCAGACAACGATCCGGTCTTTGTCGGTGTGGGCGAAATTCCCACAGGCAAATTCCCCGATCGCAGCTTTATCGAAGCGCTGACCAAGGTCGCGCTGCTGGCGCTCAAGGATGCCGGCATGGTGCCGCGTGATATTGATACGATCATGCTGATCCCCTGCCTGCACGGCGCTGCCGATCAGGCCGATCTGGTGTTTTCGCGCATGGTTGAAGAGCTGGGCATCCACGGCTCGGCCAAATCAAGCTACATGGTCCATTCGGGCGGATCGACCAGCGACAACGCCACCCGCGCCGCGCACGGCCTGATCGCCACCGGCCACGCGCAGAACGTGCTGGTGCTGCAGTGTGAGCGGTGGGGGTCGGCTGACCTCAACGAGATGATCACGATGCTGGCCAAGAATGGCATTCCCGGCGAGTGGGAATTGCCCACCGGCATCCAGTTCAACGCCATCGGCGCGATGATTACGCGGCGCTATATGCACGCCTCGGGCAGCACGGCTGAGGAAATGGCCTCGGTCTGCGTGACCTTGCGCAATTGGGCCAATCTCAACGAAAACGCCATGTTCTATCATAAGCCGCTGACGGTGGAGCAGATCCTCGCCTCGCGCATGGTGGCCGATCCGCTGCACAGCTATGAATGCCCGCCGATGGCCGATGGTGCCTGTGCCTTTGTGATGACCAGCACGGGCAATGCCAGGAAGCGCGGGCTGACCACTGCCGTGCGGGTGGCGGGATCGGGCGGCTGCGTCAGCCACTATTGCCTCAGCCAGGAAGCCGATCAGGCCGTGCTCGGCTGGCCGCTGGCGGCAGAGCGGGCCTGGAACCAGTCTGGCTGGGGTCCGCAGGACGCCGACATTGCCCAGATCTATGACAGCTATGCCGCGGTCACCACAACCGGGCTGGAAGGCATCGGCATTGCCGCAAAGGGCGAAGGTGCGCGCTGGTGTGCCGCAGGCCACGGCAATCCCGGCGGGAAACTGCCGCTCAACACCAATGGCGGCCTGCTATCGGCGGGCCACACCGGGGTTGGCGGCGGCACGGCGCTGCTGGTCGAAGGCGTGCGCCAATTGCTGCACCGCGCACCGAGCAAACGGCAGGTCGAAAATTGCCAACGCGCCATTATCGGGGGGTCCGGCGGAAGCTATATGGATGCCCAGATCCTTCTTCTCGAACGCACCAAGCTGGGAGCCTGATCGATGAAAACTCCTGCTATCGTATCCGAATTTCGCGAAGGTCTTGCCCAAGGCAAGCTGCTGATCCAGCATTGTCAGGATTGCGACAAGCCGAACATGTGGCCGCGCTATGCCTGCCCGCATTGCCAATCGGAAAATCTTGGATGGCTGCAATCGAAAGGCGAAGGCGTGCTGCACAGTTTCTGCGTGCTGCGCCAAGGCGCGCCCGCTGGCTATGAGGAGGATTTGCCTTACGCCATCGGCGTGGTGAAGCTGGATGAGGGCGTTCAGTTGCTGGTTCGCCTTGAGGCCAATCGCCCCGATGATTGGTCGGATTATCTGTGCGATGACCGGGTTTCCTTCGTCGCGGTCGATGCTGCCGAAGCGGAACGTCGTCCATGCGCGCAGTTCCGCCGGTCACCGGGGTGATAGCGCACCCATGAACACCTTTGCCTTTCTGGAGAAGTCTGCCCAGCAACGTCCCGATGGCCTCGCGCTGGTTCAGGGCGCCGAAGCGATCACCTATCGCGAATTCCGTGACCGGGCACTGGCGATTGGCGGCAATCTGCTGGCCATGGGCTGCGCTCCGGGTGACCGGGTAGCATTCTGCCTCGCCAATTCCCCGCGCATCATGGAACTGATCTTCGGCTGTTTTGCCGCCGGGCTGGTGGTGGTGCCAGTGAACGCCCGCCTCCATGCCCGTGAGATGGCCTATATCGTGAGCAACAGCGGGGCCAAACTGCTGGTCCATGGCGCTGAATTTCAAGAAGGCATCGTGGCCAACGCAGCGCTGTTCGAAGGCATCAAGCGCATTTGCACCGATGAGGCCGAAGGGGCGGACAATTTTGCCGCACTGCTGACCAAAGAAAACGCCCTGGCCGCTGGAGCCGAGGCACAGCCGGAAGATCTGTGCTGGCTGTTCTACACCTCGGGCACCACCGGCAAGCCCAAAGGGGCGATGTGGAACCACCGCATGATCGCTCGCGTGATCATGAATTATCTGGCCGATCTGCACAATATCCAGCCGGGCGAAGTGGTGTTGCACTGCGCGCCGATGTCGCACGGCAGCGGCATTGTCGCCCTGCCCGCTGTGGCGCGCGGCGCTGTCAACGCCATTACCGAAACCGCCAGCTTTGAAATCGACAGCCTGCTGGCGACGGTGGAGAAGCTGAAGGTTTCGCACATCGCCTTCATGGCCCCGACCCAGATCGTCAAATTGCTCGAAGACTATCGGCCCGGCGTACACGATATCTCGACCCTCAAGGCCATCTGCTATGGCGGCGCGCCGATCTATCTCGATCAGCTCAAGCAGGCGATTGCCACTTTCGGCCCGGTCTTCGTCCAACTTTACGGCCAGGGCGAGGCCCCAATCACCATCACGGGAATGAGCGGGCAATTGCACGCCGAACTGCTGGCCGCAGATGATCCGCGGCTTGGTTCTGCCGGACAAATCCGAACTGACGTTGAAGCACATTGCGTTGACGAAAACGACAACCCCCTGCCCGCTGGGAAAGCCGGCGAAGTGGTCGCGCGCGGCGATGTCGTCATGCCCGGCTATTGGAACAATCCCGAGGCGAGCGAAGAAGCGCTCCGGGGTGGCTGGCTGCACACGGGCGACGTTGGCTATTTCGACGATCGCGGTTTCCTTTTCCTGCTCGACCGGGCCAAGGACATGGTCATTTCGGGCGGCAACAATGTCTATCCGCGCGAAGTGGAAGAGGTGATCATCCTGCACCCGGATGTCGCCAATTGCGTGGTGTTCGGCATCCCCGACGAATATTGGGGCGAGGCAGTCCATGCGGTTATCGTGCCCAGGGCTGAAGGCATCCTGACCGCCAAACAGATCATCGATTTCTGCGGCGAACATATGGCCGGCTACAAAAAGCCCAAGGCGGTCGACTTCGTCGATGCCTTGCCTGTCAGCGGATACGGCAAGATTTTGCGCCGCGAGGTTCGCGACAAATATTGGGAAGGCCGCGCCAGCCAAATCGGCGGCGGCGCTGGCACAAAGGGATCACAGACATGAGAAGAGTTGCGATCGCCGGCGTGGGCATGACCCAGTTTGGAAAGCAGATCGGCCGGGGGCTTCGCAGCCTGTCGCTGGACGCGGTGGACCAGGCTTTTGCTTCGTCCGGCATCGACCATTCGCAGGTGCAGCGCATTTATTTCGGCAATGCTATCGCTGGAACCGTGGTGCAGCAGGACATGATCAAGGGCCAGGTCGTGTTTCGCGGTCATGCGCTGGGACATGTGCCAACGGTCAATGTCGAGAACGCCTGCGCATCGGGTGGCACGGCCTTCATGCTGGCGGTGGAAGCGGTGGCCAGCGGAGCGGCGGACGTGGTTCTGGCGGTTGGTGCAGAACAGATGAACCATGAGGACAAGACCCGCGCTTTCAACGCCTTGCGTGGTTCGACCGATATTGACGAAATCGGTGAGGTCGTGCCCGGCGCGATGAGCGCCAATTCGATCCTGATGGATTTTTACGCCGGTGTCGCCCGCTCCTATCTCGACACCTATGGCGCCAACGTTGAGGATTTTGCCCGGATCGCGGTGAAAAACCGGCAGCACGCGGTGCACAATCCGCTGGCCCATATGCGCAAACCACAGACGCTGGAAGATGTCCTGAATGCGCGCGAAATCGTTGCGCCATTGACGCTGCCAATGTGTTCGCCGGTCACCGATGGCGCGGCGGCGATCCTGGTCTGCTCGCTCGACTTTGCCCGGACGCTTGGAACCAGCATTATTGAGGTCAAGGCCTGCGTGAATGCCTCAGGAGCTTCCGGCCATCCGGTCGCGGATTCGGCCACAAAGGCCTTTGCCCTGACGGGTGTTTCAGCGCAGGATTGCGACCTGTTTGAATTGCACGATGCCGCTGCCCCGGCCGAACTGATGCAGTATCAAGAGATCGGCCTGTGCGCGGAAGGTGATGGCTTCAAGCTGGTGCGCGAAGGCATCACCAATCTGGGCGGGGCGTTTCCGGTCAACGCCAGCGGTGGCTTGCTCAGTCGCGGGCACCCGCTGGGGGCGACTGGTTGCGCCCAGATATTCGAACTGGTTACGCAGCTGCGCGGCAATGCCGGGGCACGACAAGTTGCCAATGCGCGGATCGGTATGAGCGTGAATGGTGGTGGCTGGCTCGACAATTCTTATGCCTTGGCCATAACGACCATCCTTGAGCGGCTCTAGGGTCAGGATTGTAACGATGAATTACGAAACGATCATTGTGGAACGTCCCGCCGATGGCGTAGCCTTGATCACGCTCAACCGGCCCGATCGTGGCAACGGCGTGGTGCCCGAAATGGCGGCCGATCTGATGCACGCGCTGACCGCGCTGGATACGGATTTTTCGGTGCGGGTGCTGGTGGTGACAGGGGCGGGCAAGCAGTTTTGCGCCGGGGCCGATCTGGTCGAATTCAAGCGCTATCTGGAAGAAGACCATGCGCGTACGCAGGAACCCTATAACGCGCGGGTGCTGTTCCCGGTAACACAAAAGCTCGCTTCGTGCCGCCTTCCGGTCATCGCGGCGATCAATGGCGGGGCGACGGCGGGCGGGCTGGATCTTGCGCTGGCCTGCGATATCCGCATCGCCTCCAGCCGCGCCAAGATGGGCGAAACCTATATCAAGCTGGGGCTGAATCCGGGCAATGGCGGAACCTATTTCCTGCCGCGTCTTGTGGGTAGCGGGCTGGCCGCCGAAATGGCGCTGACTGGCGATTTGCTCGATGCCCAGCGCGCGCTGGAAATCGGTCTGGTCAACAAGGTGGTGGCGCCTGAAGACCTGCTGCCCGAAGCTGTGGCGCTCGCCGCCCGGATCGCGGAGCGCCCACGCCTGGCGCTCGAAGCGACCAAGCAACAGTTGCGGCAGAGCTGGCATATGGATCTGCTGACGTCGATGAACAACAGCTTCTGGGGCGTCGCCACCATGACCTATAGCGACGACCTGCGCGAAGGGGTCAACGCGGCACTGGAAAAGCGCGAGCCGCGGTACAATCAGGACCAGAGCTGAGCCCGCTGCGTCAATGCAATCGCTCCACTTTGTCCTGGAACCCGGCGCGCAATGCTGCGCCTATGACCTTCCCCTGCGAATGCCGCAGGTTTCCGGCATCATCGATCCTGAACCCTTCCGCTCCCGCGCGCGCGGCGAAGGTCTGGCGCTGGCTGAGGCCTTCGCGCCATCGGGCGGTGTGCGCAGTCTGCAGTGTGACCCGGACCGCCACGTTGCTCTGTTCGGGCTGGCCGGGCCACTGCTGACCTTCGTCATTTCAGGCGGCCTTGAAGTTGAAACCGCCAATCGCGGGCGGCTGCAACTTGGGCCGGGCGATCTGTTCCTGTCCTGTGGCGAGGATTTGGAGAAATTTTTCACCACTGCTGGTGACTGCCGCCTGCTGCAAGTGCTGGTGCCCGCAGACTGGCCCGGAGATCGCGCCCGCCCCGCCCACACGGCCACGCAGGCAATACGCAGTGGCCCCGCCAGCAATGTGCAGCGGATGTTCAAAGGCGCGGATGACAAGTCCTATTTCCGGCCATTCGACAATCTGTTTGCCCCTCCCGGCCAATGGAGCGAAGTCACGC
Source organism: Altererythrobacter xiamenensis (assembly GCA_945906905.1). GTDB lineage: Bacteria > Pseudomonadota > Alphaproteobacteria > Sphingomonadales > Sphingomonadaceae > Alteraurantiacibacter > Alteraurantiacibacter xiamenensis_A. The sequence goes on along the minus strand of CAMDSM010000027.1, from coordinate 12,316 downwards.
CGCTGATCGGCCTGCGCTTTATCGGCATGGCTGCGGACACCATCATCGATTGGCATCCCGAGATCGTCAACAATCTGGTTATTGTCCTGTCGGGCGCGCTTGAACTGGAAACCGGCGGCGGTGAGGGCGCGCTTGAGGTGTTTTACGAAGGCGACATCTGCCTGGCCGAAGACCGCACGGGGCAAGGCCATATTGACCGGATGCATGGCCATGTGCAGGTGGCGATCCTGATCGTGGAAGATGCCGATCTGTGGGATTAACTGCGGCTTTGGTGCGTTTCAGTGCCGCTCAAGGTCAGGCCAGTGAATATCTTGCGCGCGCTTTCGGAAAGCGTCTGCGACTTGCGGGTCAGCATATTAACCTGCGCCATAGTGCTGAACGAATGCGAAACACAGCGGCCATCCTGAAACAGCGCCTGGCGCACTGAAATGGAACTTCGCCCGACCCGTTCGATGCCGCCCGCAACCGCCACCGTGCCGGGATAATGCAATTCCCCGACAAAATTGATCGTGGTGCTGACAATCACGAAAAAGCAATCAGGGTCGAGCAGACCTTCCTGATCAAGTACAACGGCAGCACGCCCCGCTTCATAAAAGAACGAGAAACAAACATTGTTGACATGACCCTGCCGATCCGTGTCGCTGAAACGAATCTTTTCATCGAACACGACCGGAAAAACGTCGGCGCTTGTCGGGATTTCTATCATCACAGCTATGAGTTATATCCGCAGGCAGGATTGTCTATTTGACGAATTTTTCGAAGATCGGTTCGTAACTGACCAGCAGCGGGTCAGCAATCGCATCGGTCATGGTGAAGGTCGAGCGCCGCTCCAGCAGCGCCTGATAGGCCGCCCGGGGATCGTCGACATTGTAGATCGCCAGATACTTGTGGAACGGCTCACCACCACCAGGGGTAATCTGCTGCACCGCGCGGTAGCGCACCAGTGAACGCATTGTCGGCAGCGAGAGGAGGTCGTTGGCGTGAACTTCGTTATACCAGCGGTTATATTCCGCATCGCGGTCGGCCGAAATGCTGTTCGTCAGCGCCATGAATATCGAGCTGCTCATGTATCGTCCCTTTACTCTTCAACCACCGTTATGGCGCGTTCGGGGCAGCTCTTGATGCCCATTGCGGCGTTCTTTTCCTCACCAGCGGGAACCTCGATGGTCGCCCCGCGATCGGCATTATAGCCGTCCTCGTCGCTCAGGCGGAAAACATTGGGGGCATATTTGGCGCACCGCCCATGTCCGGTGCACAGCTCTGCATCAATATGGACCTTCATTTCACACCCTCCAACTCATTCAATTTGTGAAGCACTATTGCTTGAGGCCCGCCAGCAAATCAATCGCCGCCAGTGCCTCCAGCCCCAGACCAAGGCTCAGCCCTTCATCCATCAGCCGTTTGTAACGCTGCGTCAGCGCCACGCGCGAATAGCGCAGCGTCAGATCGGTGTTGCCAGCAAACTTGCGGGCAATTTCCAGCGCGCGGTCGACCACCTGATCGGGCGCCACAACTTCGCCGACAATGCCATAATCCAGCGCCTGCGCGGCAGAGATCTCCTGCCCCATCAGCAGGAAATAGCGCCCGCGGTTGGGACCGAGCAGATGGGTCCAGACGACATGCGCGCCATCACCCGGAACGATGCCGCCCATGAAATGCGGTGCATCCTGAAACACCGCCGTGTCCGATGCCACGACGATGTCTGACATCACCGGGATTTCCGGGTGAAAACGCGCCGGACCGTTGACCGCGCAGATGATCGGCACTTCAATCGCGAGCAGATTGTTCAGCAATTTGCGCCCGTCATAGAAGGTGTGGTCCCATTCGGCGGGGTTGTTCAGCTTGAAGCTGGCGAAGTCGATTTCCTCGCACCAGGCATCACCAGTCGCGGTCAGCACCACAACCCGGTTGCCCCGATCTCCGCCGATGTCAGCGAACAGATAGCCCAGCTCCTCGTGGCTTTCCTCGCTCCAGACGAAATGACCGCCCTTGGTGTGAAGCCGCACCAGCAGCACGCCATCCTCGCCGCGCTCCAGTGCAACATTGCGATACCGATCCTTGTAATCGGAAAATTGCGGGGCCAGCCTGCTCATGCCATCACCACTCCAGATGCAGCGTGCGCATCGAGCGCAGGAAGCCCGTCACATAAGTCGGTTCGCCGCCCGGCTTGACGCGGAATGACGGAATGCGGCGCAGCCAGCCTTCCAAGGATGCGGTCAATTCGATGCGGGCCAGGTTCGATCCAATGCAGCGATGCGGGCCAACCCCGAAGGTCGAATGCGGGATGCCTTCGCGCGCCAGGTCGATTTTTTCAGGCTCGTCCATATGGCGCGGATCGCGCGAGGCGCAGGCATAGGCGAGCATGACAAATTCGCCTTCCTTGATCGTTGTCCCAGCGACTTCGACATCGGCGGTTGTCGTGCGGCCAAGCGCGACCACCGGCGGGTAGAAACGCGCATATTCCTCGATCGCATTCTCGATCAGCGAGGGATCATCGAGCAGCAGCTGCAACTGGTCAGGATGCGTGGCGAGATGGTGGATCGCCGAACCCAGCACGAATGTGGTGGTGGCAATGCCGCCAAATGTCAGATCGACCAGGATGCTGACCTTGTGCTCCCACGGCGATTGCGTGCCGTCCTCGTAAGTCACCCCGGCCAGGATCGTATCGATCAGATCGCCGCGCGCTGGCTGGGTGGACCGCCATTTAAGATGCGCGTCGAGATAGGCGAAAACCTCGCCGAATTTCCGCCCGCGCTCTTCCATGTCGAGCGAAAAGGTGCCTTCTTCCACGCCGTTTACCAGCATGGCGAGATCGTCAATCGGCACACCCAGCACGTTCTTGAAAAACGCCCAGCCGGGCAACAGCGCGCCGAATTCGCTGATGAATTCGCAAGTCCCCCGGTCAAAGAACTGGTCGATCAGCGCATCCACATCGTCACGCACCGCCTGTTCATAGCCAAGGCAGGTTTTCGGGCTGAGATGCGGATTGAGCACCCGTCGCCAAGCAGTGTGGATCGGCGGATCACTTTCTTCCGGCATCAGATAGGGCAGGCCTTCTGGGCGGTTGGGCATATAGCCTTTGGCGCTGCTGAAGGTTTTCCAGTTCTGCGCCGCGGCGCGCACATCGTCCTGGGTATTGATCAGATAATACCCCCGGCCGACTTTCGAGTGCACGACCGGGCATTTGCGGACCATGAAGTTCAGGGTCTCATCAAAATTTGTGTTGAATGCCGGATCGTCGAGATCAAAATCGTTGACCAGATCGCGGCCAAATCGCTCAATCAGGGCTTCGGGCGTTGTCTCAGGATCAACCGGGCAGCCAGATGATTCTTGTGTCATTTTGACGATTCCTTTTTTCAAATCATCGAACAAATAAACGTGTGCTGCTGAATCAGAGCGGCAATCAAGGCCCCTTGGCTCAGTCAACCGCCGCACCCGAGCAAGGCGCCGCAGTTATGTTCAACGGTCAGCGTCCCAGATCAGACCGCCGTCATACCGCCGTCAATCACCTGCTCTGTGCCGGTGATGAAGGAGGATTCATCCGAAGCCAGGAAGATCGCCAGGTTGGAAACTTCCGAACATTCTGCCAGTCGGCCGAGTGGGATCATGCTGGTCGCTTCGCCGCCATCTTCATCGGTAGCCGCCGCCATCATCGGGGTGCGGATATAGCCGGGATGGATCGAATTGCAGCGGATGTTCTGCTTTCCATATTCAACCGCGATCTGCTTCGACATGCCCCGAACAGCGAATTTGCTGCCGACATAGGCCAGATTGGGCGAACCATAAATCGCGACAAGCCCGGCGATCGAGGAGATGTTCACAATCGAACCAACGCCAGATTTGATCATCGAGGGGATGACCGCCTTCATGCCCAGAAATACACCAAGCTGGTTGATGTTGCAGACGAAATTGAAATCTTCCTCGGTGAAATCCGTTGTGGCAGCGATCTTGCCGATAACCCCGGCATTGTTGATCAGCACATTGACCAGGCCAAACCGCGCCTCGCCCTCGGCCACGACCTTGGCCCAATCGGCTTCCTTGGCAACGTCATGCTTGATGAACATGGCATCCGACCCAAGACTATCAGCGAGCGCCTTTCCGGCTTCTTCGTTGATGTCGGTCAGAATAACCTTGGCACCAGCGGCAACAAATGCCTTCGCGTGCTCTTCACCCATGCCCTGCGCTGCGCCCGTGATGATCGCCGTCTTGCCTGAAAGCCTACCCACACATTTTCTCCTGGAAAGCCTGATTCTGTCAGCTCAATATCCGGGTATGATGCATCCTCAAAGGCAAAAAAACAAGTATTTGTTTTTTTGCCAAACCGCCTCACATTGCACCGATTGGCGTCCATAGTTTTTGGCGTTTTTGCTAGCATATGGTTGATCCGCGCGAGCGCCATTTTGAGAGGAAACCTCAGGCATAAGCACGCCGCACCTTATTGATCCCGACCTGCTTGGGGTGTTGGCGCAGCGAACGGACGGTAGCGCTTTCGGGCTCGAAGATCGCTGTACACACCGACACGCGCCACTTCCACTTGGAAAACTAGAAGGCTGCGCGGTGCGATGCATGTGTCATGGACTGCTCCTTAATGATCAAAGAATTTGCCTCGAAGTGCCCGGTTCAAGCACTTTGACCCCAACACATCGACCCGCAGCTATCCGGTTTTTGAGCAACACTCTTGGTTGGGGGTGTGGATGGGCGAGGCTGCATGTCCGCGATATCTCGGCGCCGACTGATGTAACCGCTTCGTCGCATGATGATGCGAATTGGCAACTCGTGGTCTTTCGAGCAAATTCCGTGTGGAAAGACTCTAACCACTACCTCGAACCAAATCCAGAGCGACGTCCACGATCATGTCCTCCTGCCCGCCGACCATCTTGCGGCGGCCAAGCTCGACCAGGATGGTGCGGGTATCAAGGCCGTGTTCCTCGGCGGCCCTTTCGGCATGGCGCAGGAAGCTGGAATAGACCCCGGCATATACGCTGGCCCGGCTCCGCCATCATGTGTTGCCCCTTCTCGGCAATCGCCGCGCGAAGGACGTGAGCAGTGGCGACATCGAACGGTTCGTGGCTGATGTCCAGGCAGGCAAGACGGCCAAGAATGAGAAGATTGGCCCGCGGAAGCGCATCATCGTCAAGGGCGGTCCTGGCGCTGCCCGTAAAGTCGTGCGCGATGTTTCGGCGGTGTTCAGCTTCGCCAAGCGCAGCGAGATCGTCGAGCGTAATCCCGTCGAGAACGCCGCCGTGCGCAAGACCGATGGCCAGAAGACCCGTTTCCTGACGCTGGAAGAAGTGGGGCGGCTCGGCAGTGCGCTCGACGAATTGGAACAGGACGGCACCAACGTCAAAGCGATCAACATTGCCCGACTTTGGGCACTGACCGGCTGCCGCCGCAACGAGATCGCCGGACTCAAGTGGGATGAGGTCGATTTTGAGAACGGGATGCTGATACTGGAAGACAGCAAGACCGGCCGTTCGATGCGTCCTCTGGGAGCGGCGGCACTGACCCTGCTCCAGCAGGTCGAACGGACAGAACGCTCCGACTTCGTGTTTCCGGCCGATACCGGCGAAGGACATTTTCAGGGGACCAAGACGCCGTGGGCACGGGCAATCAAGAAGGCGGAGCTACCTGGCGTCACGCCGCACACCCTTCGGCACACAATCGGCTCGACCGCCATTTCGACGGGCGAGGCCATGGCCTTGACCGGCGCGATCCTTGGCCACTCCAATCCGCGTTCGACGGCGATCTATGCGCACATTCAGCACGAGCCCTCGCGCAAGGCCGCCAACCGCGTCAGCAAGAAGATTGCGGCTGCGCTGTCCCCCAAGGCAACTACCACTGGACCGTTGACGACCGAGGACCAAAAGCTCCTCCAAGCCTTGAAGTCTCGGTTCGCCAAAGGCGACACCAGCTCCCGCAAGCTCGGCGAAGCAATTGCGGCACTCCTCGAGCAAAGCCCAGCAACACTGGTAAATTCCGATGCAGCCTAGACGGAAGGTAACGAATATGTTACCGATGGTGACGTAGTATGATTGTTGAGGAATATGTTCGCGAGGATGGGTCCTGCCCGTTCCGGGTCTGGTTTGACGATCTCGATGTTCAGGCTGCGGCGAAAGTGGCAACCGCCATCGTCCGTATTGAACTGGGCAACCTGTCGAACGTCAAATGGATTGGCGGCGGGCTTGGCGAATACCGGATTGATTGGGGACCAGGATATCGGCTCTATGTGACCAAGGACGGGGATCAGTTAATTATCCTGTTCGTGGGCGGGACCAAAAAGCGGCAACAGTCCGATATCAGGCAGGCGAGCGTGTTGCTAGACGAATACAAAGGCCGCAAGGCCAAGGTAAAGAAGGCAAGGAGATAGGCACGGTGGCGCTGACACGTGATTTCAAGGAAACGGTGAAAGACCGCGCCGCACGCGATCCTGCCTTCGCCAAGGCCCTGCTAGACGAAGCTGCGACTGCATTCCTCAATGGCGAGCCGCATGTCGCTCGCCTAATCTTGCGTGACTTGGTCAACGCCTCGGTCGGGTTCGAAGACTTGGCCATCGAGACCAATCGCCCGAGCAAGAGCCTGCACCGCATGCTCTCAGATAAGGGCAATCCCAGCATGGATAATCTCGCCGCGATCTTCGGCGCGGTTTGCAAGAGCCTCGGCGTGGCATTTGAGGCTCACTCCATCGAATTGGTGTGATGCATATCGAACCAAAGTGGTGTCGCGGATCGAATTATTGATTTCTTTATGTTCCACGAATCATTCGACAGTCTAAACAGGCTCCCACACAGAAAAAGTGCAGCAGATCTGGGCCAATTTTGGGGCCGGGCCCTCCCCCCGACGTGGCCGCCCGTAGCGCAGCAGCCCTCCATAACCTGTCAAACCAGGAAGACCGAACGCGCCCAGCCAGGTCGTGATTGGCAGTTCGCCTGTGTCAATTTGTGTCAAGGAACTGGTCTTGGCGATGTGATGGCTTTGCCAACCATGCCAACTTTCAACCAGAGTTCCCGCTGGAAAACCCGCACTTTTCGAGGCCAGAACACGAGAAATTGTTGCCCCCGGCATGGGATCACCAAACTTCACGCAGTCCGCATAGTTTGCCCCTTCGTACATTCGCGCGCGCATGTAGGGGTCGAGCGAAAGAAACAGCGTTTCAAGCAGGACTTCGCCGTCGCCCGGTTCGCCGATATCAACTTCGGCCTTCTGGAAATTGGCAGTACTGGGTCCGTTTTTGCCTGGACGATCTCGCAACTGAATTTGCATGCTTTTCATTGATGAACCACCCGTTTGTGGGAAGCGAGATAGCACATCATCGCAAGCGTTCCGAGTATGACTGCTGCGAAGCCGAGCGCGTGATAGCCGCTGGTCTGAACGAGAATTCCGCCAAGCAGTGGACCAGTCGCCGATCCGGTCATGTTCATTGCAGGTGTCGCGGCATTCGCCCGACCAGTAGGCTCGATCCTAGCAAGGTATCCGAACACGAAGGTGTGCGTGAACAGCATTATAAAGGGAAGCGCGATGGTCCCTGCGAGATATGCGGCATAAGTGTTGGACCATGAGACAGTTATGGCAAAGATTGCCTGGAGGAATGCACCTGCCAGGGCCACATGGATCGGCGATATTTTCGTTTCCAGATATGCGGCACAAATCGATGGAGTCACCGCAATGATACCCGCGATCACCAGGGCACGCTGAATCATGCCAAGGGCATACCCGCGGTCGGCACCAATTCTTTCGACAAAGGAGAACATCATCGCATGGACCAAAGCCATGCACATGATTCCGATTATCGCATACCAGACTGCCGGCGAAAACTTGGCCTTGTCGGAAACAATGTCCTCATTTTCCGCACCCTTGGGAAAGAGCGCAGCGGTTACGAGCGCGCCAACTGCCATCACCAGCGAGAGGATCAAGAAAAGCGCAGAAGGCCCATTCCGCGCGACAAGAGTGGGAGCGGTGTACAAAAAGACAACGGCGAACAGACCAAGAGTCAAACCGCCCATGGCAAAAACCCTGTGTGGGTTCATCGTCCGGGCCATGGTTCCGTGAACAAACGAGATGGCAATGCCTGTCGCCAGACCGGCTATCGCATGTCCGATGGCAAACCCGACATAGCTCTCCAGAGTTTGTACGACAAACAAGGCCGCGGCACTTATCAAGAACCCCGCAGTCGGCATCCACCGGCCTGGAAGCCGGTGGAAGACCGGTGAAAGCAAGACGCTGGAGATGACCACACCGCCAAGAAATAGCGTGGCCAGGCCGCCAGCCGCCGCAGGCGAATAACCATAACCCGCAATAAGTGCCCCAATCCATAACGGCAGAGCAACGATATCCATCATCCCTGCAGTGTGCCCGACAACCAGAGCAAGCTGGGCACCCTTTGTATCCTGTGAACGCATAGAACCCTCGCTGCCGCCGACCGTCGGCGGCAGCGCACGTCGGGTTTTGGGCTTTCTCCCAACTGGCTCGCCAACATGAACGGCCACCGTCAGTGCCGAGACTGACTTATTTGTACGATCTAGTCATATTTGCCCCATGCAGTCAATATCGCTTGTGCAGACCTTGGCTTGCCGTGCTACGTCGATGAATCGACTGGCCGCGATTAGCTTTGGCGAACCGGTATGGGAAATCCACAAGGTACTCCGCGCCATCTAACTTCGCATGGGCGGTGAAGCCCGTCTGCTGGCGCAGGCTCAGGCGAATGCTTCGGACTCGATTGCCAACGCTGTTTCCGTAAGCATCTGAAGCAATTCGGGATCGTTCAGGCGATTACGGGACGAGAGTGCCTGCGACACCGAAATCGCCGCGATCACCGTGCCATCGCTATTGCGCAGCGGGACCGCCAGGCAGCGCAGGCCGTGTGCAATTTCCTCGTCATCAATCGCGTAACCCCGAGCAAAAACGGCAGCGAGTTCCTCGCGCAACCGATCAGGATCAACGATGGTGCGTTCCGTAAGCGCAACAAAAGGCCCGCCCGCGAGATAGGCCTCGCGCTCATGCTGCGGCAGGTGGGCCAGCAGCGCCTTACCGATCCCCGAGCAATATGCCTCCAGTTGCATGTCAATGCGGGTAAACAGGTCGCGCGCGCCGTGCCCGGTCTTGACCCGATACGTTACCATGTCATTCTCGAACGTGCCGAGCTGGACAACGCTGCGCACCCGCGCCGCCAGATGGTGCAGCAAGGGTGCCGCGACATTGGCGACAATCTGCTTCTCATCGAGCCGGTGGAGCAACCCCAAAAGCCGCGAACCGGCAACATGCCGCCCCCCACCCGATGGCGTAAGATAACCTTCTGCAACCAGTGTCGTCACCTGACGGTGCGCCGTGGCCATCGGCATGCCGATCTGACGGGCGAGGCCAGACACGCTGCCACGCCCGCCGTCGGCAATGACGGCTTCCAGCATGCTCAAGGTGCGTTTGAGCGAGCGGATATGCGGCGTGCCATCTCTCATAATGTGAGAAGATAGCGGCGCTGGGCACTGGTGCCAAGCGCCATCGCGCCGTATCAGCCACTGTGACAGAGAGGATCACAGCCATGACCACGCCCTCCCATGAAGATCTCGCCCGCCGGTTGCGCGATGCCTATTCGCGCGGCGCTGTACCGCCACTGCGCGACGGACTCGATCCGGTTGATGCCGACGGTGCCTATGCGGTGCAGACGATCAACACCCGGTTCTGGGAGGAGCAAGGTCGCCGCATCGTCGGGCGCAAGGCTGGCCTCACGGCCAAGGCGGTTCAGACGCAGCTTGGTGTCGATCAACCCGATTTCGGGGTGTTGTTCGATGACATGGCGGTGGCCGATGGCGGGACGCTCGATCCCGCCCGCGCGCTTCAGCCCAAGGCCGAGGCGGAGATTGCCTTCGTGCTGGGGAAAGACCTGCCCGACCCTGACACGACGCCGGAGATGGTTGCGGCTGCCGTGGCCACTGTCCACGCCGCGATCGAGATCGTCGATAGCCGGATTGCCGACTGGAAGATCACATTTGCTGATACGGTGGCCGACAACGGCTCCTCGGCATTCTTTGTATTGGCTGACGCCGGTTTGCCGCTCGCTGGGTTGGATCTTGAAGGCGCAGCGATGGCGATGACCGTCAATGGCAAGACCGCCTCAACCGGCATGGGTGCAGCGGCGCTCGGCAATCCGCTCAATGCTGCCGCATGGCTGGCCCGGACACTCGCCCGCCGAGGTGAACCGCTGCAGGCAGGGGACATCCTGCTGGCCGGCGCGCTCGGCCCGATGGTGGCGCTTAACCCTGGCGACCATGTCCGCGCGATAATCGGCGGCCTTGGCGAAGCCAGCTTTACCTACACAAAGGCTTGAATCCCATGCCAAAGACTAAAGTAGCCATCATCGGATCGGGCAATATCGGCACCGATCTGATGATCAAGATCATGCGCCTGTCGAAGACGCTGGAAATGGGTGCGTTCGTCGGTATCGACGCCCAGTCCGATGGCCTCAAGCGGGCTGAACGGATGGGCGTTGCCATCACCGCCGGGGGTATCGACGGGCTGGTTGCCATGCCCGAATTTGCCGCCATCACAATCGTGTTTGATGCCACGTCGGCGGGCGCTCACCAGCATCACGATGCGGTTTTGCAGGCCCACGGTAAGCGGGTGATCGACCTGACCCCGGCCTCGATCGGGCCCTATGTCATTCCGCCAGTCAACGGGCTTGAGCACCTTGATGCGCCCAACGTCAACATGGTGACCTGCGGTGGGCAGGCGACGATCCCGATCGTGGCCGCAATCAACCGCGTTGCCAAAGTTCATTACGGCGAAATCGTCGCCTCGATTGCCTCGAAGAGTGCAGGCCCGGGAACGCGCGCCAACATTGACGAGTTCACCGAAACCACCAGCCAGGCCATCGTCGATGTCGGCGGGGCAACGCGCGGCAAGGCGATCATCGTGCTCAACCCGGCAGAACCACCGCTGATCATGCGCGATACCGTCTATTGCCTGTGCGATGAGGCAGATCAGGACGCTATCCGCCAGAGCATCGAGGCTATGGTCGCGGAGGTGAAAACCTACGTCCCCGGCTACCGGCTGAAGCAGGCGGTGCAGTTCGAGCATATCGGATCGAACCGCCCGCTGCACATTCCCGAGATGGCCGAAACCGGCAAGACCGAGTTCACCGGGCTCAAGGTTTCGGTCTTCCTCGAGGTCGAAGGCGCGGCGCATTATCTGCCTGCCTATGCCGGCAATCTCGACATCATGACCTCGGCAGCTCTGCGCACAGCAGAGCGTATCGCTGAAAGGATGGCAGCATGACCTTCGATCCCATGAGCCAGAAGCTCTATATCCAGGACGTCACTTTGCGCGATGGCATGCACGCGATCCGCCACCAGTATGGGCTGGGCCATGTGCAGGCCATCGCTCGCGCGCTCGACCGGGCTAAGGTCGACGCCATCGAAGTCGCCCACGGCGACGGCTTGCAGGGGTCCAGCTTCAACTATGGGTTCGGCGCGCACACTGATTGGGACTGGATTGGTGCGGTGGCCGAAGTGCTCGAACACTCGGTGCTCACCACACTTCTGCTGCCCGGAATCGGCACAGTGCATGACTTGAGGCGGGCCTACGAGTTGGGTGTCCGCTCGGTTCGGATCGCCACGCATTGCACCGAGGCCGACGTCTCCAGGCAACACATCGAAGCGGCGCGCAACCTGGGCATGGATGTCTCCGGCTTCCTGATGATGAGCCACATGTCGGAACCCGATGCGCTGGCCCAACAGGCGCTGCTGATGGAAAGCTACGGTGCGCATTGCGTCTATGTCACCGACAGCGGCGGCGCGATGAACATGGATGACTATGCCGCGCGCTGCCAAGCTTACGACCGCGTGCTCAAGCCCGAAACCCAGCGCGGCGTCCACGCGCATCACAACCTGTCGCTGGGCGTCGCCAACTCGATCGTTGCGGTCCAGAACGGCGCAATCCGGGTCGATGCCAGCCTTGCCGGCATGGGCGCAGGCGCGGGCAATGCCCCGCTCGAAGTGTTTATCGCCGCCGCCGATCGCTATGGCTGGAACCACGGCTGCGATCTGTTCGCGCTGATGGATGCGGCCGAAGAACTGGTCCGTCCGCTACAGGACCGCCCGGTGCGGGTGGACCGCGAAACACTGACGCTCGGCTATGCCGGGGTCTATTCCAGCTTCCTGCGCCATGCCGAAAAGGCCGCCGAGGAACACGGCCTCGATACGCGGGCGATCCTGGTCGAGCTGGGCCGCCGCAAGATGGTCGGCGGGCAGGAGGACATGATCGTCGACGTCGCGCTCGACATGCTCAAGGCGCGCGAAGGCTGAACCCCCAAGGCCCAGCCCTTGCT
>CAMDSM010000026.1 GCA_945906905.1 Altererythrobacter xiamenensis | reverse complement strand
ATTTCGGAAGCTCGACCATCGATTATGTCCGCCCATCGGGTGCGGGCGGCGAATCGCTGTTGCTGACCTATGGCCAGACCGGGCGTCGCAGCCGTGCGTGGTGGAACAATGTGCTCGATCAGTTCAGCGCCGCCGACGTGCTGGTGCCGATTGCGCGGCTGGAATATTCATGGCCCGGCGGCCCGGTGGAAGGCCATTTCACCGCCCGCTTCGGCCCCGACAACCGCTTGCTCGATGAGTTTTCGCTGCGGGCGGACAGCGCGGCGCAATTGCCCGAGATGCTCAATCGGGCGGTGGTGCGGTTTGATGAAATCTTCGGCCGCGCGCTGGCCGAGGGCAAGTTGCGGCCCGATCCCACCTTGTCGCTCGATACGGTCGAAATCAGCCCGGCAATCCGCGCGCTGCTGGAACAGGGCCGCTTGGCCGAATCTGGCGAACAGACTGGGGCGGCAGGAGCCGTGACGGGCACCAACAGCGCCGATCCGGGCACGCAACCAGTGCAGGCGCCCAGTGTCAATGCGATTACCGTGCAGGTCGCCACGCCCGATGGCCGCGCTTTTGACGGGGCGCTGAGCGGGATTCGCGGCGCAGCGGGCGTGCGCGGGCTGGCGGTGACGAGCACGGCGATTGGCGGCACCTCGGTGGTTCAGGTCAACTATGCCGGCGATCTGGCGGGCCTGGCGGCGGCACTGCGGGCGGCTGGCTGGCAAGTGATCGTGGGCAACAACGCGCTCGCCATTTCGCGCTAAGGGCGCGGGTTATTTTATGTCTCAAATCGCCCTGCCTTTGACAGCTGCCGCCAGCGGCCCGGCGCGGATCGTGATCGGCGCAGGCAACAGGCACGTGGCCGAAGCGCTGGCCCGGCCCGAAAGCTGGCCCTTTGGCACCGCCGTGCTCACAGGAGGGCCACGCTCGGGAAAATCGCTACTGGCGCGCTGGTTTGCCGCCAGCGGAAAAGGCGATGCGCTCGATGATGCGCAACTGCTGCCGCAGGACGAGGTGTTCCATCGCTGGAACCGCGCGCAGGAAAGCGGAACGCCGCTGCTGGTGGTCAGCGGGGAGCCGCCGTGGAATATCACGTTACCCGACTTGCGTTCGCGCATGGGGTCAGCGTTGCAGCTTGAGATCGGTATGCCCGATGATGCCATGGCGGCTGAATTGCTGGTGTCGCTGGCGGCAGAGCGCGGGCTGGTGCTGGGGCCGGATGCGGCGGATTACCTCATCCCCCGCGCCAGCCGCGCGGCTGCCGATCTGGAACGGCTGGTGGCGATGATTGATCGCTTGAGTCTGGAGCGAAAGTCCCCACCTTTGCTGGGAATTTGGCGCGCGGCGCTGGAAGCGTTGCACGGCCCGGAAGAGCCGCGCTTGCTTTGAAAAGGTTTTGGTGGGAAACCCAATTGCAATGTTTGAGCGCCTGACAGCCTATCTGGATTCCATCCATGCGCGCGATCCCGCGCCGCGTTCGCGCTGGGAAATCATGCTCTATCCCGGCGTCTGGGCGCTGGCCTATCACCGCGTGGCGCATTGGCTGTTTGTGGGCGAATTGTATTTCCTCGCCCGGCTGGTCAACCACTGGAGCCGCTGGCTGACAGCAATCGACATTCATCCCGGGGCCAGGATCGGCAAGAACTTCTTCATCGACCATGGCTTTACGGTGATCGGTGAGACGGCTGAGATAGGCGATAATGTCACTATCTATCAGTGTGTTACGCTGGGCGGCACCAATCCCACCAATGGCGTGGGCGGCAAGCGCCATCCCACCTTGTGCGATAATGTGATCATCGGATCAGGCGCGCAGGTGATCGGCCCGATTACGGTCGGCCTGCGGGCGCGGGTGGGGGCCAATGCGGTGGTGACCGATGATGTGCCCGAAGGCGCAACCATGGTCGGCCTCAAGGCCCGCTCGACGCTGGTCCCGGCCGAAACCTGGCTGCGCGAATTCATCCCCTATGGCACGCCCTGCGACGAACCGTGTGAGCCGGATTACTCGCGGATCGAGGTGTTGGAGCGCGAGCTGGTGGCGCTGAAGGCCGAAGTTGCCGCGCTGCGTGCACCTGCTGTTCGCCAGCGCAAGAGTGGCACCAACGCCTGATGCAGCATTCGGGGTCTGGGCCAACGGTCGTTGCCTTTCCCGGCCAGCTTTACGCATCTCAAATCGGTTTTGAGCGGACCGAACTGGCGCGCATCCTCGATCTCTATGGGCGGATGGTCGCCGCGGGCGAATGGCGCGATTATGCGATGGATTTCACCCGCGACTACGCCTGCTTCGCCGCTTTCCGTCGCACCGCCGACGTTCCCCAGATGCGCCTTGAAAAGCGCCCGGCGCTGAGGAACAAGCAGGGCATGTGGGCGCTGTTTGGTGAACACGGCCAGGTGCTCAAACGCGGCCACGAACTGGCCAATGTGCTGGCGGTGATGGAGCGGAGGTTGTTGAAGGCAGTCGAGAACTAGTCTCGGTCCCTGCAATAACGGAAGGCGGTCGTGATGATGGATGGGATAATAAAGCCCTTGAGGTAGGAAAGCGAGTGCCTGCCAGCGGCAAATTCGACCGGTACGTTCCCGAAGTGGCCCCAATACTGGGTGGCGATGAGGGCGGAAATACTGAACCACATCGCCCAAAGCGCTTGGCGCTTGCCCAGCACCACCCCCGCCAGACTGGCAATGATGGCAAAGCGCAAGGTCCCCTGAATCGTGTTGTAGGTCGCATCGCTGCTCAGCCCGCGACCATTGGCGAGATCATTGAGCATAATGGTATGATAGTAAATTAGCAGCCCGGCGAGCCCAAGGATGATTAGGCTTTGGAAGGTGCGTAACGGGCCTTCGCGGCAGGCGGTCAGGACATTCATGGCGCAATCCTTGGTTTGCGTTTACAGACAGTCCCAAAACAGTGATACCTGCTCTGGAATGGCTTGGCAAGAGCGTCAGCCTATCCGTTCCAGCGCCCCCACAAGCTCGTCAAAATGATCCAGCAGCACATCGGCGCCAAGGTCTGCCGGGGGCATATCGTGATAGCCGAAGCTGAAAGCTGCCACGGGCACGCCGGCACTGCGCGCGGCGCGCACGTCAAAGCTGGAATCGCCGACCATGGCGAAGCTGCCGCCGCCGCATCGGGCGATTGTCTCGAAGATCAGGTCAGGCGCGGGTTTGGCCCGTTCGCGGCCTAATGTGTCACCACCGACGATGCTGGCGAAGCGCGGCGTCAGCTCCAGTTCTTCGAGCAGCAGACGGGCGAGATATTCGGCCTTGTTCGTCACCACTGCCAGCTGGCAACCGCGCTCTGCCAGCGCATCCAGCGCGGCGATGCAGCCGGGATAGGGGCGGGTCTTGGTGGTGATGTTGGCGGTGTAGTGATCGAGCAGAGCCGTGTGATAATGCTCGAACGCAGCCGCATTCAGCGGCCCGCCGGTCACCTTCAGCGCGCGCTCCAGCGTCACCCGCGTGCCGCCACCGATCATCGCCCTTGTATCGTCGAGCGAAACCTCGGCGCGCCCCGCCGCCCGCAGCGCCAGGTTCACCGCCGGGCCGATATCCAGCGCCGAATCCACCAGCGTGCCATCAAGGTCAAAACCGACGATCTGGAAGGGAAATGTGTCCATGGCCGCGTCCTGTGGCGCGATGCTGTGGAATCTGCAATGATTTGGTGGCATGGCCTGTTTCCATGAGCCAAGCCGCCCCCCCCATCGCCGAGCGATCCATCGCCGTCATTATCCTTGCTGCGGGCAAGGGCACCAGGATGAACAGCCAGCGCCACAAGGTGCTGCACGAGATAGGCGGCAAGTCGATGATCGAGCATTTGCTCGATGAGGTCGGCCACCTGTCGCCGCAACGTACCGTGGTGGTGGTGGGTGAGGCGCGCGAGCAGCTGGAGGAGCGGTTGGCAAAGCGCGTGGCCTTTGCCGCGCAGGATCAGCAGCTCGGCACCGGCCATGCGGTGTTGCAGTGCCGCGAGGCGCTCGACGGCTTCGTTGGCGATGTGCTGATCATGTATGGCGATGTGCCGTTTGTGCGGGCCGATACCATGCGGATGATGGTCAAGCGGCTGCACGGCGAGGATGCCCCCGCGGTCGTGGTGCTGGGCTTCAAGCCGTGGGAGCCGCGCCAATATGGCCGGATTCTGGCCGATGGTGACCGCATTACCAAGATGGTCGAATTCAAGGACGCGACGCCGGAAGAACGCGAGTCTCCGTTGTGCAATTCGGGCCTGATGGCGGTGCGCGGCGATATCCTGTTCACTCTGCTGGGCGCGGTTGGCAATGATAATGCCCAAGCCGAATTCTACCTGCCCGATATCGTCAATGTGGCGATTGCCGCCGATATTCCCACCGCCGTGGTGATGGTCAATAATCCCGACGAAGTGGCCGGAATCAACAGTCGGGGAGAGCTGGCCGATGCGGAAGCTCGCTTTCAGCGGTTGCGGCGCGACAAGGCGATGGCGGGCGGGGTTACGCTGCTGGCGCCCGACACGGTGTTTTTCAGCCACGATACCGATCTTGGCCGCGATGTGCTGGTGGAGCAGAATGTGGTGTTCGGCCCTGGTGTGTCGGTGGCTGATAACGTCCGCATCCGGGCCTTCAGCCATCTGGAAGGCGCCAAACTGGCCGCAGGATCAGAAGTCGGCCCCTTTGCCCGGCTGCGGCCCGGCGCGGTGCTGCAAGCCGGGGCCAAAGTCGGCAATTTCGTCGAAATCAAGAACGCCACTCTGGGTGAAGGGGCCAAGGCCAGCCACCTCAGCTACCTGGGTGATGCCAGCGTTGGGGCCGGGGCCAATATCGGCGCGGGCACGATTACGTGTAATTATGACGGCTATTTCAAGCACCGGACCGAGATCGGTGCCGGGGCCTTCATCGGCTCCAATTCATCGCTGATCGCCCCGGTCAGGATCGGTGTCGATGCGATCGTGGCCGCAGGCAGCGCGGTTTCGCGCGACGTGGCCGATGGCGAGCTGCGGATGGTGCGGGCCGAACAACTGGTCAAACCCGGCTGGGCCGACCGGTTTCACGATGCGATGAAGAAGAAGAAAGAGGCGTTGAAAAAATGACCGTTGCCGCAACCGACGAACAGCTTGCCTTGGTCCTGCAACTCGCCCGCGAATTTGCATTTTTGCAGCTGGCCCAGGGAAATCGGCTGATCCCGTTCGTGACGCGCGCGCCGATGCAGGGGGATATCGACTTCATCCGCTTTGTCGATGAAGACAGCGAGCTGCCGCTCGACGAGATCTATGCCCAGTCGCAGGATACCGTGGCCAAAGAAGCGCGCAACGGCGAGCTGCTGGCGGTGGCGACAGTGGCTGCGGTGCAGGCAGGAGAGGCCGAGCTGGGCGCCGGGTATACCACCGCGCTCAGCGTGCATCTCGAAGCGCCGGGGCACAGCCGGATGGTGCTGGTGCCTTATCGGATTGATGGTGATGAGCTGCGAATGGGGGTGATGATCGTCAATGCGGCCGATCCGGCGGTGTTTGCCGGGGTCGTGCGCGCTTGACATGATATCATGATATGATATCAGTATATCACTATGACCCGCATCCTTGCAGACCTGCCCGATGAAGATATCAAATGGCTCGACCAGATCGCTGCCGAGCAAGAGAAGTCGCGTGCTCAGGTGTTGCGCGATGCCATCGCCGCTTTTCGCAAAGGTGAGGATAAGGCCGGAATCGAAAAGTTTTTCGGCCTCTGGGAACGGCATGGTTCCACTATCGATGGCCTTGAATACGAACGCCAACTGCGCGGGGAGTGGCCCGAAGTTGGCGCCTTCGATCCACCGAAGAAGCGGCGCCGCGCAGCGTGAGTGAACGTTTCTTCGACACCAACATCGTGATCGATATGCTCCACAACCGACCAGCCGCATGGGCGGAACTGCAAAATGCGACGCGAGCGTGGATCAGCCGCATGACCTGGATCGAAGTTATGTCGGGCGTTCCCGAAGGCGCAGCGGTGGCTACCGAGGAGTTTCTTCGCTTCTTTTCAATGAGCGAGATCGACGAGGAAATTGCCCGGCGCGCGGCGGCCTTGCGGCATCAGCGCAAATCCCTGAAATCGCCTGACGCAATTATCCTTGCTTCGGCACAGGTTTCCGGTCGGATCCTTGTTACCCGGAACACCAAGGATTTCCCGGCAGAGATGCCCGGCATCCGCGTTCCCTACATCGTTAAACCAGAGGCCTAGATCATGTGTGGAATTATCGGAATTGTCGGCAAGCAGCCGGTGGCAGACAGGCTGATCGATGGTCTCAGGCGGATGGAATATCGCGGCTATGACTCAGCGGGCATTTGCACCTTGCACGAAGGCCAGCTGGTGCGCCGCCGGGCCGAGGGCAAGCTGGCCAATCTGGTGCGCGAAGTGGGCGGCAATCCTGCGCCCGGCTTGGTCGGCATTGCCCACACCCGCTGGGCCACCCACGGCGCGCCAACCGCGCGCAACGCCCACCCGCACGCGACCGATCACGTGGCCATCGTCCACAATGGCATCATCGAGAACTTTTCCTCGCTGCGGGCCGAGTTGGAAGCACGCGGGCGCAAGTTTGAAAGCGAAACCGATAGCGAGGTGGTGGCGCATCTGATTTCGGAACAGGTGGAAGCCGGCAAGTCCCCGCAAGAGGCCGTGGCCGAAGTGCTGCCGCGCCTGCGCGGGGCATTTGCGCTGGCCATCGCTTTTCGCAACCATCCCGATCTGCTGATCGGCGCAAGGCTCGGCTCGCCGCTGGTGGTGGGGCTGGGTGAGGGCGAGAACTATCTGGGATCAGACGCGCTTGCGCTCGCCTCCCTCACGCAACGGATCATTTATCTGGAAGAAGGTGATTGGGTGGTCGCCAAGCGCGACACAATCGAAATCCACGCCGCCAACAATGCTCTGGTCGAACGGCCCGTCGTCGCATCGGGCGCCAGTGCAGCGGCGATCGAGAAGGGGAATTACACCCACTTCATGCAAAAGGAGATCTTCGAGCAGCCGACCGTGGTGGCGCAGACTCTGCGGAGCTACCTCAGGCCGCTCGAACGGCAGGTGGCGCTGCCGCAGATTGACTTCGATATCTCCGCGATTGACCGCATCACCATCGTCGCTTGTGGCACGTCATATTATGCCGCGATGGTCGCCAAATACTGGTTCGAGGCTTTCGCGCGCGTGCCGGTGGACATCGATTTCGCCAGCGAGTTCCGTTATCGCGATCCGATCCTGCCTGAAGGCGGCCTGGCCCTGTTCATCAGCCAGAGCGGCGAAACGGCCGATACTTTGGCCGCGCTGCGCCATTGCAAGGCCGCAGGGCAGACGATTGCGGTTGTCGTCAACGTCCCCACCAGCACAATGGCGCGCGAGGCCGATCTGCTGCTGCCGACCCATGCGGGGCCCGAAATCGGCGTTGCCAGCACCAAGGCCTTCACTTGCCAACTTGCCGTGCTGGCAGCTCTCGCCGCGCATTTCGCGGTCAAGAAAGGCCGTATGAACGCCGCGGAAGAGGCCGAGATCGTCACCCATCTGCTCGAAGCCCCCGCCAGCCTCAATCTGGCGCTGGAGCATGATGCCGAGATCAAGGCCATGGCCCACCTGATCGCCCCGGCGCGCGATGTGCTCTATCTGGGGCGCGGTCCGGACTTTCCGTTGGCGCTGGAAGGCGCGCTGAAACTGAAGGAAATCAGCTATATCCATGCCGAGGGCTATGCTGCTGGCGAGATGAAGCACGGGCCGATTGCGCTGATCGACGAGGCCGTTCCCGTGATCGTGATTGCGCCATCGGGGCCTCTGTTCGAAAAGACCGTCTCCAACATGCAGGAGGTGCGCGCGCGCGGCGGCAAGATCGTGCTGATTTCGGATGCGGAAGGCCTCGCCGAGGCGGGCGCGGGCTGCCTCGCCACGATCGAAATGCCCAAGGTCCACCCGCTTATCGCGCCCTTGGTCTATGCCGTGCCGGTGCAATTGCTGGCCTATCACGTCGCCTGCGCCAAGGGCACCGACGTGGATCAACCGCGCAATCTGGCCAAGTCCGTTACTGTCGAATAAAGTCCCGCAATCCTTCGGAGGCTTTACCCGAAACTAACGCTTGGCCCTTATCGCGGGCACGTGGCTGAAGACTTTTCCGGACTGCCCACTCTGCCGCTCCGGCTTGGAGCGTTGGAGATTGTTGGCTTTGCAGACCCCAGTGAAGGGGATTGGGCGCGTTTGCGCGTGCTGCAATACCGTGAGCTGCAAGGCACATCGACCACCAGAACTATCGGCCATCTGCTCGCTGCTCTGCTTACGCTGAGCCTGTTCTGGGATGATGTGCCGCGGCTGTTGCTGGGCGCGTGGTTGGCGGCGTTGGCCTTGGCGATGACCAATGTGTTCACGATCGAAAGCGCCCTCAAGGATATCGACCGGCGGCTGATGACCCGCAAGGAGTTCAATCGCCATGCTTTGTCGATAGCAGCAACGGCGACCGTCTGGTCGATTCCGCTGCTGGGCTTTGCGCAGCGCGGCGATCCCGGCGAACACTACGCCATCTGGACCGTAGTGGCGATGCTGGTGGCGAGCTCTGCGTTGATGATCCGGCAGGCACCGATCAGCACGCTGGTGTGGGGCCTGATCGGAGGAGTGGCCGCCTGCGTCTCGTTCCTCATGTCGGCCGACTATGGCTTTGCGGTTGCCAGCCTGGCGTTTTTTGCCTTGCTGGCCGTTGGCACGGTCGATGCCGCCCGGATGTTCCTGACCGCGCGCATCGCCGAGGCAGGCGGGGCGGAAAAGGACGAGGTCGTCTCGCTGTTGCTGCGCGAGTTTGAGGAGCATCAGGCCGACTGGCTGTGGCAAATTGACCCCAATCGGCGGATCAAGGCTGCCAGCCCACGCTTTGCCTTTGCGTTGGGCCGCGACGCCAAGGATACCGAGGGCAAGCTGTTCATCGAGCTTTTGTCTGGCGATCAGTGGCAGGCGGGCGATCTGCCCCCCAGCCTGCACGAACTGGCCGAGAAGCTGAAGCGGCGCGAGAATTTCGCCAATCTGGTGGTCGAGGTGCAAGTGCCCTCGGGCCGTCGCTGGTGGGAAATCTCCGGCACGCCGATTTTTGACGATACCGGATCCTTTGCCGGGTTCCGCGGGGTGGGATCGAATGTCACCCAGCAGCGCGAATCGTCCGAGAAGATCGCCTATCTCGCCCGCTACGATACGCTGACTGGCCTGCCCAACCGCTTGATGTTGACCGAAGGTCTGGCCGAGGCCCTGCGCTATTCCGCGCAATGGAAATCGCGCTGCGCTTTCCTGATGATCGATCTCGACCGCTTCAAATCGGTCAATGATTCGCTCGGCCACCATATCGGCGACCGGTTGCTGGCACAGGTCTCGCAGCGATTGCTGAGCGTGATGACCGCCAACGAGCAGGTCGGCCGGCTGGGCGGCGACGAATTCGCCGTGGTGATCCGCGATGCTGCGCGCACCGGCCATGTTGATGACGTGGCCTTGCGGTTGATCGAGGCCCTGTCACAGCCCTATCTGGTGGATAGCCACACGCTCTACATCGGCGCCTCGGTCGGCTCTGCGGTGGGCCCGCGCGATGGGGCGACGGTGGAGGCGCTGATGCGCAGTGCCGATCTTGCCCTCTATCAGGCCAAGGATGATGGCGGCGGCGAACATCGCAAGTTCCAGCCATCGTTGCACACCAATGCGCAGGAAAAACTGAAGCTGGAGGCATCGCTGCGCCACGCCATCGGCAAGGACGAAATGGAGCTGCATTTCCAGCCGGTGGTCAATTCCAAGTCGGAAAATGTCGTCAGCTTCGAGGCGCTGCTGCGCTGGAACAGCAAGGACCATGGCGTGGTCAGCCCGGCCAAGTTCATCCCGCTGGCCGAGGACACAAGGCTGATCGTACCCATCGGCGACTGGGTGCTGCGTGAGGCCTGCCGCGAGGCGATTTTCTGGCCCGAGGATATCAAGGTGGCGGTCAATGTTTCGGGCGAGCAATTGCTTGAACCGCGCTTTGCCCAAACCGTGGTGCGGGCGCTGGCCGATACCGGCCTGCCTGCGCATAGGTTGGAAGTGGAAGTGACCGAAAGCGTGTTTCTGCGCGATGGCCGGACCGCGCGCCAGACGCTGGAGGAAATCCTCGCGCTGGGCTGTTCGGTGGCGCTGGATGATTTTGGCACCGGCTATTCCTCGCTCGGCTATCTGCGCACCTTGCGCTTTTCCACGATCAAGGTTGACCGCAGCTTCGTGCAGGGCGCGAGCCAGGACAATCAGGAAAGTCTGGCGATCATCAACGCTGTCGTCGCCATGGCCAAAAGCTTGGAAATGTCGACCACGGCCGAAGGTGTGGAGGACGAACGGCAGGCTAAACTGGTGCGCGATCTGGGCTGCACCAAGATCCAGGGCTATTACTTCGGGCGGCCAATGCCCGCGCTGGAGGCGCGTTCACTGGTGGTGCGGCGGCGGAATATCGCGGCGGCTTGATTTGTTTTGCGAAGGCCCATCCGGGCCTTCGTCCTCGGTGCAATTCCCTCCACTGCGTTACGGGGCACCTGCGGGCGGCCGTTCGGCCTTTGGGGCCTGTGGCCCGGAATTAAGCTGGCAGTTTAGGCTCGAGCTTGTCGGCTATGCTGAGACAAGCGCCTCAATCACACTTTCAAACAGCGCCCGCCCGTCGGTGCCGCCGTGGGCGCTTTCAACCGCGCGTTCGGGGTGGGGCATCATGCCCAGCACGTTGCCGCCCGCGTTGAGAATGCCCGCGATATCGCGGCGCGATCCGTTGACGGCGTCGGCATAGCGGAACGCCACCCGACCTTCGCCTTCAAGGCTGTCGAGCGTGGCTTCGTCGGCGAAATAATTGCCATCGTGATGCGCCACCGGAACATGGATCGTCTGGCCCGCATCATAGCCACTGGTGAAGATTGACTGGTTGTTGGCCACCAGCAGCGGCACGGTGCGACAGATGAAGGTTTGCCCGGCGTTGCGCATCAGCGCTCCCGGCAGCAGGCCAGCCTCAGTCAACACCTGAAATCCGTTGCACACACCCAGCACCGCCACCCCGCGTGCCGCCGCTGCGATCACGCTTTGCATCACCGGGCTGCGCGCGGCCATCGCGCCGCTGCGCAGATAGTCGCCATAGGAAAAGCCGCCGGGCAAGGCGATGAAATCGAGGCCAGCGGGAAGTTCAGCATCGCCGTGCCAGACCCGCAGCGGGGCCTTGCCGGAAACTGCCTCAATCGCCACCGCCATGTCGCGGTCACAATTGGAACCGGGGAAAGTGATGACGGCGGCGCGCATCAGATCTTCTCGATCCGGTAATTTTCGATCACCATATTGGCCAAAAGCTTGGAGCACATCTCATCCAGCGCGGCATCGGACGTGCTGTCCGCAACGTCCATTTCGATCAGCCGCCCAATCCGCACATCGGCCACTCCGGCAAAGCCGAGCCCTTCGAGGGCATGGTGAACCGCGCGTCCCTGCGGGTCGAGCACGCCGGGCTTGAGGTTGACGAAAATTCGCACTTTCATGGCTGCGGTCCCACTGGTTGCAAGGCTTCGGTTCTATGGAATGGAATCGATTTGTCGGCCAGCCTATGGCCGCAGGGCGTGCTCACGGCAAGAGTTGGGCATTGGCTGTTGCACACAATTACAATTGAACACTTGTTGTTGCGAACTGATCGCATTAACGACTGGCGACACAGCGATTCTGGAGAATACAATGGCAAGCACGGCGGATACCAGCAGCGAAAGCGACCAGCCCTATTTCTCGCCCCGTGCCAAACGGCGGCAATTGTGGCTGACGATCCACCGCTGGCTGGGGATCGTGCTGTTGGTCCCGATGGCGCTGCTGGGGGTGAGTGGTTCGGTGCAGGTTTGGCCCGAGCAGACCGAAGCCTTGCTCAATCCACAGCGCGAGGTGGCGGCCAGCGCCGATCCGGCCGGCATTACCGCCGAACATATCAGCTCGGCCCGCACTTCGCTCGCCGAATATGGACCGATTACCCGGATTGAGCTGGGTGAGCCGGGCACGCCGATCGTGGCCACCACCGCCCCTTATGCCCCGCCGCGCCTTGGCAGACGTGGCCCGGTGGCGCGGCAGGCCTGGGTTGATCCTCAGAGCGGCGCGGTGATCGACAATGCCGACAATTCCGGCTTCATGTCGTTCATGCACCTGTTGCACGGGATATTGCTGATCCCGGAAATCGGCCGCCAGATCGTGGGCATCATGGGGCTGTTTCTGACCATTTCGGGCATCAGCGGCATCGTGGTGTTCTGGCCCGGAACCGCGCGGGTGGTGGCGGCGCTGAAATGGCACAAGCGCGATGGCAAGCTGCTCAATCTGCATCGCCAATCGGGCTTTCTGCTATCATTGGTGCTGATCTTTGAGGCGATCAGCGGCGCGTGGATTTCCTTCCCCGGCCTGTTCGCCATGCTGGTCGAGCCGGGCGTCGAACAGCCCGAGCGCCCGCGCCGCAACTTTGGCCCGCAGGGTGAGCCGCTGGAGGCCGAGGACGCCGCGTGGATGGCGGCGCTGGAAGCCGGGCAGGCCGCCTATGCTGGTCGCCCGATGAGTATTTCGGCGCCAATGGTAGAAAGCCAGGCCTGGACCGTGACACTGGCAGGGCAAGGCGTGAATGCCACCGTTACCGTGCCGCTGGGCGAGGGCGCGGTGAGCGTGGAAGAAGCGCCCGCATTCAACGGCCCACCGCCACCCAGCACCCGGGCCGGCGCAGTCGCGACGTTCATGCGCGGCGCCCACTATGCCACCATCGGCGGCCTGCTGTGGCAGATACTGGTGTTCCTGAGCGGCATCGCGCTGACATTCCTGGCGATCAGCGGCGTGTGGGTGTGGGGTCGGCGCGAGCTATTCGGCAAGCGCCGGGGGTGACGCCGCCTCCCCGGGCAGGACGGTGATTTCCAGCCGTTGGGCCGGATCGAGATAGCGCTGCGCCATGGCCTGCACATCCTCCGGCGCCAGCGCTTCGAGCAGCGCGCGCCCTTCGAGAAACCGCGCCAGCCGGTCGGGCTGGCTCTGCGCACGGTCGACCAGGCCCATCCAGCCGCCGTTTGACTTGAGCAGATTGTCATAGGCCTCCAATTGCGGGGCACGCGCGCGCAGCAATGTGTCGGCATCCACCGGCGCGGCGCGCAATTGCTCGATCACCGCCAGCATCGCCGCGCGCGTGGCGGGCATGTCGGCTGGCGTCACCGAGGCGCTGATCGAGAACGTCCCCCAATCGGGATAGACGCGCGACTGATCGGCCGATGCGCCGGGGGCATAGGTCTGCCCCAGTTCTTCACGCAGGCGATCAAGCAGCAGCGATTGCGCCACCCCTTCGAGCAGGTTCAGTTCAAGCGATTCAGCTAAGTCCTCACCATCGCGGGTTGGCCACAGCATCTGCAACAGCGCCTGATTGGCCTCACCGCTGTGGGTGAGCGTGCGGGGCGTGCGGTCGGCGGTGAAGCTGCGGTCGCGGTTGTCGACATAGGCTTCAAAGTCAGCCTCACGCTGCGGGAACGCGCCGAAAGTCGATGCGACAAAGGCGATTGCCTGTTCCTCGTCAAAGTCCCCCACCAGCGCCAGCTCGATCGCCCCATTGCCCAGCGCCGAGCCGATGGCATCGCGCAAACGGGCAAAGCTCAGCTGCAGATAGGCGTCCTGCGATTGGAGCGAGAAACGCGGATCGTTGTCAGACACAATGGCGCCCAGCGCCGTGCTCAGCGCAGCATCGGGCGTGGCATCGAGGCGGGCGAAGAAATTGCTGACATTGCGGTGATATTGCTCCTCACCATCGGTTCGCCAGCCGGGATCGGCAACGGCGGCGGCGAACAGTTGCAGCTGCATCTGCAAATCGCGCGGGGTGGTGGTGGCGGAAAACAGGAACGTCTCCTCGTCGGCCTCGATCCCGATGCCCAGCTGGTGCCCGGCCAGGATCGATTGCAGCTCGTCCAGACTATGCGCGCCGAGGCCCCCCAGGATCAGTGAGCTGGTCATGGCCGTGGCAAGCGGATTTTCGCGCGTGTCGAGCATCTGCCCGCCATCGATGTTGACCTGCACAGTGATCCGGTCGGCAGCCAGGTCGGTGCGCTTGAGGTTGAGCCGGACGCCGTTGGCGAAGGCTATGGTGCGGATACCAAGCAACGGCTCCACCGTGTCAGCCACAATCGCGCTCGGCGGTCCGAAATCGGTATAGGCAAAGCTGGCGACGGTGGCAGCCTCGCGCGGGGCCAGTTCAGCCGCCATGCCAGCATCCCACGCCGCCCGCAGCGCCGCTTCACCGCCCACAGGAGCGGTGCGGCCGGAAAAGCGGATCAGCGGATTGTCTAGCTCCACCAGATCGGCCAGCATGGCCGCCAGCACCGCTTCGGGCGTGATCAGTGGCCTGGTGTTGGCGAACCGTTCCGCCGCGCTTTGCGGGGTGGTGGGAATCTGCTCGTCTTCCAGCAGGGTCATGGCCCCGGTGATGAAATTGCTGTTGTGGCGGGTGGCCGCGCCGGCGGCATTGGCTTCGATCGAACCATCGAGATTGGCAATCTGTTCGGCCACTTCGGCCTGGCTGAACCCTTCCAGCAGCGCACGGCGGTATTCCTCCTGCGCGGCGGCAAGCCCACGTTGCCATTCCCCCTCGGCGGCCTGAACCACCAGCGAGGTCGTCCGCGCCTGCTGGAACACTTCCTCCGTGACCATCCCGGCGGCCCGGAATGGTGGGTCGCCGCTGCGGCCCAGGCTTTGCAGGCGGCGGTTGATAATCGCATAGCCGATCTCGCGCAGCAGCCGCTCGCGTCGGCTGGCGACGGTATCGGGCCGCGCGATCCATGCAGCACTGCGGCTGACATTGATCTGTTCGGACAGGGCAGGATCGATAAAGATCGCGGTTTGACCGGCCCGCTCTAGATCAAACGGCCCGGCGCTGGCGGGTGTTTCCACTGGTGCGGCCTGCCAGCTGGCAAAGTGCGCCGCGATCGCCGCCTCGGCCGCATCGGCATCAAATTCGCCGACCACGATGATCGCGGCATTGCTGGGGCGATACCAGCGCTCGTAAAGGTCACGCAGCCGCCGGCTGGTGGCGGCATCGATCGTCTCATCGCGCCCGCCGATCCAGTTTTCGGCAAAGGCCGATCCGGGATAGAAGAAGCGCAGCTGATCGATCGTGGCGCGCTGCTGATAGGTATCGCGCACCCGCCGTTCTGACTGGATCACGCCGATTTCACGCGCCACCGCCGCCGGATCGAGCGTCAACTCGCTGGCGGTTTCACGCATGATCATCAGCGCGGTATCGAGCAGGGCGGCATCATTGCGCGGCAGGTTGAGCATATAGACCGTGCGGTCGAACGTGGTCGAGGCATTGGTGTCTGGCCCGAAGGCCAGCCCTTCGCGCTCCAGCAGGCGCACCATCTCGCCCTCGGGCACGCGGGTGGAACCGTTGAAAGCCATATGTTCGATGAAGTGGGCATAGCCCGCCTGATCCGGCTCCTCACCCAAAGACCCGGCATTGATCCACAGATAGACCATGCCTTGCGCCGCCGGGGTGGCGTTGGGGCGGATGATATAGCGCATGCCATTGGGCAAAACGCCGACGCGGTATTCGGGGTCGGGCGCCAGATCGCTGGCGGCGAACGGCCACGGGTCCGGGGCGGTGACTTCATGGACGACGCTTTCCAGGTCCTGATATTCAGGAGCCTGCGCCCAAACCGGGGCGTGAACAGCAAAGGGCAGGGCGAGCGCGGCCAGGGCCACGCAGAAGCGTTGGAAATGCATGCCCACCTGAGTGGGGGAATCCGCCTTAACCTGCAATTACTTCTTCGGTTTGGGCTATTTCTTGGGCTTGGGAGCCGCGCCGCGCAGGCGTGAGCGGTGCGCGCTCATATCCAGCACCTCCCCGGGGTTGCCATCATCCTGCAGCAGGCCAAGGCGGCGGGCGACTTCCTGATAGGCCTCTTCCTCACCGCCCATGTCGCGGCGGAAGCGATCCTTGTCGAGCTTTTCGCCGGTGGTGAAATCCCACAGGCGGCAGTTGTCCGGGCTGATCTCGTCGGCCAGAATTACCCGGCTGTAATCGCCATCATAAATGCGCCCGAATTCCAGCTTGAAATCGACCAGCCGGATGTCGATGGCCGAGAACATGCCGCACATGAAATCGTTGATGCGGATCGCCATCGCGGCAATGTCCTGCATTTCCTCGTGGCTGGCCCAGTTGAAGCAGGCGATGTGCTCTTCAGCCACCATCGGATCGCCCAGTTCATCAGACTTGAGGTAATATTCGATCAGCGTGTGCGGCAACTGCTCGCCCTCGGGCAGGCCTACGCGCGTGGCCAGCGATCCGGCAACGACGTTGCGCACTACCACCTCGAGCGGAATGATTTCCACCTGCCGCACCAGCTGCTCACGCATGTTGAGGCGGCGGATGAAGTGGGTGGGGATGCCGATGGTCGACAGACGGGTGAACACATGCTCGCTGATACGGTTGTTGATCACGCCCTTGCCGTTGATCGTGCCCTTTTTCTGGGCATTGAAGGCGGTGGCATCATCCTTGAAATACTGGATGATCGTGCCCGGTTCCGGACCTTCGTAGAGGATCTTGGCCTTGCCTTCGTAGATTT
This sequence comes from Altererythrobacter xiamenensis, assembly GCA_945906905.1. Classification (GTDB taxonomy): domain Bacteria; phylum Pseudomonadota; class Alphaproteobacteria; order Sphingomonadales; family Sphingomonadaceae; genus Alteraurantiacibacter; species Alteraurantiacibacter xiamenensis_A. The sequence goes on along the minus strand of CAMDSM010000026.1, from coordinate 5,962 downwards.
GGCGACGGCGGGACATGGGCGCACCCTTTGCATGTGGGGCGCGGGGGGAGGAACATGTCCGCGCCGGAAAACGAGAGCGCCCCGGCCAAGGAAGCGAAGGCTTCGCAAGGGCCGGGGCGCGCGATTTGCTGCCTATACACCCAAGGTGCGCGGCTGGCAATTGCAGCCAGGCGATATGACAGCTAAGCGCCCGCGCGGATCAATAGGGGTTCCCCATGCATAACCGCGCTCTCGGCACTACCGCTTCCGCCCTGGCCATGCTCGCCGCCGCGCCGGCACTGGCGCAGGCAGAGGTGGCGGACGACGAGCCGGTCATCATCGTCACCACCAAGGATCGCGGGGCGACGATTCTCGACTATACCGGCAGCGTCAGAGCGGTCGGCATTGCTGAGCTGGACGCACGGGCGTTTCAGGACTTGTCGAACCTCAGCTATGCCGCGCCAAACGTCTCGCTCGATGCCATCGGCACCTTTCGCGGGGTGGCCAATTTCGCCATTCGCGGCCTCGGCATAAACAGCTCGATCCCTTCGATTGACCCGGCAGTGGGCCTGTTCGTTGACGGCGTCTATCAGGGCATCAACGCAGGGAGCGTGCTCGATCTGGTCGATGTCGCGCGGGTGGATATCGTGCGCGGGCCGCAGGGCGTGGCTTTCGGGCGCAATACCACCGGCGGCGCGGTGATGGTGCAGACCGCTGATCCAGCTGACGAATTTGCCGCCAGCGCGCGCCTGTCGCTCGAAGGGTCGGTCGATTCTGGACGCGGCGGAACCATGGCCACGGGCCGGGCGATGATCACCGGGCCGATTGGCGGCGGCTTCTCGCTCCGCTTGGCTGGGTTGCAGTCTGACGATGCGGGCTATTTCCGCAACCAGTTCGATGGCGATGCGATGGGCGGATCGCTAACCTCGGCGGTGCGCGGCGGCCTGGCCTATCGCGGCGAGGGTTTGTTCGTGGTGGCCAAGGCCGAATGGACCAACAGCCAGGGCGACGGCGCACCCACGCACAGCAACGGCCGGTTCGCGCGCAACACCTTCGAAGTCTCGGTCAACCAGCGCGGTTTTCACGACAGCGACAATACCGCGCTCAGCCTGCGGGCAGAGGTGGAAGTAGGCGATGGCCTGCTGACCAATATCACCGGCTGGCGCGACTATCACCTGGCCACCCGCAACGACATCGATTCGACCCCCACCAAGCTGTTCGAATCCGATACCGTCACCGATCAGCAGCAATGGTCGAACGAGCTGACATATGCGCTCGATTCCGGCCCGCTCCACCTTGTGCTTGGCACCTATGTTCTGGCGCAGGACGTGGGCTATGACGAGTTCCGCGACCTCACCGGGCTTGGCAGCACGCTGCAATATGGCGGAGGTGTGCAGGAGCAGGAGAGCTATGCCCTGTTCGGCCAGCTCGAATATGATCTGAGCGAGGCCTTCACCCTGTCTGGCGGGCTGCGCTGGACGCGTGAGGAGAAGGCCGCCACCATCACCTATGTCCGGGCCCGTGCCGCTTGTTCGGCGATCGAGGGCACTTGCCCCGTCACTGGCGAGCGGGTGGCGGGTGAGCACAATGGCTTTACTGACGCTGCCGTGTGGGAAGCCTTCTCGCCCCGCATCGCCGCCAGCTTCAAGCCGAGCGACGATGCACAAATCTATGTCAGCTGGGCGCGCGGTCAGCGTTCGGGCGGCTACAACCTGCGCATCACCCAGCCGCTCGCCTTCGAACAGATCGCCGCCGCGCTTGGCACGCCGGCGTTTGACGAGGAGACGGTCGACAGCTTCGAACTGGGCGCCAAGTGGCAGTCCGCCGATGGGTTCGCCTATCTGCAAGGCGCGCTGTTCTGGAACGAGGTCGACAACTTGCAGCGTGAGCTGAACGTGCCCTCGCTCAGCTCCGGCCTCGCCCAATCGGTCTATAACACCGCCGACGCACGCATTCGCGGCGGCGAGCTGGAGGCATGGCTGCGGCCTGCGGATGGCCTGACCGTCTCGGCCAATCTGGGCCTGACCGACGCCGACTACCGCCGCGTTTTCCTCGATCTGACGGGTGACAATGCCATCACCGCCGCCGATCTGGCGCTGGCCCTGCCGCGCGCTCCCGAATGGAGCTGGGGCGGCAGCCTTGGCTATGAGACACCGCTGGCCGACGGAGTGGAATTGTCCGCCGATCTGTTCTTCCAGCACCGATCAGCCTTTGCCTATACCGACAACAACTGGGGCTTCAATTCGGCCTCTGACCGGGTCGATGCCAGCCTCGCGCTGGAACTGGCCGATCAGCGCCTGACCTTCCGCCTCTATGGCCGCAACCTGCTCGATGAGGTGCAGTTCGGCGGCGATACCCAGCTGCCGTTTGGCGGCGGAGCGTTCTCGGACGGCAATAACCGCCCGTTCGATCCGGCCCCGGCGGCAGGCACCTTCTCGCCGCTGGCCAAGGGCCGGGTGATCGGGGTGGAACTGGCGGCGGAGTTCTAGGTTGTAACCACTTGAGGCTACCGCCCCCCACTTCAGGTTACCGCCCCCCACTTCAGGTTACCGCCCCCCACTTCAGGTTACCGCAAGGTGTTTGCGTTAGAGGGGTGGGCCTGCCACATTGCGGCCCGTTCCAAATGGCCCACCAACTGCCGGAGATTGCATGGTTCTGTCGCTCGCCTCGGTAAAACTGGCCCCCGCGCTACTGGCATCCGCCTCGCCGCTTCCTGCTGCTGAACTGCCGCTGGTCGAGCAGGTCCAGCTGGACGAGGCGGCGGCACAGGTCGCTCCGGAAGTTGCGCAACCCGCCGAGCAACCGCCCGAAACACCCCTCGAATCAGCCCCCGGTGAGGTGCCGAGCAACGTCATCATCGTTGAAGGCACGGTGCTTGATACGCCGGGCGATCCGCTCGAAAACATCAACGCCACCACTTTTGGCATCTCGCAAAGCGTTGATGCCGCGGTGGTCGAGCCGGTGGCCGAGATCTATGAGGAAGACCTGCCAAAGCCCTTCCGCAACGCCCTGCGCAATTTCCTCCGCAATCTGATCGAGCCGGTCAATGCGCTCAATTTCATGCTGCAACTGAAGCCAGGCAAGGCCGCTGAAACACTCGGCCGCTTTGCCATCAACAGCACGGTCGGCATTGGCGGACTGATCGATGTCGCGGGCAGGGATCCGATAAACTTGCCCTATCGCCGCAACGGCCTGGCCAATACGCTGGGCTATTACGGCGTGGGGCCGGGGCCGTTTCTGGTCCTGCCGCTGATTGGCGCGACAACCTTGCGCGACCTAGTGGGGACCACGTTGGATCAGGCGATCATGCCCGCCGTTCTGGGCGCGCCGTTCAACACCGCCTATTACGCCGTGCCCGCCTATACGGTGAACGCCCTGCAATACCGGATGGAATTTGACGACCGGCTGGATGCTGTCCGTGAAAGCGACGATCCCTATCTGGCGACCCGCGAAAGCTATCTATGCCGCCGCGAAGCCGACATCGCCGCCCTCCACAACCGCCCCCCACCCCGCGATTGCAGCATCGCCGCGCTGATGGCAGCGGTGGATGCGGAACAGGAGGCGGCGTTTGAGGGTGAGGATCAAGCCATTGATTCTGCACCTGTAATCGAGGACGCGGTGGCGCCATAAGGTGCCCGCGTTTGTCGCTCTGGGTGGGTGACAGTGGGTGACAGTGTGTCACCCCCCTGAAGTGCGATAAAAACTGTTTATTTCCATTATGTTGGGCGCTGGTTTGGACCTGCGGACACATTTCCGGATGGGGGCGAAAAAACGCAACCTGCCTTGTGATTTTACGCGAACGTGGTGTTGCCGGACGGTTTGAAAGAGCCGTGGCCCCAATGGCATGAGTTTGGGGGTGTAGGAAAGGGGGGGAGCTGGCTGAAGCTGTGCCCCATATCACCTGGATCGTTCAGATGAGAGCGTGCCCCTTCGCTGTCGCTCGGGATTTTTGCCTGAAACAGTCCCCCGGACTGTTTCGTGTGGCAAAAAATGGTGCCCAGGGGCGGATTTGAACCACCGACACGACGATTTTCAGTCGTCTGCTCTACCCCTGAGCTACCCGGGCATCACTGCGGCGACAATCCCCAAGGCGGGATTGGCAAGCGATAGGAAGCGGCGCTATGGCGAAGGGACTTGCGCATTGCAAGGGGGTTTTCACTCTTCCGGCGCAATATCCTCAGGCCTGACAGGCTCACCTGGCACGGCGTAGGAATCAGAGAACCAGCGCGCCAGATCGCGATCACGGCAGCGGGCGGAGCAGAACGGGGTGAACAGCTCGGCGCGGGGGCGGCGGCAGATCGGGCAGTTGCGGTTCATAGCGCCACTGCCTGCGCGAAGCCGGTGTGCGGGGCAAGCGTTGCATCGGCCTCTATCCGCAATTGCCGCCCGCTGCGCCGCGCCAGTTCTTCGCGCCAGTCATCACGCAGGGCGGCGATCACTTGCGGATGCGCGCGCAGCAGCAGAACGCCGGGTTCGGCAATATCCTCGGCCCGGCGCAGCAGCAGCCTTGCGGCCATTCCCGCCGGATCAAACTGCGCCCGATGCAGTAGCGATGGCCGCGTGAGGCGGGCGACCAGTTGCACAAAGCCAAAGCCGTTCATCGCCGTGCGCTCATGGTCAAAATCGGCCAGCGCGCCTTCCAGCACCACGTCCACTGCTTTGCGATCATCCTTGCCTTGCAGCGTGGGGAAATCGATCCCGATCACGCCGCCAAGCCCCAGCCGGGCAATCGCGCGGGCCAGCGGATCGACGGCGGCCAGCGCCAGCGCACGGGGGAGCAATGTGCCGTCGACATCCACCAGTGTCATCGCCGGGGTGGGGGTGATGGTCAGCGATCCGCCGGTGAAGCTGACGATCCCATCGCGCGCTTCCTCGACGATATCCTCCCACAGCCCGCGCGGAAACCGCCGAACCACGCGCGCGCCGAAAGTTTCGGCCAAAGTGGGGGCGGGGCAGGGTGGGTCGAGTGTAGGGCGGGCCTGCGCCAGTTTGACGCGCTTGCCTTCGCCAATGCAGCTGCGGGTGATCTCCAGGCGAATGTTCGCGCCTTCGCTGGCTTCGGGCGGCAGGCGATCGACCAGCGCCTCCTCACCATTGGCAAATCGGGCGCGGCCACGCGGCGAGGTTTTGGGCTTGTGCAGCAGCAGGGCATCTTCCACCAGCCCGGCCTCAAGCTGGCCCGGCCAGCGGACATGCGCGGCAATCGCCTCACCCCGATCGACCAGAATCGCGCGTTCTTCGCCGATGCCTTGTTCAACCAACCAGTCAGCCAAGGGGGAACCCCGCAGATTTGAGGAGCGCGCGGGTTTCGAACAGCGGCAGGCCGACGACGCCCGAATGGCTGCCACCGATCCACGCGATCAGCCCTTCGGCGCGGCCTTGGATAGCATAGCCGCCGGCCTTACCGTGCCATTCACCGCTGGCGATGTAGTCGGCGATTTCGGGTGCGGACAGGCTTTTAAAGCGGACCTTGGTTTCGCTCAACCGCTGGCGCATGGTGCCATCGGGCGCCAGCAGGGCGACGGCCGACAGCACCGTATGGCGGCGGCCTGAGAGCAGTTCGAGGCACCGCCGCGCAGTGGCCTCATCCTCGGCCTTGGGCAGCACGCGGCGACCGCAGGCGACCACAGTGTCACCCGCCAACACATGCGAAGTGGGATCAGCAGCGGCCAGCGCCTTTTCGCGCGCCATGCGGCTCGCATAGGCGCGTGGGCTTTCGGCCTTGTGCGGGGTCTCATTGATATCGGCGGCAACAATGCGCAGCGGTTCAAGCCCCAGCCGCGCGATCAGATCACGCCGCCTTGGGCTGGCCGATGCAAGTATCAAGGAAGGCGTAGTCACGCCTCGCGCCGCTTATTGCGGGCCGGGGCCGCCGCGTCCCGGCATGAAGCGATAGGTGATGCGGGCCTTTGTCAGGTCATACGGCGTCAGCTCGCACAGAACCTCGTCGCCCACCAGCACGCGGATGCGGTTCTTGCGCATC
>CAMDSM010000025.1 GCA_945906905.1 Altererythrobacter xiamenensis | reverse complement strand
CAGGCGCACGGTATGGGGGAAATGCGGGGCGAAGGCCTGGCTGGAGAAGCCGACCGAGCTGATCGGCGGCTGCTGGATATAGATCCGCTCGCGGTTGATATTGGTCGAGGACAGCACCAGCGCGCTGGTTGAGCGGACGGGCGCGATCTGGTTGCCCTTGGTGGTCATGTGAATGCCCAGCTGGAACATCTCATCACGCGCCACTTGCGGGTTGTAGGTGGCACAATTGCGCGTGGTCTCGCCATCAAAATGGTGCAGCGGGGTCTGCCAGTTGGCCTCAATCGGCAGGTGGCAGCCGCCGCAGCTGGTGGTCCACGACAGGTGGCAGGTGAAACAGGCCATGTCCTCGGTGCCGTGGGCGCGGTTTTCCGGCGCAACGCCGAGGCCGAATTCGAAATTGCCGGTTTCGGCGCCGTCGCGGCTCATCAGCTTGGCGCGGGCCGAGCGGGGGTTGAAATCGGGGCTGGCGGGGTCAACCGTGTCACGCACCAGGCTCACCTCCCATTCCAGCGCCGGATCGACGATCGAGCGCTGGATCAGCGTGCGCCGCCCGCCCGGCTCATCCACCCATTCAAAGCGGCGGCGGCCATCGGGATTGCGCAGCAGGCTGAGGTCATGCCCGCCGGGAGGGGCGGCGGGGCCAGAGGTGCGCAGATTGGGAAAGGCATCGGCGCTGCCGTGGCAATCGCGGCAACCGATCTCAATCGCATTGGCCACCTCGCCATAGATCAGGCCATTGCCGTGGCTGTCTTGCGCGAAGTGGCAATCGGCGCATTGCAGGCCTTTCTCGGCGTGAATATCCATCAGGTGCACGGTGCGGCCGGGGTTGGTGCCCACGGGCACAAACTGGCCCTCGCCCTCGCGCCGCCAGCGTTCGGGATCGTCGGGCGCCACGACTGCGCCCTCCTCATCCAGCAGATTTCCCTCGCGGTCGCGGCGGAAGATGGCGCGGAAATTCCACCCGTGGCCGTGATAATCGGCGATCTGGGTGTCGTTCATCTCGGGGTTGAGATCATAGACATTGCGCAGGAAATCAACATCGCCCCACAGCCCGCGCGCCGCCGCCGCTTCGGGATTACGCTCGTTGATGGCGTGCACTTCGGCCGCCGTGGGATAGCGCTGGGTGAGGTATGTGGCGGCGTAGTCCTCGTCGCTCATCCCCTCGGGCCGGGGGGTGGTGTTTTCCGGGCCAGGCCACATCAGCGGCGCATCGCTCTCGTAATCCCACATCGTATAGCCGAGGTAGGAATTGAGGAAGATGTTGGGCTGATGCATGTGGCAGTTCATGCATTGCGCGGTGGGAATGGCGCGGGTGAAAACGTGCTGCAGCGGGTGGCCGCGCTCTGGCTCGCCAGCGGGAGTAGCGTGGTCATCGCCGTGTTCCTCGCCGTGATCATCTTCGCCCGGTTGGACCAGAGCGCCGTGGCCGGAGGTGGAGCCATGTCCGCCTTCGTCGCCATGGTCCTCATGCCGCTGGCGGTTGATCGTGGGATCGACGGTGATGCTCTGCCCGTCGCGGCCATATTGGGCATAGATCAGCGAATGGCGCGGCTCACGGTCATTGGCATAGACCACGTGGCAGGCCGAACAGCCCGAATGGCGATAGTCGCCCGGCTGGTCATTGGTGCCCATAAACCAGGTGTAGGGGTCGTTGAGCCGGGTCTTGTGGATGTTGAGCGCCGGGATCGCCGCGCGCAGGCCGGTGGCGGGGCCGCGGTTCGATTGGCGCAGATCGGGACGGCCCGGTTCCTCCAGCCGCTGGGTCAGGCCGGTGGGGTTGGGTAGGCCGATTTCGGGGAACTGGCTGGAGATATTGCGCCCGCCGCGCTCAAACACGCGGAACACGTCGCCTGGTGGAATCACATGCCAGGTGGGCAGCGGATAGAGCGTGGCCAGCGCCCCGCGCGCTTGTTGATCGGGCGTTACCGTGCCGGGTGGATCGCCGGGTGAGAGCAGCTGCGCGGCCACCCCATCGCGGGTATAGGCCTCGCCCATCAGATAGTTTTTGAACGGCAGGATGCCATTGTTATAGGCCGCGCCGCCCCACAGCATTGCGCCAGTGGCCATCAAGGATCGCTCGGCGGCTTCCAATTGCGGCATATGGCAGGCCCCGCAAGCCTCACGCGCCACGCGGTAATCGCTGGGGTTCACAAACCGCAGGAACTCGGGCGCCTCGCGGTTGAGCAGGGTATAGGAGCGCTGCGGATTGGCCGAGGACGGAAAGTGCCAGCTTTCGGGCAAGGTCGGCAGCACATGCGCCGCATCGCGGGCGGAAACATAGTCCGGGTGGTCAAAATCCAGCTCAGGATCGCCGCGCACCGATGGATTGCCGCCGTGGCAATCCACGCATCCCAGCACCACGGCATCGCTGGCGTGCATGGTCGGGGCATCGGTGCGGACGTGGCACGAAAAGCACCCATCGGACTTGGCCGCCATATCGCTGAGCGACTGGTTCTGCGGAGCAGGCGCTGCCCGCACCAGCGCATAGTCACGCGGCACCGGGCTCTCGTCCCCCGCAGCCTGGGTTTGCGGCCCCACCACCATGGCAACGGCGGCGAGAGCGAGGCTGGCGGCGAGCGCGAAATGGCGTTTGGCGAATTTCATCAGTAGCTCAATGTCACATTTGCCAGCACCGATACATAGGCGCGGGTGTCGTGCACATTGTCAAACAGATCGCGAAAACCGCGCCCGGCCAGCAGCGTGGCGGCAGACAGGCGGGCGACGATATTCTGCGTGGCGAGCGGGCGCCAGATGACCGCGCTCGACAGGTCAAAGCCGATATCGCGCGGAATGGTGCCTTCCACCCGCAGCGTTTCCAGCACGGTGGTGTTCTCGAACCACAAGTGGTTGGCATTGGCCGACACGCGCAATTCCGGCGTCAGATCAAAATCCGCGCCCACGCCCACCAGCATCAGGCCCGGATTGTTGAAGTTCGACTGCCCCTGTTCCTTCGAGGACCGCAGCGAATTGAGGATGCCGTTGCGCCCATTGAGGCTGATCGCCCGCCCGCCGCCGGCGAAGGGAATGGTCTGGCGGATCCAGTATGAGGTATCGGCCCCGGCAAAAATCGGGTTCTCGAAAATTGCGTCAAATCCGCCCTCGGTATTGTCGAACGGATCGCCGTCGCCGCTGGCATAGGCGCCCGACAACCGGAAGCGCATCCAGTCCTGATCGTAGGAAACCTCGGCAGCGGCAAAAGTCGCGCGGATTTGCGCCGGGCGGTCGGTGAAAAAGCTGTTCCGGTCCTCCCCCAAGGCGGCATAGGTGCTGGCAGTGAGGTTGATCCGGCCAATCCGGCCATCGGCATTATAGCCCAGATAGACCACATCATAATCGCGCCCACGCAAGCTGCCGAGCAGGCCGGGGCGAACGGGGAAGCCGTTGTCGTCCACTTCGACATTATCGCCTTCGCGGTTGCGGTTGTAGGCCACGGTCACCTGACTGGTCAGGCCTGAGATGCCGAAATCCCGGCGATAGACATTGGCGAACAGCACCAGATCATCGCGCGGCCGCTGGACCACCGAATTGAGGCCGCTGTTGGTGTCTTTCTCCAGCCGCCAGAAGGCCGCCAGATTGAACTGGATGCGGTTGTTGTCACGGTTGCCGAACAGGCGGATGCCCAGCTGATTGTCGTTGAACAGGAAGCCGCGGAAATCGGCCTGGAATGGCTGAATGCCCGCGCGGACCGAGATGAAATCATAGCGCTCGGTATCGTATTGACTGAGGTGATAATCGACGAACAGTTCCTGCACGCCCAAAAAGTGATCGGTGCGGTGGGTGGGGAACGTCGGCTCCACATGCAGCACGCGCCGCTCGGGCACGTCAACATGGTTGACGTTGTAGGCCAGCGTCAGCCGGTATTCGACCGAGGGCGGGGCATAAGCGGTGGAGCCTTTGAGCAGGGCAATGCCGGCGATGAAAGTCTGGCTCAGGACATAGGAAAATTCGCGCCCGAACACGTCGAGGCTGCCGGGGTTCTGCGTGGTCTGTACCCCCACCGGAATGGGGAATGTGCGCGGTTCGATCACCGTATCGGAAATGGCATTGGCGATGAAGAACCAGTTATTGCCCTCCAGCCCCAGAAAGCGCGGCGTGCGGCACACGGCGCTGCCATAGGGGGCGGGCGTCCCGGCAGCAGCAGCGCCTTCGCGAGCGGTGCGGCGGCGCGCATTGTCCTCGTCGCTGTTGGTGCAGATCGGGCGATCACCTTTGTAGGTGTTCTGGTTATAGGGATCGAGCGGATCCTCCACCACCAGCCCCAGATTCTCGATCAGCCGCCAGCGATCGGGAATGGGAATCTGGTCGGTTGGGAAGGCGCGCGGCGGCGGGGCGCGGACTGCGCCGGGGTTCACCTGAGGGGCTTGCTCGGGCCGTTCCTCGACATATCCCGGCCGTGTGCGCCCTTCGATCACTTGCGTTTCAACCGGGCCTGCGGGCGGCTCGATCATGGTGCCAAGCCCGCCTTCGGAGGGCGGTGGAACTTCCACCTGCGGAACCTCGGGCGCCGGCTCCACTTCAGGCTGGGCCGTCACCGCGCCCGCCTGTGCCACCAGCGGCAATAGGAGCAGCGAAAGGCTCACAAGCCCTGACACACATTCTGCGCGGCCGTATCGAGGAACGGCGCAAATGGGCAGCTGACATAGCGCAAACGCACCCCGCGCCCGTTGACATCGACCACGATCTGGTCGGCCCGGATGGCACTTGCGGCATTGCCGATACCGCCCGCCCGCAGGCCGCCGTTATGCAGGCCAAGGAAGCTGACCATATCGTCCTGATCGATACCGTCACCCGAAACGCCGATTGCGCCGACCAGTTGCCCGCCGCGATAGACGGGCACCGCGCCGGGAAAAATCTGTATGCCATTGGCCAGCCGCCGCTGCCCCGGCACCACTTCGGGCACCTGGGTGCAGCCAGTGGGCGTATCCGCGCTGGTCCCGCCATTGGCGATAAAGGTGACGTGCTGGACAATGTTGCCCGCCACCAGATCGCTTTGCAGGCCCACGGCGAACGGGCTGAATTGGGCGGCGGTGGCGGTTGACAGAGGCCCCGCCGCCTGCGCCACTTCGCCATCGGGGAAATAGGGCCGGGCCAGGTTGCCGATCGAGCGGTTGCCATAGGCGAAATTTCCGGTCAGCGCGGCGGGGTCAGCCAGAAAAGTCCGAAGCCTTTGGACATAGGGGGCAACGGTGCCGCCCGCGCCCTGCAATTGTGCGGCGGCGGTGGGATTGGCAAAGAAGGCCGCCGTGCGGGCTTTTTGCAAGCTCACATCAACCCCGAACACCGGGCCATCGGGCGAACGCACCAGCCCCAGCACCGCGCCATTGGTATCGACAAGGCTGACGGTCGCCTGCATCCGGCTGTCGAGCGGGCGACGGATCTGGGCGCGGGCGCGGGAGAGGACGGTGAAGGCTTCCTCCAGAATGGCCCGCGCCTCGGCGGCGGTGAGCGGCTGGGCCACGCTGGCGCCATCGGTGCCGCCGCGGATCGGGTAGCGCGGAGTGCCACTGCCATTGGTCAGCACGAAAGCATCGCGGTTGGCGAATTCGGCTACGGTGGAGGCGCGAATGCCCGATGCCTCGCTGCCATAGGCGGTGCCGGCGCGCAGGGTTCCGTCGGTGTAACCCGCGACGGCCACAAGCGCACCCAACGGGCCATTAACCGCACCAAAGCTGGTCTGCAACGGGCCAAGTTGGCTGGCAGCGGTATCGGAGAAGCGCAAGGCAGTGCCATCGACGAAGATGCGTTCGGCACGGATGTCATCGGGCGGGGTGAAGCCCTGAATGCCCGCCAGCGCGATCGCTTCCTCGTCATCCAGATCGGTGTCGAGAATATCGGCGTCAAAGCCATAGTCCCCGTCGCCCATCACGCCGATGCCGCCCACCACCACGCCGTTCTGGTAGATCGGAAAGCCGCCGGGGTCTGCTGCCAGCCCCAAAGGCGCGCGCTTCGGGCCGATCAGTGCGGCCGGGCCTCCGCCCGCTGCGTAACGCTGGTTGAGGTCGGAACAGGGCAGCTGGCTGAACTGCACGCCGAACAGCGGCCCGCTTTCCAACCCCACGGTGGTCGGCGCGGGCGGGAAATGCTGCTGGACGATCTGGCTGGCGGTGCGGCTGGAAAAGGCATTGCCGCTGCTCGACAGGTAAGCCCCGGTGAGCGCCTTGGAAATCGCCGCCGCGCTGGCGGGGACCATGGCCCCTTGCAGGCCCACCTCGCTGCCGCTGGGGGCCGGGCCGCCGATGCGGTTGATCGACACCCGCGCCAGATCGGGAGCGCCAGTCATGCGGAAACTGGCCAGCACATTGCCCACGCGGTCGGTCACCACGATCCAGCTCGGCAGGCCGCGCGCCGCCGCCTCGCCCACTGCTTGGGCAACGATCTGCTGCACTTCGGCCACCGACAGCGATTCGAGCGCTGGCGGAGTGAACAGCCCGCCGGTGGCAGAGGCCGTGGGGCTCGGTGTCGGCGTCGGCCCACCGCCGCCCGAACTGGCCCCACCGCAGCCCGACAGCACCAGCGCGGCGCTGGCGAGAAGCGCTGTTGTTTGCCTGACGCGCATCAGCGCAAGCGCCCGATGGCCGTCACAGCGCTGCCCAAGGCGGCGCGGAAATCGCCCGGATTATAGTTCAGCGGGTTGCGCACGGCGTGATAGGCGCGGTTGATATCGGCGCGGATGCTGGCCGCTGCGCCCACGGTGATGCGGCCTTGCGTGACCAGCGCGTTGAGCAGGGTATCGACCGCCATCACCGCCTGGGCTGATCCGGCATAATCGGTAAAGCGTGTGCTGGTGGCGCGCCCGCCGATTATCGCGATCACCTCAAACGCCTCATTACCGCCATAGGACCGCGCCGCCAGCGCATCGGACAGGCGACTGGCCTCGTCGCGCAGATTGGCCGCCGCTGCTACCGCCGGTTCGCGCCCACGGTTCATCGCGGAATGCAGTTCACGGCTGGCGCTGCGGAAGGCCTCGGCCCGCGTCGGAGCCAGCGCCTGGGCCACCGCATCGAGCATGATGATGTTCTCATCATTGAAAGGCGGTTGGCCGAAAGTCAGCGGGCGCTGCGGATTGGTCTCGAACGTCAGCCGCCGCTCGGCCCCGTCGGTGATCTGGCGGTGGCAGCTGTGGCAGTCGAAGAAAGTGAATTGCGGGAACAGGCCTTCGCTCGCCAGGCGGGCTTGCGTGAACAGATCGGTCGCTCGGGCCACCGCCTCGGCCTGGCCCACGGCCCACAATTGCACCCCATCGGCCACGCCTTTGCGCTGCTGATAGTCGGCATCGACATCGTGGTGCTGCTGGAACGAGCTGAACAGGTCGAGCTCAAACGAAATGCGCGGATGGCCCGCTGCCATCATCGCATGGGTTACGAACTGGCCTTGATCGGCGCTGCCATAATGGCAATCGAGGCACACACGGGCGCGGGTCTGCGGTTGGTCGAGCGCGACCATGCCATTGGCGACATTGTTGGCGTGCGATCCGGCCACTTCATAATGGCTCGCCAGCCAGCCCGCCGCCGCACCGTGGCAGCTTTCGCAGCCGACGCCATCGGTGGCCTGGAATCGCGGCCCGCGATTGCTGGCAGCGACAGTCGTGGCGTGGCAGCCGAGGCATTCGGAGCGCGATGTGGCATCGGGCCAGCCGAGCGAGGCGGCGATCTGTTCGCCGCGCTGGCTGGAGAGCACGGCAAAGGCGCGCGAGTGTGCGCCGCTGACGGCAAAGGGCGATTGCCAGGTGGCGATCTCATCCTGCCGGACAACCGCGCCATTGCCCTCGCTGCGGCCATGGCAAGTGGAGCCCGCGCAAGAGGCGACACCGGTGTAGGAATAGGAGCCTTGCGCATTCGCGCTGCCTTGTTGCGGCAGGCCGGTGAACAAGGCCACGGCCGCCAGTGCCAGACTGGCCAGAACCAGGCCGAGCCCGCGCGCGCGCATGGTTCGGGCTGCAATCCCCGTCCGCGCCGCGCGTCTGCTCATCCCCGTTTCCCCCCAAAGTAGTGCTGAACTACGCCCCCGCCTCAGCCAATCACCGCTAACCGCCGACCATTGCACTCGACATCTGTTCGAGCTGGACCATGCAGCCATTGGCGATCAGCGTGCTGGCCAGCGCCTCAGGCTCTTCCGGGGTTTCGGCCAGAAACACGAACCGTACCTCGACCGGGCCGGTGTTGCTGCCGTGGCCAATGCGGTAGGTGACTCCTTCGACCGGCGGTTCACTCATATCCCAACGCGCCAACATTTCGCCGGCCAGGAAAGTGATTCTCCGGGCCGCCGAAGCCGAAACGCCAGGCGAAATGGCATAAGTGCTTTCGGCTTGGGTATCGGCCCGCCACAGCCGCACGTTGTCGCGCGAAGGCAGGCAGACCGTGCCCGCAGCGGCGACATCGACATACCACAGGCTGGGGTTGGAAACTTCGGTCGTTCCGCCGGTACGGACCGCCCCGGTGCGCGCACGCGCGGCAGAGCGCTGCGTGGTGAGCGAGGCAAAGGCGCGGCTGTTGCTGGCGGCGCTGGCCTGGTTCAAGGCATGGTTGCCCGCGCCGCGAAACACCCGCGTGCCGCCATTTTCAAGCACCGTCACCGTATCCTCGTCGCGCAGGGTGATGCGATCGCTCGCGCTGATCTGGCGGCCGACCGGATATTGCCCTGCGGATGGCCCGCTGGATGATACCACCACCCCGGCCTCTGCCGGAGTCGGCGAAATGACGATTCCGGCGACCATCAAAGCGGATGCGGCGAGCATTGCCTTAGCGCCAAATCTCTTATCCCAAGACATAAGATGCTTCCTCGTTCAGTTCACGGCACCGCGATAGCAGATTGTGCAGCGCCTTGTCAGCCGGATTGCTGGCCACGAGCCCTTCTAGTGCCAGGATCGCCGCCGAACGGTTGCTATCGACCAATTCTATCGCCTTTGCCAGCTTGACTCGGTCTGAACCACCAAAGTCTGGTGCGGGCTCGAACAGGTCGACCGGGCGGGCGCGGCCACGTAGAACCACCCGGCCCATCGGCCGCCACCAATCAAGCGACGTGCGGCTGGCGAATTCATGGCTGGCCATGACCGACGAATCGAGCGCCTTGTTGGCCGATTCGAGCCGCGCGGCGGTGTTCATCGAATCGCCAAGGGCGGTATACTGGATGCGGTTCTCGCCGCCGAAATTGCCGACCACCGCCTCGCCCCAATGCATACCCACGCGGGTCTTGCCGATCTTGGGGAGGTTGGGGTCCATCGCCGCCACTTCAACGCGGAATGCCTCGCCCGCCTGCCACAGGGCAAAGCCAGCGCGCGCGGCATTGTCTGCGTCATCGGGCCGGGCAATCGGCGCGCCCCAGAAGGCGACCACGGCATCGCCGACGAACTTGTCTAGAATTCCGCCATGATCGAGCACCACCTGGCTGAGCATTTCGAGATAGCGGTTGAGCAATTTGGCGACCATTTCCGTCTCGATCGCATGGCTCATCTTGGTGAAGCCTTCGAGGTCAGAAAAGATCACATAGATCTCGCGCTTGGCCCCGCCCAGTTGCAGCAGTTCGGGATGCGCGATGATTTCATCGGCGATACTTTGCGGCAGATATTTGCCCAAAGCCCCTTGCGCAAACCGCCGCTGCACCGCGCCCGCCGCGCGGGCGGCGGATGTGACGGCGACAAAAGCCAGCACCCAGCCCAGCGCCGGGCCGATGGCGGGGAACCCATAGGTGTCGACCCCGCGCCAGTGGAGGAAGAACGGGAGGCCGACGAACAGCGCCAGTTGCGCCACCAGCAGCGGCACAAACCGCCAGCTGCGCGCTTCGAGCAAGGCGGTCAGCGCGGCGGCCAGCATCGTCAGGACCGCAAAAGCCCACAGATAGGCCGACGACACCAGTGGCAGCCGCGCGCCATCGAGCATTTGCGCAATCTTGTGCGCGTGAATCTCGATCCCCGGCGGGCGGACATCGCGCGCCTCGCCCGCTACCGCATCATCGTTGATGCCCGAAAATGGCGTCAGCGCGCGGTCATAGTCGACGATATCGCCGCCGAGTAGGACATAGGCCCCACGGATCGGCACTTCGGCTTCTGCCCGGACTTCGGGTATCGCCATCAGCGCGTCGTTGGCATAAAAATCGATGCTGGTGGTGTTGAAGATCGGCACGTCGACCAGCGCCGGCTTGCGATAGCGGATCGCGCCATCATAACCGGGAAAAGTCAGCGCCTCTGGCTCGCCGGCGCTTTGCAGCATGGCGCGGCCGAGCAAGGGCGCGCCACCGGGGTTGAAATCGGGCCATGTCCGGGTGACACCGTCGCGTTCGCTCAAGGTGACGCTGGCTGGCCGGGCATTGCTGCCTTCAAGCCTTGCCATGAAGCTGTCGAGATATTGCTGCTGTTCGTATTGGATATCGAGCGCGTTGGTGGCGGTTTCGGCATAGCCGACCGACACCGGCGTGCGCATCGCCCGCAAGGTAGCGATCAGTTCCTCGTCCTCGGCCTGCGGTTGATCGAACAGCATATCGATGCCGATGGCTTTTGCGCCCATGCCATCGATATTGCGCAGCGCGCGGGCCAGCATCCCGCGATCGAGCGGCGAGCGTTTGCCAAGGTCGATCAGCGTGCGGTCGTTATAGACCACCATGACCACGCGCCTGTCCTGCTCCACCTGCTCGGCGAGGATATAGCTGCGCCAGTCAAACAGCGCGCGTTCGGCATTGTCTGTAAACGGCAGGCCCCACGAAAACCGCGCCAGCCCCAGCGCCAACAACAACAGCAGCCCGGTCAGCATCAGCCGCTGCGTTCCCGCCTCGCGCACTCGGCGCCAGCCTGAGGTGATGACTGACCTGACATTGCTACCGGCCATCAATTCCCCCCTGAGCCTGTGTTTCAAGACTGCGGGATCGGATTGATCAAGGCAAGCGCAAACACAGCTTTCTTTCGCCGCCCCGAAGTGTTCTGATGCTGGTTCTAAGTGTCCGAGTCGCGCCCCGGTCGGGGTGGCCGGGCATTTCTTTGGGGGGGGATCTAATCATGGCCGTTACCGATCACGTAAACTTCGCGACCTTCATGGAAGGCGTGAACAAGCGCAATCCGCACCAGCCCGAATTCGTCCAGGCGGTGCAGGAAGTGGCCGAGGATATCTTTGATTTCATCCAGGACAAGGAAGCCTATCACTCCGAACAGATCCTGCGCCGCATTGCCGAGCCAGACCGGGTGGTTTCGTTCCGTGTGTGCTGGGAAGATGACGCGGGCAATGTCCGGGTGCAGCGCGGCTATCGCATCCAGAACAACAACGCCATCGGCCCCTACAAGGGAGGCATCCGTTTTCATCCATCGGTGAACGAAAGCGTGCTCAAGTTTCTGGCGTTTGAACAGACCTTCAAGAACGCGCTGACCGGCCTGCCGATGGGCGGCGGCAAGGGCGGGTCCAACTTCAATCCCAAGGGCAAGAGCGTGCGCGAGATCATGCGCTTCTGCCAGAGCTTCATGACCGAGCTCTATCGCCACATCGGCGCTGATGTCGACGTGCCAGCGGGCGATATCGGCGTGGGCGGGCGCGAGATCGGCTTCATGTTCGGCCAATACAAGCGCATCACCGGAGAGTTTACCGGCGTGCTGACGGGCAAGGGTCTGGAATGGGGCGGATCGCTGATCCGGACCGAGGCGACCGGCTATGGCGCGGTCTATTTCCTCGAAAACATGCTCAAGCATCGCGGGCAGGATCTGACGGGCAAGATCGCTGTGGTCTCGGGCAGCGGCAATGTCGCCACTCATGCGGCGGAAAAGCTGGTGCAACTGGGGGCCAAGCCCGTCACCTTGTCAGATTCGGGCGGGTTCATCCACGATCCTGATGGCCTGACACAGGAGAAGATTGACTGGGTCAAGACGCACAAGACCCATCGTCGCGGGCGCATCAGCGACTATGCCGATCACTTCACCGGCGCAACTTTCCACGCCAATGCCACGCCGTGGAACGTCCCGTGCGATGTAGCCCTGCCGTGTGCCACGCAGAACGAGCTGCTGGGGGCAGACGCCCGCGCGCTGGTCGCCAATGGCTGCACCGCCGTGTCCGAAGGGGCCAATATGCCGAGCGACCTTGAGGCCGTGCACGTGTTCAAGGCGGCTAAGATCATGTTCGCGCCGGGCAAGGCGGCCAATGCTGGCGGCGTCGCCGTCTCGGGCCTGGAGATGAGCCAGAACTCCGAGCGTCGCAGTTGGAAGGAAAGTGAGCTGCAGGTCATGCTGCACGACATCATGGACGGCATCCACGATCGCTGCATCACCTATGGTGCGCAGGACGGCAAGGCTGGCGGATATGTCGACTATGTGAAGGGCGCCAATATCGCCGGCTTCAAGAAAGTGGCCGACGCTATGCTCGCATTTGGCGTGGTTTGATCAGGGGCAGGGGGCGGTTTCGGCCGCCCTCTGTCTTTCACTCAGCTGCAACTGGCCACTGCAACCGCCGGGCTGTTCTGGTAAATCCGTGTCAGGTCGCGTGGGTCGCGCACCAAGTATGAGCCAGTGTAGCTGATCTCGCGCCCATCCAGCACCGAAAACGGGCTGATCGACTGGTAGTCATAGGCCACTTCGACAAACATCACCGCATCGCCAGATGAGGCCGTGATCAGATTGCCGGGCAGTCCCATTCCCGCCAGCGCCGTGCCGCTGGCCCCGTCACCCGCATTCCCGAAAGACGAGGGGTGAACCTTCGCCCCGAAACAGCGTTGCCAGTGGATCCACTGGCCACCCTGAGCATTGCGTTCCAGGCTGGAAAGGATGATCCGGCCATTGGCGGTAATATCCAGCCCACCAGCATAATGCGCCGCGCCGAGCATTACATCGTTGATATCCTGCTCGTGAACCTTGCGTGCCACCAGCACGTTGAGCTCGCCCACGCGGCTGGCATTGTCGGCCACATGCAGCGCCACCTGGCTGATCCGCATATGGGTGATGACGAAATTGGCGGTATCCAGCCCCAGCAGGCCCAATGTCAGCAGCACCGGCAGCGCCAGCGCGAATTCGACAGCGGCAAGGGCACGATTGTCGGCCAGCACGGTGCGCAGGTAGCTGATCATCAGTCGCAATGCTCCAGCGTGACGGTGCGGTCCTGGTCATCGAATGGCTGGTTCCTGAGTACAGTCGAGGCCGAGATTGTCACCTGATCGGGCAGGCCAAGCAGGCCGTCCATCGGAAACAGCCGGTTATAGGTGGCCGTAGCGGTAAAGCTGATTGCATCGCGTGCGCCGCCGAAACCGCTCTCTCCCCGGTCGGCGTCCCACTGGCCGTTGCCATTGGAATCTTCGAACGGTTCATCCGAATTGCATTCGCCGTCATGGTTCAGGTCATCGAAAACCTCGGGCTGGCCGACATCAGCGAAATCGAAATAGGCTTTGCGTTCAAATGTTACCGCCGCGTTGGGCGCGATCGTGCGGACCTGTCTGGTGATATAGGCCTCGATCCCGCTCTGGCGTGACCGGGCATCCTCAAGTGAGAAATCGCGCCCGGCCTTCTGCATCGAGCCTTGCAGGACCGATGTGGCATAAAGGTTCATCGCCACGTCGAAGATGCCCACCAAGACGACTAGCAGGATCGGCAGCACCATGGCGAATTCGACAGTTGTGGCGCCGTGCTCAGCTTGGAAAGGGAGCGGGGGTCGGGCCATCTCAGCCAGTCAGCCTGAGCGAGGCGATTTTCTCGGCGATTTCCTCGAAGGCGGCCTGCAATTCGTCAGAATCCGAAGCCGAATAGGCCCGTCCGGGTGTGGCGCAATCGATCAGGTTCTGGCTCAGGTTGGTGCCAAATGCCACCACCCAGACCGAGATGTTCTCGGCCCGCGCCTGCCGGCAAGCCGCCTGAAAGCGGGCTGCGTGGCGCGCCTGCATGGTGTTGTAATCGGTGCTGGCCGAAACTCGGCGATCCCACCAGTGCATGCCATAGGGGGTATAGACCTCATCACCGGTCGACAGCTCGCCATCGGTCATGAACACGATGTGCCGGCCGATGGAATCGCCGTTTGGCGCGCTGGAATTGTCGTCGGCGAAAATGCCATTGGGGCTGATAAAGCGTCCGCCCCAGATCATGCCGATATCGTGATATGTGCTGCCCACGGCCAGAAAGCCGGTGCTGGCAGCGAGGTAGTTAGCCAGCGTTGTGCGTTCGATTTCGGCCAGACGGATGGCGGCCTTGGGGCAATAGTAGCTTGGGCGATTCTCGTTGCCGGTCTGGAGAAGCTCAGTGAGCGTGTTGCCACTACTGGTCTCGCGTTTGTAGACGGCATTTGGCAGGGTGGGGCGCCAACGCTGGGCATTGCTGGCAGGCACCAGGTTGATGTCGAGGTCATATGCCCCGGTGGGCAGCGGATCAAAAACGCTGGCGGTGGTGGTTGCGGCCTCTTCGATGCAGCCGTCCCAGGTATGGGTCTGGTTGGTGCCCGAGGTGCCCGTCGGCAGCGCAACCGCTCCGGTGGTATACATCCCGGCCAGGCTCCAGGTGTGCCGCTGATAGCGCCAGCGATCGAACACCTGCGTGCTGCTGACTCGTTCAACCATTGTAGCCCGCAGGTCGGCATTGTAACGGTAATAATTGAGGTCGGTGAAGCACGGCGGCGTGTTTCGCGACGACCACCTGGCCACCGGTACAGCCTTGGAAAATTGACCGCGTGCGGTGATGACCCGGGTGCGAATGTCGCCGGTGATGCTTTCAGACACGATCGCGATTGTATTGTTCTGGATGCTGTTGTCGATGTAGCTATCGGTGAAGCCAAGTGTAGAGGCCGCCGCTCGCGCGTTGCATTGGGTCTGGGTGCTGACCCCGGTCTGGCCAGTGGGATTTTGCCAGGTATACCAGAAGCTGTCGGCCGATCGGTTGGACACACTGTTGACTGTGAAACTGACCAGCGTGGTGGCCGTGTTGGTTATCCATTGTGGCACGCGGGTCTGATAGGCCGCCTCGCTCGCCATATGTTCAACCGGAATTGATCGGCCAACATTGATCCCGCTGGAATAGGGCACCACGCCAAAGCGCACCTGAGCGGCGGGTGAGGTGGCGTCGTCGACCACATCATAGAAGCTGAGCACCGCAGTGCGCAGACCTCTGATCTTGGCATTGGACGCTTCGGTGTTATTGTTGTTGCCGCTGGGGCAAAATGATCCATCGTCCGGGCAATTCATCGATCCGGTGACATCGAGCACGAACAGGATATCGGTGTTGGAAATGTTGATTTCGGCCGAACAGCTGACCGCGATGTCAAAGCTGGCGTAGCCAAATATGCTCATCAGCGAAGTCGGCAGCGTGCCCGATGCTGTGCCAGCAACTATTCCTTCATTATCAGCGACATAGTCACGCTCCAGGTCGGTCAATCCGAAAGCGCCATCGTGGTAATTGTTGTCAAAGAAAGCCAGACCCTGGTTGCGGTCAGTGGTGGTAAAGTCTTCGCTGTGCATCGACTTGCGCGCGGCAATTGCGCCGGAATCGCAGGCGTTCTGCAGGCGGGTGGTGACCATGTTATAACGGCTGAGATCGATCGCACTGCCCACGATCAGCAACAGCGGGATCATCGCCGCAGCCGCAATCGCCAGCACATTGGCCGCGCTGTCATGCAGCAGCGCTTTAAGGAGAGAGGCGCTTGATCCCGGCATGGCAGTTCAGTCTGGGCCCTTTGGCATTGCACGCGACACAGGTCATCGCATGATGTGCCATAGGGCCGCCGGGTTCAGGGTGTTCTCACGGCGCTCTAGCGGGTTCTACGGTGGTCGCCGGTAAGGCAAAATCAACCTGACGGGCAGCACATGGGGGGTCAACTTGCCGAGGCCCGCGATGCTGTTAGCCAATCCCCGCAATACGATCCTGTTCGCAGGCGGATTCCTGGCACTGACGATTGCGCTGTTTGATGACAGCGCTCCGGCCCGGCTGACCGACTCTGCCGATGCGGTCGCGCGCAGGCGGGTGGGCGAGACTGCTGCGGCGCAAGTCAGCCCAATGGATTTCGCTGTTGAGGGCGGGGTCTGGGAAAGCGCGGCTGCCGCAACAAACGAAGGTATTGGTTCGGGTATTCGCGACGTTGAGCCGATTGTCGTTCCAGCCCCCGCTCCGCCATCTACGCTCATCGAGGGACCGGCCGCACCAGTGCCCGCCGTCATCAGTAACCAACCCGTCCCCGGGCTGCGTGAGCGCTCGGCCCCGCTGGACAGCAGTTACGCCGATGATGGTTCGCGCAATATGGCCGAAGACCTGCGCCGGGCGCTTGGTTAACCGGTCACGCCGCCAGCAAGCACTGCCCGGCATCGGCAAAGCCAATGTCCGCCCAGTTCTCCGCCAGCGCGCATTGTCCGGGAGCGACTGGCACTTCCGCAACGCACACCTCACCCACCAGCGGGATCACCAGCAGCGCGCCGGGAAACCGCGCAGCCATGGAGGCATCGGGCGAGCCATCCACCCGCTCTAGCCGGAAATGCGCACCATCGACCAGCACCAGCGGGCCTTCATTGGGCAAATGGCGGCTCAGGCCCGGATCGTGCGCCATTCCGTTGGCCACCGCGATCCCCTGCTCCAGATGAAGCTCGCGCGGGCGGCCATAGTCATACAGGCGATAGGTGATGTCGGAATTCTGCTGGATCTCGATCAGCGAAATCCCCGCACCAATGGCGTGGACAGTATTGGCCGGGATATAGAAGAAATCGCCCCGCTGAACCGCGTGCCATTCCAGCAAGCCTTCGATCGATCCATCAAGCGCGGCGGCGCGCATGGTCTCAGCGCTGATCGGTTGGCGAAAGCCGATCCCCAGCTTGGCGCCCGGCTCAGCCGCGATCACCAGCCAGCATTCCTCCTTGCCTTGCCGCCCAAGCCCCGCCGCCATGGTCTGCGCATCGGACGGATGGACCTGGACCGAGAGCTTTTCGCTGGTGAAGATATATTTGACCAGCAACTTCGGAAGCTGCGGCGGCGGTTCAAACCACACTTCGCCGATGCGCTGGCCCGGCGGCGAGGCGAAAGGCGCGGGCAGCACGTCGCGGCCCCAGGGTTTTTCGACCGTGCGGGTGGGCAGGATCATACGCCATGGGCCTCCTCGACAATCGACAGATCCCATTCCAGCTGGCCCAGATCGTCGCGCCTGAAGGTGCGGATAGCGGCATAGTCGTCCGCTGCCACCTTCAGCACGAAATCCGGATCACCAATCAGCGCGCGGCCCACCGCCACCATGTCAAATTCTCCTGCACTCATGCGCCGCGCGAGATCATCGATTGCCTCGGCCACGCGCGGGCGCGGGTCGACACCTTGCATAAGCACTTCCATCACATCGATATCCAGCCCGACCGAGCCGACCGTAATCACCGGCACGCCGCTGCCCACCTTGGTCCAGCCGGCCAGATTGCGATCATCTCCATCAGCGCGCTCGGGCCATTCCGGCTCCCAGAAGCGGCGGCTGGAGGCGTGCAGCACATCGACCCCGGCGTGGCGGAAAATTGTCGCCATTTGCGCCAGTTCGGCGGGCGAGGGGGCGACGCGGGCGGTAAAGTCCACTTCCTTCCATTGCGAAAAGCGCAAACCGATCAGGAAGTCCGGCCCGCAAGCGGCGCGAATATCGGCGACGATCTCGGCGGGAAAACGCGCGCGGTGGGCGATGTCTGGCCCGCCATAACCGTCATCGCGGTTGTTCGAGCCTTGCCAAAGGAACTGATCGAGGAAATAGCCATGCGCCGCGTGGACCTCCACCCCGCAAGCGCCGATTTCCTGCGCCACCAGCGCGGAACGGACATAGCCAGCGCGGATATCGGCCAGCTCCTCCAAAGTCGCTGCGCGCCCGCTTTGCTTGCCGGGATGGGCCAGGCCGCTGGCGCTGAGCGCCTGACCATCGGCGCGCATTGCCCCCTCGTGCCACAATTGCAGCATCATCTGCCCGCCAGCGCCGAGCACCTGATCGACACACCGCGCCCAGCCACCGCGCGTGGCGGCATTGAGCCGGGCCGCCGTGGGCTGCACCGTGGCCGAGGGATGATCAATCGCTGCACTCTCGCCAATGATCAGCGCCACCCCGCCTTGTGCCCGGCGCGCATAATAGGCCGCCAGATCAGCGCTCGGCGATCCGTCCACACACATCCCGCGTTGCATCGCAGGCATGACCCAGCGGTTCTTAAAACGGGTGGTGTTCAGCGTGATAGGTGTGAACAGGATAGCGGGATCGTTGGTCATCCCGCCATCCTTAGCGTGGTCGGCGTGATTGACCAGATGGACATCATTCACGCAGGAAAATCGCCTCGATCGGCAGGGCGAACACATCGGCAATACGGAACGCCAACGGCAGCGAGGGATCGTATTTGCCAGTTTCGATGGCGTTGACGCTTTGGCGGCTGACGCCCAACCGCTCGGCCAGATCCTGCTGGCTCCACTGGTGTTCGGCGCGCAGCACGCGCAGGCGGTTGTTCACCCGCACCTCCCAGAATCGCCAATGGTGAGCTTGTTGAACAGCCCGCCAAACCCCAGCCCGACGAACCAGAAAAATGCCGCGCCGAAGCCGCCGTTGCCGGGCGGCACCAGGTCAAAGTTCTGAAGCCACTCCCACACCGTCATCACCACCAGACAGAAGCCGGTGGCGAACAGCGTCTGGCGCACCATCAACATTCGCAGGTATTCGTCGCTCTCCTCCAGGAGCAACCGCATGACGGCCCAGAACACGCCGATGATCGGCAGGGCAGGCAGAACTGCCAGGGCATAGGCCAGCAACCCGTGCGGCTCGATGTGCCGGAATGCCAGTTTGGCCGCGGCAAGGACAGCGATGTAGAGCGTCATCAGTATGCCCAACCGCCACAGATAACGGCGCATCGCGGGCGATTTGCCGAAAGGACCGCTCATGCTCGCGACTCCTTCCGGCAGGTCGATCTCCCGCGCAGGCTCATCACCGCCACGATGGGCAGCAGCACAAACAGCGTGTTGGCCGTGGTATCGTCGATCAGTCCGAACCGGTTGCCGAGCGCCAGAAAGATCAGCGATGCGGCCCAGCACAGGCTTTTATGGATTTGCGTCATGCGACAAGCTCCCTTGATTTAATGTCAAGGTAACTAGACATGATTCGCGTTTGTGTCAAGTGACCTTGCCATCACTCGCGCAGCCCCACCTATTGATAAACGAAAGGCCCGGCTGCGCCATGCGAGGGCAGCCGGGCCTTCCATTAGCCGGTGGCGGCACGCGATTGCCACCACCCGCCCGCAAGCTCAAAACCGCTTGGTCATCCCCAGCCGGAACTGGCGTGGCTCGACAATCCGGCTGTTGCGGCCCTCCACTCCCTCGGCAGGCTCGCCGGGGAAGCGTGTGGCGTAGAAATAGTCGATGTCATCGTCCTGGGCATCGAGGATGTTCATCACCTCGCCGTAGAATTCCAGCCCCATGAAATTGTCGGGCGTCCAGGCCATGCGGGCATTGGCCAGCAGGGTGGGTGCGCCGCGCTGGCTGTTGTCCTCGATCAGCGGGTGCGGGCCCATATAGCGCACGCGCATCGAGGCGTTCCATTGGCGGAAAGCGGCGGAAAGGCCCAGCTCGCCCGAACTCTCCAACGCGCCGGGCACCAGGTTCTGGCCATCGGGCAGGCCCACAAACCGCGCGTGGGCGCCGGTCCAGACGGCATCGACGGCCAACCAGTTGTTGGGCTTCCAGAAGGCGGTCAGCTCATAGCCACGACGGCGGCTGGGATCGCTCGGCTCGACCGCGCCGCTATCACCGACATAGATCAGCTCGCTGTCGATGTTGCTCCAGAAATGCACCCCGGTGAAGATCAGCCCGCCGCGTTCAAAGCGGAAGCCCAGTTCGCGGAAATCGCCGTGGACGAGGCCGGCGGCGGGATCGTCTGGGTTGGTCACGCCGCGGGCATCGTTGGAATGGTAACCCTCGCCGTAATTGGCATAGAGCGCGATCCCATCGACCACCTCGTAATTGGCCCCGAACTTGGGGGTGACGAGGCTGTCCGAAGCCTGGCCCGACCACACATCGACCCCGTCCAGCGCCGTGGTTCTGAAGTTGAACGCATCGCCGCGAAGGCCTGCGGTCACGAACAGGCGGTCGACCGGCTCCCACACGGTTTCAGCGTAGAGCGCGGCGGATTGCTCGCGCACAGCGAAGCTGTTGTAATTGAACTCCAGCGCGCCATCGATGGTCTGATCGAGGCCGATGGGGCCGATATCGTCATAGCGCGCTTCGGCTCCGGTGCGCAGGGTCAGCCGGTCGGTCAGCTGGAAATTGCGCTCCATCCGCCCGCCAAAAGTCCAGCGCTGCTCGAACTGCCGCAGCTGATCGCCATTGACCGGGTCTTCGAGGAAGTAGGTGAAGTTGGACAGAAGGCTCCAGTCGTAATGCTGGGCATAGGCGGTGAGGCGCCAGTCATCGCTTTCGTAATTGGCGGTCAGCACCTGCCGCTCCGTGGAGCCGCGAAGCGTGGTGTCGAGCGCGCAATAGCGATCCTCGCACAAGGGGTTGCCGATCAGCCGCTCGGGCAATTGCTCGGTCGGGGCCCAGCTGGCATCGAACAGGTGGAGAGCGATCTGGAAGTCACCATCGCCCAGCGGCGCGGAGTATTTGAGCAGGCCCGAATAGCCGGCAAAGTCCTCGGCCAGTTCCCACGGCCCATCGTTCACTTTGGCCTGACCCATCACCAGCAGATCGCCGCTGCCAAGGCTGACCGATCCGCCCGCCACCAGGCGGCGATAACCGTATGATCCCACCTCCATAGTGGCGAAAGGATCGACGCTGTCCTTGGTGGTTATCATCGCCGCGCCGACCAGGCTGAAATCGCCGACGTCCGCCCGATATGGTCCCTTGCGATAGTCGACCCGCTCGACGCTCTCGGGGATCAGCCCGTTGATATCGAGATAGCCCTGGCCATGGCCATGGGTGCGGAAGTTGATCGGCATATCATCAATCGAAAGCGCAAAATCGGTGCCGTGATCGAGGTTGAAACCGCGCAGGAAAAACTGGTTGGCCTTGCCGCCGCCCGAATGCTGGGTGGCGATCAGACCGGGGGTGGCCTCCAGTATCTCGCCGGGGCGCAAAAGCGGGCGAATCTGGAGATCAGCTCCGGCCACGCCGCCCTCGCTGGCCGCCAGCGCCTGGCCGATGCGTCGCTCGCCCCGGCCATAGACATAGATCACCGCGCCGCTGTCGGCGTCGCGCACGATACCGATATCTTCTGGACCGATATCTTGCGGCGCGACATCCCCGACGGTGGTTTGGGTGCCGTCCTGCTCCTGCGCCAGTGCAGGAGAGCCCATGGCGCAGGAGCAGGCAGCCGAACCGGCCATCAGGCCGGCGCGGAGGGAGCGGGGTAAGCGGGTAGAATTGAGGCGGCGCGACAAGGTGAAACCTGACTGTTGAAATGATCCGAATTGCCAGATCGCGCAGCCGCTCTCGTCAAAACAGGTAAATTACGGTAATCGGCCCGTTACAAGGGCGTTACAGCGCGCCCCATAGTCAGGCGGGATGCGGGATTGGGCGAGGATCGCAGGCGTAACGAAGCGGATCGGGCCTTCGGTCTGGAAGTGGCGCGGCTGCGCCAAGCAGGCGTTGCCGGGCGCAGCGGGCGCTTGCTTGAACTGTTCGATTTTCTGGCCGAGCGCGGGGCTTCGGCTGTTCCGGCAACCCAGGCCGAAATTGCCGCTGCCGTTTTCGGCCAGGCCGAAACCGATGCTGATGATGCCACCGTGCGGGTCTATATTCACCGCCTGCGCAAGCGGCTTGAAGATCATTACCGCGACCACAAGACTGCGCCGGGTGCGGCCGTGCTGGACATTCCCTCGGGGATTTACGCGCTGCAACTGGCTGGACTGGATGAGGTAGAGGCGCACGCACCGCCCGCATCCAACCGCACCTTCCCGCGCTATTGGCTGGCTCTTGCCGCGCTGGCGCTGATCGCGGCATTCATCGGCGGCTGGCTGATCCACCGGGCAGGCAACGCTTCCTCCAACGCTATCTGGGATCCGCTGATCGAGTCTGACCGCCCGGTGCTGCTGGTGTTGGGCGATTACTATCTGTTCGGCGAGATTGATCCGGTGCGGCCCGACGAAGGCCGCCTGATCCGCGATTTCCGCGTCAATTCGCCCGAAGATCTGTTGCGGATGCAGGAGGCCGAGCCTGACCGCTTCGGCATGGCTGAGGACGTCGGTCTCAACTACCTGCCCTTTCAAAGCGCCTTTGCCGTGGAGCGAATTGCGCCCTTGCTGGCTTCGGGCGGCAAGCAGGTGGAAGTGATCGCCGCGTCGGAACTCACCTCCGACATGCTCAACACCCACGATGTTGTCTATGTCGGGCTGCTATCGGGCATGGGGCTGCTGGAAGAGATCACATTTGCCGAAAGCTCGCTCAGGCTTGGTGAAAGCTATGATGAGATCATCGACCGCGAGACCCGCCAGCTGTGGGCCAGCGATGAAGCGCGGCGGCTGGCCTCGCCCGCCTTCTATCGCGATTTCGCCTATGTCAGCCGCTATCGCGCGCCGGGCGGCGGATTGGTGACGGTGGTGGCCAGCGAGCGGGTGACGGGCCTGCGCGGGATTGGCGCTATTGTGGTGGGCGGTGAACTGCCCGCCGAGCTGGCGGATGCGGCGGGCGAGGGAGCGTTTGAGGCCTTGTACCAGATCACCGGCCAGCAGGGCGCTGATTTATCCGACCGATTGATCCTGGCTCGCGCCAGATAGCCGTCGATTAGCTTGCCATTCACAGGTCCGATCCTACATTGGACGCCTGAAAGGATTTCCCAGAGCATGAGCGACAATCGCGAACCGGAACAGACACCCAATCCATGGATCAAAAGCCTGCTGGTGTGGGGCGGGATATTCATGTTCCTGCTGCTGGCGGTCTCGGTGTTCGGCAGTACCGGCGAAGTGGCCGGAACGTCAATCACCTATTCCGATTTCCGTGGCAAAGTGGCCGAAGGCAGCGTGCAGAGCGTGGA
>CAMDSM010000024.1 GCA_945906905.1 Altererythrobacter xiamenensis | reverse complement strand
CCCAGCCTGATCCTGCTGATGGTGGTCGGCGGGCTGCAGACGGCGATCAATTACGGCGTGATGGCCTTTACCCCCACCATGCTGATCACCCAGTTCGGCCTCAGCCAGGCGCAGGCCGGCGTGCAGTTTGGACTGCTGGCCGCCGCACTGGGCGTTGCCGGGCCATTTCTGGCCGGGCCTTTGTCCGATTGGTTGACCGCGCGCATGGGCGGGCGCGGGATGGTGTGGCTGGTGTTGCTGAGCCTGGCGATCTCGCCCTTCTTCGGGATCTGGGCCTACAGCGCCGAGACAGTGGGCGCATTCTATTGGCGCTTCAGCATCTACTCCATCATCCTCACTTTGTGGCTACCGCCCGCCTATGCACTTATGCTGGGGCTGGTGCTGCCGCGGATGCGGGGCATTACGTTCTCCACCTATATGATCATCCAGACGCTGCTGGGCCTTGGCATCGGCCCCTATCTTGTGGGCATGGTGGCCGATCAGAACGGCGGCGATCTTGCCCAGGCGATCATTTCGGTCAATGTGGTCTGCCCCTTTATCGCGGTGCTGCTGGGCGTGGTGCTGCTGCGCTATCGCCGCGATGAGGCGAGCATTCTTACCCGCGCGCGCGCGGGTGGTGAGGCGGTCTGATCCATGACAAATACCACAATGACAGTCCGCGAAGCCGCCTATGCCGTCTTTGCCCATTACGGTGTCGACCGCCTGTTCGGCAATCCCGGCAGCACCGAGCTGCCGATGCTCAAGGCCATGCCGTTCCCCTATGTGATGGGGCTGAACGAGGCCGTGGTGATGGGCATGGCAGATGGCTATGCCCGCTCCACCGGGCGCGCGGCACTGGTCAATCTGCACTCCAGCGCGGGCACCGGGCACTCTCTGGGCAATCTGTTCACCGCGTGGAAGAACAATGCCCCGATCGTCGTCACCGCCGGGCAGCAGGCGCGTTCGATCCTGCCCTATGACCCGTTTCTGGGCGCCGAGCGGCCGACCGAATTCCCCCGCCCCTATGTCAAGTTCGCCATCGAACCGGCCCGTCCGCAGGATGTGCCGCTGGCGCTGGCCCGTGCCTTCGCCATCGCCCTGACCCCGCCGATGGGGCCGGTGTTCGTCTCAATCCCGGTCGATGACTGGGAGCGGACATGCGAAATGCCCGCGCTGCCCACGCTGTCCTTGCGCACCTTCCCCGACCCCGCCGGGATCGAGGCCATCGCCGCTATGCTCGAAGGCGCGAACAACCCCGCGCTGGTGATCGGCACGGGTGCCGCCAATTCAGGCGCTTGGGGATCGGCCATAGCTTTGGCCGAGAAGGCTGGCCTCAGCGTCTGGGCCGCGCCTTATGCCGCGCGTGAGACTTTCCCCGAGGATCACCCGCAGTTCGCCGGGTTCCTGGCCGCCTGGCGCGATCAGATCCGTGACGCTCTGGCCCCGTATGATGCAATCCTGGTCGCCGGCGCGCCGGTGTTCACCTATCACGTCGAAGGCAGCGGCCCGCATTGGCCCGAGGGCGCGCGCCTGATGGCCCTGAGCGATGACCCGCAGCACCTGTCCAACCTGCCGGGCGGAGGCGGCGTTCTGGGCGATGTTCGCGGTGGGCTGGAAGCACTGGCCCAACGCCTGCCCGCCCGCGGCTTCTCAGGCCCGACCCACCAGTTGATCGACCCCGCGCCCGCCATGACGGCGGCTTATGTCCTCAAACGCATGGCCGCGCTGCGCCCCGCCACTGCCGTGATCGTGGAGGAATCCCCCACCGCCCGCGGGCCTGAGCATGTCACCCTGCCGATCACCCGCAAGGGCGGCTTTTACACCTGCGCCAGCGGCGGCCTCGGCTATTCGTTGCCCGGCTCGATCGGCATTGCACTTGGCCAAAATGACAAGGTGATTGCGATTCTGGGAGACGGTTCAGCGATGTATACCATCCAGGGGCTGTTCACCGCTTTTCAGGAGCAGGCGAATGTCAGCTTCTGCATTATGAACAACGCCGCCTATGCCGCGCTGACCGGCTTTTCGGGCGAGTTCGGCATGAACCACATGCCCGGCTGCGATCTGGCCGGCCTCGATTTCGCCCTGCTGGCCGAAGCGCAAGGACTGCCAGCAAGGGTGGTTTCCAGCGTGGCCGATCTCGATGACGGGCTGGCCTGGAGCTTTGCCCAAACCGGCCCCAGCCTGCTCGATATTCGCATCACGTAACAACGGGACAAGCCAAACTCATTTTTTGCGTGTAGGGGCCCTGCCGAAAGCCAAGCTCCGGACGTGGGGATTCGGCTCATCGCCCCCTCATGCGCCATGCCGATAAGTGCGGCGGCGCAACCCGAAAGCCAATCGCTTCCATGCCCTTTTCCCATCTCCCGCCTGCGCTCGCCGCCACCATTGCCGAGCGCGGCTATACCAGCCTTACCGCCGTCCAGTCCTCCGTGATGGAGCCCGAAGCCCAAGGCCGCGACCTGCTCGTTTCGGCCCAGACCGGATCGGGCAAGACCGTCGCCTTCGGCCTTGCACTGGCGGAAAACCTGCTCGACGAGAACGGCCAGGTGCCGCGCGATGCCGGGCCGATGGCGCTGGTAATCGCCCCCACGCGAGAGCTGGCGCTGCAAGTGGCGCGCGAACTCGATTGGCTGTTCCGCAACGCTGGCGCGCGCATCGCCACTTGCGTTGGCGGGATGGATGCCAGCAAGGAGCGCCGCGCACTGGCCAGCGGCGCGCAGATCGTTGTCGGCACACCGGGCCGCCTGCGTGACCATCTCGAACGCGGCGCGCTCAACCTCACGTCCTTGCGCGCCGCCGTCCTCGACGAGGCCGATGAAATGCTCGACATGGGCTTTCGTGAGGAGTTGGAGGAGATCCTCGACGCCACGCCCGAAGGCCGCCGCACGCTGCTGTTTTCGGCCACTTTGCCGCGCACGATTGTCAACCTCGCCAGCCGTTACCAACACAATGCCCTGCGCATTTCCACCGTTGGTGATGAGCGCGGGCACGGCGATATCGCCTATCAGGCAGTGACCGTTTCCCCATCTGAGATCGAGAATGCGGTGGTCAATCTGCTGCGCTTTCATGAGGCCGAGACCGCCATCCTGTTCTGCGCCACGCGCGAGAAAGTGCGCCATCTGCATGCCACCTTGCAGGAACGCGGATTTGCCGTGGTCGCCCTGTCAGGCGAGCATTCGCAGCAAGAGCGCAATCAGGCGATGCAGGCGCTGCGTGACCGGCGGGCCCGCGTGTGCGTGGCGACCGATGTGGCCGCGCGCGGGATCGATCTGCCCGGCGTTAGCCTGGTGGTGCATGTCGAAATTCCCCGCGATGCCGAGGCTTTGCAGCACCGTTCTGGCCGCACCGGGCGAGCGGGCAAGAAGGGCACCGCCGTGTTGATCGTGCCCTATCCGCGCCGCAAGCGGATCGAATCAATGCTGCGCGGCGCGCGGATCGAGGCCGAGTGGATTGAGGCGCCAACCGCGCAGATGATCCGCCGCCAGGACCATGCGCGGCTGCTCGAAAAGCTGCTCGAAACGGTTGAAGCCGAAGAGGAAGATCGCGAGTTGGCGGTGCAATTGCTGGCCCAGCGCACACCCGAAGACATCGCCGTGATGCTGGTGCAAGCCCACCGCGCCAAGATGCCGCAGCCCGAGGAATTGGCCGCCAACACTCCCGAAGCCCGCAGTGCCGCCCAGGCCGAGCGCCACCGCCCCGGGTTTGAGGATACTATGTGGTTCCGGCTCGATATCGGGCGCAGCAATGGCGCAGATCCCAAGTGGATCCTGCCGACACTGTGCCGCCGCGGCCACCTTACGAAGAACGAGATCGGCGCGATCCGCATTTCGGCCACAGAAACCTTCGTCCAGATCCCGCGCGCCATCGCCGACAAGTTCGCCGACGCGGTCCGCCGCACAGGCGAGGTTGAGCGTGAGGCGGGTGAGGAGGTGCTCGGCATCGAACGCAGTGCCACCGGCCCGCGCGAAATCGCCCGCACCAACCGCCGCCAGGGCAATGATCGGAGCGAGCGGCCAGAGCGCTTCGAACGTCCTGAACGCTTCGAACGGGCCGAACGCCCGGAACGGGCCGAACGCCCCGAACGCTCCAGCGGCGACGATCGCGGCCCGCGCGTTCACGCCAAGCCTTTCGGCAAACCGCATGGCAAGCCCGCCGGGCAATCCGGCGGCGGCGCAGGCAGCTTTTCGAGCACCCGCTCCGCACCCCGGGAAGCCTCAAGCGACCCCTTCGCCAAACCGCAACGCAAAGGCGGCAAGCCCTTCGTCGGCAAGCCTTCGGGCGGCAAAGGCGGCGCCCCGTTCAGCGGCAAACCGCGCAAACCTTTCCCCGGAAAGCCACGCGGCTAAGCGATTATCTGGCGCAGGCCATATGTTGGAGATAGGGTGACACAGGTGACACTGTGTCACCCCCAAATTTACCCATTAAATACCTGATTTTCATACGTTTTGTGGGGGGTGACACTTTCGGGTTTCTGGCGCAAAAAGCGCAATGATCACATTGCTTGGCGTAAGAAAATTACGCCAAGCTGGTGGGAGAAGCGGACAATTTGAATGAGCCAATGCTGGCTCTCGCATGGGGCGTGGGTTGTAGGAAAGCGCGGAGCTCGTCCGCCAAACCTCCCCCTCAAACCACCCGCCACACCCACAGCTTGATCGAACTGGCAAAGCGCGCGCCCGAGCAGATGAAGATTGAGCGGTTGAGCCAGTCATAGCGGCCAGTGGGCGCGATGAATTCGGGTGCGGCGCGGAAATAATATTCGGCCGGATCAACCTCCTCACCCCGGCGCAGGCGGTCCATCACCTCTGCCGGGCCATGGCGCAGGCCCCTGTTGCGCAGCTGGATCACCGCCCCATCATCGGTTTCGATGGCATAGGTGGCATCGACGACAGTCACCCCGTCGAGCCGGGTCAACTGCCAATCGGCGGCATTGCCCAGCAATTGCCCATTGATCAGTGGCCCTTTGACATAGCCTCCGGGTTTGATCGGAATGATCCGCCGCGTGCCATCGGGCACCGCCCCGATCTCCCGCGGGGGAGCCAGATTGGCGCTGGCTTCGTAGACGAATTCGAGTTCCGGCTGGTTCATGTGGGCTGCTCCTCTATCCCACGGCTTGTGTCCATCAAGAAGCGGGTGCAATCAACGCCAGAGTGGGACTCGGGCCAAATTGAGGCTCGCGATCGAAAGGCGCGCTTTTATGGCAGAGCTGATATTTTTGATTGGATTGCTGGCGCCGTTCATCCTGATGATTTGGCTGGTGCGAACACGCATCCGATCACAAGCCAAGATGGCCGCAAGCGAGCCAAGCGAGATCGAACTTGATCGGTTCTCCACCGAACAAGCTGACAGCTCAGCCGATGGGCTGGTGATGGGTCGCCAGCATACCGCTGATCACGAAATCATCCCCCCAGACCACAGTGGTGGCGAACCGGCAGGCATCAGGGCCATGCAAGGTAGACGATAGAACCTGGTGTGACCGTGGGATCCAAACAGCCCAAGCTCAAGCCATCTCCGCCACTTTCACATCCAGCCCGATATCCTCACTCCGCGCAAAATTGCCGTGCAGGCCAAAGCGCAGTCGGATTGGCACCTGGACCGTTGCCACCGGGCCTTTTTCGATGTCGAGCGCATCGAATATCAACAGGTCTGAGCGGTGGTCCTCCAGCCGGTTGCAGACCATCACGATCCAGCCATCGCCTTCGGGGGCCTGCTTGCTGCGGGGGACGAAGCAGGGTTCCTGCAAGCTGCTGACCGGGCCAACCCACCAGTGTTGTTCGGCGCCGCTCTCCAGATCTTTCAGGAACAGGCAGTTCATCAAGAAGCCGCCGGCGCTACCGCCTTTCAGCTCACATGGGCGGCGCATGTCCATTTCCAGCCCCCAGGTGTAGCGCGCCTTGAGGCCGGTGAAGCGATCATCGATGCGGGGGAATTCGCTGGCGGTTTGGGTCAGCGGCACAATCTCGGCAAAGTCCTCGCCATTGCTGGCCATGTCCACGGTCCAGCGGGTGAGCTTGCTCATCGCCTCCATCCCGTTGAACGGTACATCGTGGACATCGGGGAAGAACGGGAACATGTTGTTGACCGCCTCGGGCACCACGAGATGGACCTTGGTCCCCTCCTGCCAGGCGTTGACCGTGTGGCTGGCGAAGCAATTGCCGCGCTTGAACCAGCGCACATCCTCATCCTTGAGGCCGTCGCGCCGAGGGATGATCCCCAGATAGACCGGCATCGTGGTGTCAAATCCGAAATGCGGCTTGCCCTGTTCCAGCCGCTCCCAGCTGCCGACTGATGGCACGATGTGCAGCACCAGATAGTCGGGCGTGATCGCGAAATCATGCATCATGCAATAGTAGGGCACCTTGAACCACATTTCCCGCACCAGCGAGCCATCAGGGCCGATCTCCATGTAGGAGACATCATCGGTGCACAGGCCCGATGCCGCATAGCCGATGGCGACCATATTGCCGGTGGCCGGATCGATCTTGGGATGGGCGGTGAAGGTCTGGCTTTTCATCGCCCCTTCCCACGTTTCAAAGCCATCGGTCTCCATCGTTGCCGGGTCCATCACCAGCGCCGGGCTGTCTTCCTTGAGCGCCCACAATTTGCCCGCGAAAACCCAGGCATTGGTGTTGGCGGTGCTGCGGATCATGCCCTTGACCGAGGGGTCATCGGTCAGCGGGTTGCGATAGTGGCCGAACAACCCGCGCCCGGCCTCATGCTCCGCATTCCACTTGTCGGTCTTGGCCCAGCGCTGGCGGAAATCGCACATGCCGTCGTGGAAATGGAAGCGGGTGATCATGCCATCGCCGTTGAAAGCAATATCATCGCCCAGCATCGGCGGAAATTGCGGATCGGGCTGGACGCGGAAGAAGGCGCCGTTCAGCTCGGCCGGGATTGTGCCCTCATGCTGCAGGTCGGCAATGTCTGCCTCCACGCGGCTGGGGGTGTTGAACCCGGTGAAACTGGGGGTTTCAGGGAAATGCGCCATATCTAAGTCCTCTCCTTGCGCCACTTTGTATGCTTTACTAACGAATTGGCAAGACAGGGCGTTCCTTCGCCCTATCGCTTTGCTACTTGAGGGCGCGCGATTTCTCGCGTCCCGGAGGATGGGGACAATAGCTTGGACAGCGGTGCATTGATCGGGAACAAGGAAAACGCGCCGGCAGCCGAAATCGGCGGGCTGCACGGCGTGGTCGGCTTCCATATCCGGCTGGCACACGGCGCGGTCTATCGGCATTTTTCCGAGACTTTTGTCGGGCTGGAACTGACGCAGAAGCAGGTCTCGGTGTTGTGGTTGGTGGGCGATCATCCTGGCATTTCGCAGATCGAGGTCGGCAGCCGGCTGGCGATGGATCGGGCCACCACCATGACCATCGTCAACCGCCTGCAAGACCGCGCCTTTTTGCGCCGCGAACGCTCGATGCGCGACGGGCGGATGCAGGCGCTGTTCCTCACTGACGCAGGCAAAGCTGCGCTGGCCAAGGCCAAGACCTGCATTGAAAGCCACGAAGCCTGGCTGAAAAGCCGCTTTACCGCAGCCGAGGTCGAAAAACTGGTGGAAATGCTGAGCCGAATCCACGATTGATGGTGCTTGAGGGAGAGATAAGACAATGGCCGGAGCAAGTGCGGGGACCAACCCCATCACCGTGATCAATGATACGCCCATGGGGGCGCGGCAATGGATCGTCGTGCTGCTGATGGTGCTGCTCAACGCGCTCGATGGGTTCGATGTGCTCTCCAGCGCTTTTGCCGCGCCGGGCATTACCGCCGATTGGGGCATTGCCCGTCCGGCGCTGGGCGTGGTGCTGTCGGCCGAACTGGTCGGCATGGGCTTTGGTTCGGTGATCCTGGGCGGCGCGGCGGACAAATACGGGCGCAAATACACGATGATCTTCTGCCTCGTGCTGATGGCCATCGGCATGTATCTGGCCAGCACCGCCACTTCGGTAACGCCGATGGTCGCCTTCCGCTTCCTGACCGGGATCGGCATTGGCGGGATGCTGGCGGCGACCAATGCTGTGACGGCTGAGGTTTCCAACTCCAAATGGCGCCGCACCTGCATCGCGGCCTATGTCGCAGGCTATCCGCTGGGCGCGATCATTGGCGGCATAGCGGCGTCTGAATGGCTGCTGCCCAGTTACAGCTGGCACGCGGTGTTCCTGTTTGGCGCGATCGTCACTGCGGTGCTGATCCCGATCGTGCTGGTGCTGGTGCCCGAAACCGCCGCCTATCACTTCACCAAGGCCAATCTGGCGGGCGTCAACCGCACGCTGGGCGCTTTCGGCAAGCCAGCGGTGGGCGAACTGCCGGTGGCCGCTGCCGGTTTCGCCAAACCCAAGGTGAGCGATATCCTGTCCAACCCGCAGCTGCGCCCGGTTACGCTGCTGCTGGCGTTCGGCTATATGTTCCACACCATCACCTTCTATTACATCCTCAAGTTCGCGGTGCAGATCGTGTCCGACTATCCGCCGGGCTACCTGCCGCAGGACGCCGCCACGGTGCTGACCTATGCCAATGTCGGCGGGTTCATGGGCAGCCTGCTGTTCGGCTTCGTGATGGCGCGCTTTGGCATCAAGTGGCCGACTGCGCTGATGCTGCTGATCGGATCGGTGGCAGTGGGCTCGTTCAGCATGGGCCGCGACAGCCTCGACGCCTGGCAGTGGGCGACGATCATCACCGGGTTCTTCACCAATGCGGCGATCAGCGGATACTATGCCGCATTCGCCCGCGGCTTCCCGGCCTATGCCCGCGCCACCGGCACCGGCTTTGTGCTGGGGATCGGGCGACTGGGGGCAGCGGGCAGTCCGCTGTTGGCGGGCGCGCTGTTCGGCTGGCTGGGCAATGACCAGTTGCTGGTCGTCTCTGCTATCATGGCGCTGGGATCAGTCGCCAGCCTGGTGCTGTTCCTGATGCTGCCCGAGCGGGACGGTGACGAAGTTACCGCCAGCCAGACCGCCTGAACAATCACGCAAACGAGAGAGACTGGCCAATGAAAACCCGTGCAGCCGTAGCCTTTGCCGCTAAACAACCACTGGAGATCGTCGAACTCGATCTTGAGGGGCCAAAGGCGGGTGAGGTGCTGGTGGAAATCATGGCCACCGGCATTTGCCACACCGATGCCTATACGCTGGACGGGTTTGATTCCGAGGGGATCTTCCCTTCCGTGCTGGGCCATGAGGGCGCAGGCATTGTGCGCGAGGTTGGTGCAGGCGTGACCTCGGTTGTGCCGGGCGATCACGTGATCCCGCTCTACACCCCCGAATGCCGCCAGTGTAAATCGTGCCTTTCGGGCAAGACCAACCTGTGCACCGCAATCCGTGCCACGCAGGGCAAAGGCGTGATGCCCGATGGCACATCGCGGTTCAGCTACAAGGGCCAGACGATCTTCCACTATATGGGTTGCTCGACCTTCAGCAACTTCACCGTGTTGCCCGAAATCGCTGTCGCAAAAATCCGCCAAGACGCGCCATTCCAATCGGCCTGCTATATCGGCTGCGGCGTGACCACGGGCGTTGGCGCGGTGACCAATACGGCCAAGGTGCAGGTGGGCGACAACGTGGTGGTGTTCGGCCTTGGCGGAATCGGCCTCAACGTCATCCAGGGCGCACGGCTGGCGGGTGCGGGCAAGATCATCGGGGTTGATATCAATCCTTCGCGCGAGGATTGGGGACGCCAGTTCGGAATGACTGACTTCCTCAATTCGCGAGGTTTGAGCCGCGAAGAAACCGTCGCTGCGATCGCCGCGCTGACCGATGGCGGCGCCGATTACACCTTCGATGCCACGGGCAATACCGAAGTGATGCGCACCGCGCTGGAGGCCTGCCATCGCGGCTGGGGCACATCGATCATCATCGGCGTGGCTGAGGCGGGCAAGGAAATCGCCACCCGCCCATTCCAGCTGGTGACCGGGCGCAACTGGCGCGGCACGGCGTTTGGCGGGGCCAAGGGCCGCACCGATGTGCCCAAGATCGTCGACATGTATATGACCGGAAAGATCCAGATCGATCCGATGATCACCCACGTGATGGGTCTGGAGGAAATCAACACCGCGTTTGACCTGATGCACGCTGGCACAAGCATTCGCTCAGTGGTGGTCTTTTAAGCTATAACCTGCACCGCCGTGGCGAGTCTCCAACTGGCTTCAACACGGCATCAAACATATCAATATTTCACAAGACCGAAATTTTCGGCTATGTGATGAACTGATTCTTGTGCCATGGGCGCGGGATAACCCCTGGAGAGGAGCTTTCTGCCATGATCAACCACCTGTTTCTGGGCACCAATGACGTCGACAAGTCGCGAGCGTTCTACACCGCGACAATGAAGGAACTGGGCATTGACGGGCACCCACTGCCGCATGGCACGGTGTTCCCCACGGCTGACAATACGCTGATCGTGGCCAAGCCCGCCAATGGCGAAGCGGCCAGCGTTTCCAACGGCGCGACGCTGGGCTTCGAGGCACCGTCCTATGCCGCAGTCGATGGCTGGCACGCAGCAGGCCTGCTCAATGGCGGCACCTGCGCAGGCGAACCCGGCTTCCGCGCTTCCAGCCCCGGCAATATGTATGGCGCCTATCTGCGCGATACCGATGGCCACAAGGTCTGCGCCTTTACTCCCAATGTCGGTGAGAAAGCATAATGGGCTTGCTCAGCCATGCCATGGTGGGCTGGAACGACAAGGACGCGAGCCTTGCCTTCTACAATGCCACCTTCGCCGCGCTCGGTGTTTCTGGCCAGACACACGACAAGGGCGGTTTTTGGGGCTCGCCCGAGTCCGGAGGGTTCGTGCTCGGCCAGCCGCGCGACGGTGAACCCGCCACCCATGCCAACGGCGGCACCATCGGCTTTACTGCGCCCGATACGGCGGCGGTTGACGCATGGCACGCCGCTGGACTGGCCAATGGCGGCACCTGCGAAGGCCCTCCTGGCCTGCGCGAATACGGCCCTGCGCCGATGTATGGCGCCTATATGCGCGATCCGGTGGGCAACAAGTTGTGCGCCTTCACCATCAACGTGGGAGAATAAGCACGATGTATAGTCACAATATGGTCGGAACCGATGATCTGGCCGCCTCCAAGACCTTCTATGATGCGATCTTCACTGCCGTGGGCGGCGAAGCGGGCATGTTGGACGAGGAGAGGGGCCGTGTCACCTATCTCCACAAGGGTGGCATCTATATGGTGACCAAACCGATCAACGGTGAACCCGCGGGCGTTGCCAATGGCAACACCGTCGGCTTTCTGATGGAAAATCCTGAACAGTGCCACGCCTGGCATGATGCCGGGGTCGCAGCAGGAGGCAGCACTGCAGAAGACCCGCCGGGACTGCGCGTTTTCGGCGAGCGCAAGTTGTATCTCGCCTATCTGCGCGATCCCACCGGGCACAAGTTGTGCGCGCTCCACTGGGTCGCTGGATGACGCTGGAAACCGTCAGCATTGATACCGTCAGTTCTTGGCGCAGCCATGGCGGCACGCAGGGCGTTTATTCGCATCTGAGTGCCGCCACGGGCACGGCTATGACCTTTGCGGTTTACGTGCCCGATCACGAACCGGGCGCGCAAATGCCAGTGCTGTTCTACCTCTCGGGCCTCACCTGCACCCATGCCAATGTGATGGACAAGGGCGAATATCGCGCTGCTTGTGCTGAACATCGGATCATCTTTGTCTGCCCCGACACAAGCCCACGCGGGGACGACGTGCCCGATGATGACGGCTACGATTTCGGCAAGGGCGCGGGCTTCTATGTCGATGCCACGCAGGCCCCGTGGCGCACCCATTTTCGGATGCGCAATTATATCGAGGACGAATTGCCAGCGCTGATCGCGGCCAATTTCCCGGCGGATATGGCCCGTCAGGGCATTACCGGCCATTCGATGGGCGGCCACGGCGCGCTGACGATCAGCCTGCGCAATCCCGGCCGCTTTGCCTCGACCAGCGCCTTTGCCCCGATTGTCAGCCCGCTCAATTGCCCCTGGGGCGAGAAGGCGCTGGGCGGATATCTGGGCGATGACCGCGCGGCATGGCGGCAATATGATGCCTGCGCCTTGATCGCAGACGGCGCACGCCTGCCCGATCTGCTGGTCGATCAGGGCACTTCGGACAATTTCCTGATCGAACAGCTCAAGACCCACATGCTCGCCGAGGCCACGACCAAGGCCGGGA
Source organism: Altererythrobacter xiamenensis (assembly GCA_945906905.1). GTDB lineage: Bacteria > Pseudomonadota > Alphaproteobacteria > Sphingomonadales > Sphingomonadaceae > Alteraurantiacibacter > Alteraurantiacibacter xiamenensis_A. The sequence goes on along the minus strand of CAMDSM010000024.1, from coordinate 10,805 downwards.
TGCCCGCCACTATCCGTCTGCAAAACGGCTATGACCATTCCTATTTCTTCATCTCGACCTTCATGGCCGAGCATATCGCCTGGCACGCTGCCAAATTGCACGCGAAAGACTGAACCGATGAGTGACAAGCCCACAGCAATCGGCGAAATCATCGCTGCCCATGCCGCCAAGGAAGGCCCGATGCTGCCGATCCTGCATGATGTGCAAGGCCTGTTCGGCTGCGTTGATGGGGAGGCTGAGGCGATCATCGCTGCTGGGCTCAACCTCAGCCGTGCCGATGTCCACGGCGTGGTCAGCTTCTACCATGATTTCACCCACCAAGCCGATCCGCGCCCGGTGGTGCAGATCTGCCGTGCTGAAAGCTGCAAGGCGCGCGGTGTCGAAGGGCTGATGCAGGCTGCCACGGCGGCGGCGGGGGACCGGGTCAAGCTGCACACGGTCTATTGCCTCGGCCTGTGTTCGTCTGGCCCCAATGCCCGAGTGGGTGATAATCTGTTCGCCCGGCTCGACGCCGCCGGGCTTGCCCAAGTGATCGAGAACGCCTGATGTTGATCCGTATTTCCGATGATGCGCTGGCCCGGGCGCTGGGTGCCGATGCACTGGCAGCGGCCTTTGCCGCGAAAGGCCACGAGATTCACCGGGTTTCCAGCTGGGGTATGCACTGGCTCGAACCGCTGGTCGATATCGACGGAAATGGCTTCGGCCCGGCCACTTTGGCCGATCTGGATGCGATCCTCGATGGCACGTCATCCAAGGCGATTGGCGCGATTGCCGAACATCCCTTTATTGCGGGCCAGCAGCGGCTGACCTTCGCCCGCGCTGGCACAACCCGCCCGACCAACCTGGCCGACTATCAGGCCCACGGCGGCCTTGTCGGCCTTGCTCGGGCGCGGTCGATTGGCCCAGAAGCGATTGTGGCTGAAGTGCTGGCTTCGGGCCTGCGCGGCCGTGGTGGCGCTGGCTTCCCCGCCGGGATCAAGTGGAAGACCGTGGCCGCCGCGCCGGGTCCGCAGAAATACATCGTCTGCAACGCCGACGAAGGCGACAGCGCCACTTTCGCCGACCGGATGGTGATGGAGGGCGACCCCTTCCAGCTGATCGAAGGCATGGCGATTGCCGGTGAGGCCGTGGGCGCCAGCCGGGGCTATATCTACTGTCGCAGCGAATATCCCGATGCGATTGCCAAGCTCAACGCGGCGCTGGTCAACTGCGCGCACATCATCGCGCCGTTCGTGGTCGAAGTGCGGATGGGCGCGGGGGCTTATGTTTGCGGTGAGGAAACGAGCCTGCTGAACTCGCTCGAAGGCAAGCGCGGCGAAGTGCGCGCCAAGCCGCCACTGCCCGCGCTTGAGGGCTTCATGGGCCGCCCGACGGTGGTCAACAACGTGCTGACGCTGGCTGCGATCCCTCACATCCTGACCGAAGGCGGGGCGAGCCTGTATGACAGCCTCGGCATCAACCGCTCGAAGGGCACCATGCCGATCCAGTTGGCCGGCAATATCAAGCACGGCGGGCTGTATGAGGTGGCGTTCGGCATCACCTTGCGCGAGCTGGTGTATGAAATCGGCGGCGGGACTGACAGCGGCCGCCCGGTGAAAGCCGTGCAGGTCGGCGGGCCTTTGGGGGCCTATATCCACCCCGACCAGTTTGACATTCCGTTCGATTATGAAGCCTATGCCAATGTCGATGCGCTGATCGGCCATGCTGGCCTGACCGTACTCGATGACACGGCGGACATGGGCGCGATGGCGCGGTTTGCGATGGAATTTTGCGCGGTGGAAAGCTGCGGCAAATGCACCCCTTGCCGCATCGGCTCCACTAGAGGCGTCGAACTGATCGACCGCATCCGCGACGGCGGCCGTCAACGGGATGTGATCGAACTGGCCCCGCAAATGCACAACGCCAAAAAGACCGTCGCCCGCAGCACGGCCGAAGAAATCGAGCTGCTGACTGATCTGTGCGAAACGATGAAGTTCGGCTCGCTGTGTGCCTTGGGCGGCTTCACCCCCTATCCGGTGATGAGCGCGCTCAAGCACTGGCCGCAAGACTTCGCAGCCGATGCAGTCGTGGCGGAGGCTGAATGATCCTCGGCGTTGTCCTTGCAGGCGGGCAAAGCACCCGCTTTGGCAGCGACAAGGCGTTGGCCAAGCTGGACGGGCAGACCTTGCTCGCCCGCGCGGTGGCGGCGCTATCGGCCAGTTGTTCCAAGGTGGTGATTGCCGGGCGCGAAGCAGGACCAGCCCAAGGCGCGGTCGAGTGCATCCCCGATTGGCCGCGCGCCAATATGGGCCCGCTGGGCGGAATCGCCGCCGGATTGCGTCATGCCCGCGACCACGGTTTTGGCAGCGTGCTGAGCTGCGGAGTGGATAGCGCGGGGCTGCCCGCCGATCTGATTACGCTTCTTTCACCAGCACCAGCATACCTTGAAAATCAGCCCGTAATCGGGCATTGGCCAATTGACGCCGCATCGATTGTGGAAGCGCTCCTCCAGAGTGAAGGACGCCACTCGATGATTGCCTTTGCCACAGCCGCCAATGCGCGCGGGCTGCAAAGTGCGAATGCGCCAGCGAACATCAACACTCCCGCAGATCTTGCGGCGATGGAGCAGTAAGTCATGGGATACGAACGCCAGAAGGATTTCGGGACGCCTGAATCCAAATCCGCCCAGATGGTATCGCTCACCATTGATGGCCGCGATGTCACCGTGCCTGCGGGCACCAGCGTGATGCGCGCGGCGGCCGAGATTGGCGGCAATATCCCCAGCCTGTGCGCCACCGATAACGTCAAGGCGTTCGGTTCGTGCCGCCTATGTCTGGTCGAAATCGAAGGCGCGCGCGGCACACCTGCCAGCTGCACCACCCCGGTAGCTCCGGGCATGAAGGTGCAAACACAAACCCCGCGGCTCGACAAATTGCGCAAGGGCGTGATGGAGCTGTATATCTCCGATCACCCGCTCGATTGCCTGACATGCAGCGCCAACAATGATTGCGAGTTGCAGGATCAGGCCGCCAATGTTGGCCTGCGCGATGTCCGCTATGGCTATGCGGGCGACAACCACCTTGGCCTCGCCACCGATAGCTCCAACCCCTATTTCGATTTTGACGCCTCCAAGTGCATCGTCTGCAGCCGCTGCGTGCGCGCTTGCGCCGAAGTGCAGGGCACTTTCGCTCTGACGATTGACGGGCGCGGCTTTGCCAGCATGGTCAGCGCCGGACAGGGCGTGGATGATTTCCTCTCCAGCGAATGCGTTTCCTGCGGCGCCTGCGTGCAGGCCTGCCCGACCGCGACCTTGCAGGAAAAGAGCGTCAAGGCGATCGGCAAGCCCGAACGGTCGGTGGTCACCACTTGCGCTTATTGCGGCGTCGGCTGCACTTTCCGCGCTGAAATGCGCGGCGAGCAGTTGGTCCGCATGGTGCCGTGGAAGGATGGCAAGGCCAATCGCGGGCATAGCTGCGTCAAGGGTCGCTTCGCCTGGGGCTATGCCAACCACCAGGACCGGATCACCAAGCCGATGATCCGCGACCGCATCGACCAGCCGTGGCAGGAAGTCAGCTGGGAAGAAGCGCTCGCGTTTAGCGCGCAGAAAATCACCGCAATCAAGGCAGAGCATGGCGCTTCTGCACTGGGCGGGATCACGTCCAGCCGCTGCACCAACGAGGAAACCTACCTCGTCCAGAAGCTGATCCGCAGCGTATTCGGTGCGAACAATGTCGATACCTGCGCTCGCGTGTGCCATTCGCCTACCGGATATGGTCTGAAAACCACGTTCGGAACTAGCGCAGGCACGCAGGATTTCGATAGCGTGATGAAGGCCGATGTCATGCTGCTGATCGGCGCCAACCCGACCGACGGCCACCCCGTATTTGCCAGCCGCATGAAGAAGCGGCTGCGCGAAGGCGCCAAGCTGATCGTGATCGACCCGCGCCGGATCGACATGGTCCGAACCCCGCATATCGACGCCGCGCACCATCTGCCGCTACAACCGGGCACCAATGTCGCCGTGCTCACCAGCATCGCTCACGTGATCGTGACCGAGGGCCTTGTGAACGAAGCCTTTGTGCGCGAGCGCTGCGACATGGAAGCGTTCGAGGATTGGGCGCGGTTCGTTTCGGACGAGCGGCATTCGCCCGAAACGCTTGAACCCGTCACCCGCGTGCCCGCGCAGACCCTGCGCGAAGCCGCGCGGCTCTATGCCACCGGCGGCAATGGCGCGATCTATTATGGGCTGGGCGTGACCGAGCATTCGCAGGGTTCCAGCACCGTGATGGCGATTGCCAACCTGGCGATGGTCACCGGCAATATCGGCCGCCCCGGCGTGGGTGTGAACCCCTTGCGTGGGCAGAACAATGTTCAAGGCGCGTGCGACATGGGCAGTTTCCCGCACGAACTGCCCGGCTATCGCCACCTGTCAGACGGGGCGACGCGCGAATTGTTCGAGAAAGATTGGGGCGTATCGCTCGATCCTAACCCCGGCCTGCGCATCCCCAACATGCTCGATGCGGCTGTGGAAGGCACGTTTAAGGCGATCTACATCCAGGGAGAGGACATCCTCCAGTCGGACCCCAACACACAACACGTCTCCGCCGGCCTCGCGGCGATGGAATGCGTGATCGTCCACGACCTGTTTCTGAACGAGACGGCGAACTTTGCCCACGTGTTCCTGCCGGGCAGCACCTTCCTCGAAAAGAACGGCACCTTCACCAATGCCGAACGCCGGATCCAGCCGGTGCGCAAGGTGATGAGCCCGGCCAACGGGATGGAAGACTGGGAAGTGACCATGGCGCTGGCCAATGCACTCGGCGCGGGTTGGACATATACCCACCCGAGCGAAATTCTGGCCGAAATCGCCCGGCTCACCGGAAGCTTCGCCGGGGTTTCGTGGGAGATGTTGCAGGAACGTGGTTCTGTGCAATGGCCAGTGAATGAAAAGCACCCCGATGGCTCGCCGGTGATGCACATGGAGGGCTTTGTGCGCGGCAAGGGGCTGTTTGTCGTCACCGAATACATCCCCACTGACGAGAAAACCGGCCCACGTTTCCCGCTGCTACTGACCACCGGGCGGATTCTCAGCCAGTATAATGTCGGCGCGCAGACCAGGCGGACCGAAAACGTGGTGTGGCATCCTGAAGACATGTTGGAAATGCACCCGACCGATGCAGAAAATCGCGGCCTGAAGGATGGCGACTGGACCCGCCTCGCCAGCCGCACCGGCGAAACGACCTTGCGCCTCACCGTAACCGACCGCGTGGCCCCGGGCGTAGTCTACACCACTTTCCACCACCCCGCGACGCAGGCCAATGTCGTCACCACCGAATATTCGGACTGGGCGACAAATTGCCCCGAATACAAGGTGACTGCGGTGCAGGTAATGGCCAGCAATGGCCCGACCGACTGGCAGGAAGGTTACGAGGAACTCAGCCGCCGCAGCCGCCGGATCGCAGATGAGATGGAACCAGCCGAATGACCGGCAAGCAGATCGAATCCTTACGCCGTATGGCCAACCAGATCGCGGCCAATTTCGTCGCAATCGGGCACGACCGCGCGGTGCTGGCGACAGCCGATCACATCGACCAGTTCTGGGATCCGCGCATGAAAGCGGCCATATTCGCCGACGATTACACCGCCACGCTCGATTCAATCGCCGCTGATGCAATTGCGCATCTGGCGGCGGGGCATCATCCCGAACCGCAGACGCGCGCGACCGAGTTTGCCAAGACGGGTGATTTGCACAATTCGGATGCGGGGTAAGGTCAAGACGGATGCGGCGGTTTGAGGCTTGTCCCGACGAAACCCCGTTCGTGGTGAGCTTGTCGAACCACGAAACGCGGCGCCACTTCGCCCTTCGACAAGCTCAGGACGAACGGGAACTGGCGTGACTACGCCAACCCAGCACAGCCGCAACGGCACCAAGGCCACAATCACCCGCCAATGGGTGCCCGAAGTGCCCGTGGCGCTTGAGTTCAACGGCCTCGCCTATGCGGTGATGATGGCCACGCCGGCTGATCTGGAGGATTTCGCCCTCGGCTTCGCGCTGACCGAGGGGCTGGCAGCCGGCCCCGCCAATGTCACCGATCTGGCCGTGGTCGAGGTCGACAAGGGCTGGATCGTGCGCGCGCAATTGTCCGGCCTCGGCATCGACAAACTGACCGAGCGCGTGCGCACCCGGGTGGCGGAATCAAGCTGCGGGCTGTGCGGGATCGAGAATCTGGAGGCAGTGGCAAGGCCCCTGCCGCCAGTCGCCCCACATAAACCGCTGGAACCCCGAGCAATCTTCGCCGCACTGGCAACCTTGCGCGACCACCAGCCGCTCACCCGCGCCACCGGAGCCGCCCACGCCGCCGCCTTCTGCACGGTTGACGGCCAGATCCTCCACGCCCGCGAGGATGTCGGCCGCCACAATGCCATGGACAAGCTGATCGGTGCGCTGGCTTCGGCGGGGATTGATCCGGCAGACGGCTTCATCCTGTCGAGCGCCCGCTGCTCATACGAAATCGTCGAAAAAGCCGTGCGGGCGGGGGCGACTTCGCTGGTCACCGTGTCATTGCCGACCAGCATGGCAGTGGAGCGGGCGGCAGGTGCCGGCCTCAGCCTGTGGTGTCTGGCGCGCGATGACAGTGTGCTTTTGGTCGGTGCGGCCTAACGGCTCAGCCTAAATACCGCATGTTCCGCCCGCCAATTGGCGTTCGCGCCGCCAATCTCGCGACCCCCGGCGAAGAACCAGCAGCCCTCCACCGTCACGCCCTTGGCCGCCAGCAGCAAGCGGAAATCCTCCACCGTCACATGGTGGATATTGGCGGTTTCATACCAGCTGACGGGCAGGTGCCGCGTCACCGGCATCCGGCCAAGGACCAGCAAAGAGACGCGCATTTTCCAATAGGCGAAATTGGGGAAGCTGACAAAAGCGGTGCGGCCGATGCGCAGCAGCTGGTCGAGCATATAATCGGGGCGCTGGGCGGTTTGCAGGGTTTGGCTGAGGATCGCCACGTCAAACGCGGCATCGGGATAGTCGGCCAGGTCTCGGTCAGCATCGCCTTGCACCACCGAAAGCCCGCGCGAAACGCAGCGTTCCACCAGCTCGGGATCGATCTCCAGCCCGCGCGCATCGACATGGCGTTCGCGCCGCAGCACGTCCATCAGCTCGCCCTCGCCGCAGCCGATATCGAGCACGCGCACGCCATCGGGCACCAATTGCGCGATCTTGGCAAGGTCGGCCCGCAAGCTCATTCGATGAACCCCTTCACCACCCGGTCAAGCGCGGGGACATCGAGCAGGAAGCTGTCATGCCCATGCGGTGCGCTCAGCTCCACAAAACTGACCGGCGCTGCGACGGCGTTCAAAGCATGGACGATCGCGCGGCTTTCCGCCGTGGGATAGAGCCAGTCGGTATCGAAACTGATCACGCAAAAGCGCGCCGTGGCCCCGGCAAAGGCTTCGGCCAATCTGCCGCCATGTTCCTCGGCCAGATCGAAGTAATCCATCGCCCGGGTTATGTAGAGATAGGAGTTGGCATCGAAGCGGCTGGTGAAGGCAATGCCCTGATGGCGCAGATAGCTTTCGACCTGAAAATCGGCATCGAAACCAAAGCTCTTGGCGTCACGATCCTGCAAGCGGCGCCCGAATTTGTCAGTCAGGCCAGCCTCGGACAGATAGGTGATATGCGCCGCCATCCGCGCCACGCTCAGGCCCTTGTCCGGCCCCTTCCCTCCTGCATAATAGTCGCCGCCCTGCCAATCGGGATCGGCCATGATCGCTTGCCGACCAACCTCGTGAAAGGCGATGTTCTGGGCGCTGTGCCGCGCGGTGGTGGCAATCGCCAGCACGCGGGCGGCGCGGTCCGGCCAGTGCGCCGCCAGGACAAGCGCCAGCATCCCGCCCATCGATCCGCCGACCACTGCGTGCAGGCGCTCAATCCCCAGCTGGTCGAGCAAGGCCATTTGTGCCCGCACCATATCGCGCACGGTGATGACGGGAAAGCGCATGGCATAAGGCTGACCGTCTTCTGCCAAACTTGCAGGCCCGGTGGAGCCCATGCAGCCGCCGATCACATTGGCACAGATCACGTGGAAACGGTCGGTATCAATCGGCAGGCCGGGGCCGACCATCCGTTCCCACCAACCCGGCTTGCCAGTGACAGGATGGGTGCGGGCGACGAACTGGTCCCCCGTCAGCGCGTGGAAGATCAGGATCGCGTTGCTCTTGTCGGCCGCCAACTCGCCATAGGTGTCATAGGCCACGCGCACCTCGGCGAGCACCTTGCCGCTATCCAGCGCCAAGGGCGCGGTCAGCGTGATCATCTGCAGGTCAGTTGAAATTGCGGCGGCCATGGGCTTTCGACTTGGGGCCTGATACGCGGGCTGTCAATTGTGCGCGCAAAGCGTTAAGTGCGCTGGCGTGACTTACGACGCGATCGATACGCCCGCCACAAGTGCCCCCACCATGAAGCCGTGGATCGCCGCGATCCATGCCTATGTGCCGGGCAAGTCCCAATCGGCAGACGGCACGCCACTGATCAAACTTTCCGCCAATGAGAACCCTCTTGGCACCAGTGCTGCGGCATTGGCGGCGCGCGCCGGGGCGCTCGATGCGGCGACCTATCCCGATCCGGATTCGGTGGAACTGCGCAGCGCCATTGGCGCGCTGCACGGGATTGATCCGGCGCGGATTGTGTGCGGCACAGGCTCGGACGAATTGCTCAACCTGGCCGCGCAGGCTTTCGCCGGGCCGGGGGACGAGGTCGCCTATGTCCGTTATGGCTTTTCGGTCTATGACATTGCTGCAAGGCGCTGCGGGGCCACGCCCGTGGTGGCACCAGACAGGGACTTTGGCACCGATGTTGACGCACTGCTGGCCAGTGTAACGCCCGCCACCCGCGTGGTATTCGTGGCCAATCCCAACAACCCGACGGGCACCTTCATGCCGCGCGCTGACTTGGTGCGGCTGCATTGCACCCTGCCAGCAGACGTGCTGCTGGTGATCGACCGGGCCTATGCCGAATATGTTGATCCCGGCGATGATGATGGCGCGCTGGAGCTGGCTGCCAATGCCGAAAACGTGCTGGTGACCCACACCTTCTCCAAGATCTATGGCCTGGCGGGTGAGCGGATCGGCTGGGCCACGGGCGCGCCGTCACTGGTCGACGCGCTGAACAGGATACGCGGGCCGTTCAATGTGACGACCAGCGCGCAGGCGGCGGGCATTGCCGCGCTGGCCGATCAAGCCTTCGTGACGGCCAGCCGCACGCACAACCGGACCGAGCGGACGCGGTTTGTCGAAGCGATCGAGGCGCTGGGCAATCACGGCCTGCGCGCAGTGCCGAGCGAGGCCAATTTCGTGCTGGTGCTGTTCGAAGGGGCGCTGACGGCAGCAGCAGCGAGCGATGGCATTGCCCGGATCGGCTATGCCGTGCGCCACCTGCCAAGCCAAGGCCTGCCGCAAGCCTTGCGCATCACCGTGGGCACGGCTGAACAGATGGGGCATATTGCCAGCGCCCTGCGCGCCATGGCAGAAGCGGTGCGATGAGTTTCCAGCGCGTTGCCATTATCGGATTGGGCTTGATCGGCGGATCGGTGGGTCTTGCGGTGCGCGATGATTTGCCCGGCGTCACCACCAGCGGCTATGATATTGACCCCAAGGTCCGCGCCCGCGCGCGCCAACGCGGGCTGGCCCAAGTGATCCACGATGATCCGGGCGAAGCGGTGCGCGGGGCGGACCTCGTCATCCTGTGCGTGCCAGTGGGCGCGATGCGCGATGCTGCCGCCGCCATTGCGGCTGATCTGTCGCCCGATTGCGTGGTCAGCGATGTCGGATCATCCAAGCGCACCATCACCGACACGCTGACCGATGCCCTGCCCGGCTTCGAGATAATCCCGGCGCATCCGGTGGCGGGGACCGAGAATTCCGGGCCGGACGCGGGCTTTTCCACGCTGTTCCACCAGCGCTGGTGCATCGTCACTCCGCCCGCCGGGGCCAACAAGACCAAGGTGGCGGCATTGGTCGATTTCTGGGAGAGCCTGGGCGCGATGGTCGAATGCATGGATGCCGACCATCATGACCGGGTGCTGGCCGTGACCAGCCATATCCCGCATCTGATCGCCTATACGATTGTCGGCACCGCCAGCGATCTGGAGCAGGTGACCCGCAGCGAAGTGATCAAGTATTCCGCCGGTGGTTTCCGCGATTTCACCCGCATCGCCTCGTCCGATCCGACGATGTGGCGCGACGTGTTCCTCAACAACAAGGACGCGGTGCTGGAAATGCTCGACACCTTCCTGACCGATCTGGCGCTGATGCGTGAGGCGATCAAGGCCGGCGATGGCGAGATGATGTTCGACACCTTCAGCCGCACCCGCGCCATCCGCCGCAGCATCGTGGCGTTGGGGCAGGATGATGCGCGGGCCGATTTCGGGCGCGGCGATCACGATTAGGCACGATTAGGACACGCCAGAAATATCTCGCCCCCGGCCCATTTGTGTTAGTCTGCAAATTCGGCCTTGGGAGGGGACACCGCAATGGACGCTGACAGCAAGCCGCCGCAGATCGGCATCTGGATGACCACCGCGCTGGTTGTCGGCACGGTTATCGGCTCGGGCATTTTCATGCTGCCGGTGGCGCTGGCCCCGCTGGGCCGCAACGCGCTGATCGGCTGGGTGATCAGCGGCGTGGGCGTGTTGTGCATTGCCTATGGCCTGGCGCGGCTGTCGCGACTGGGCGGCGATGGCATCCAGGCCAATGTTGAGCGGGAGTATGGTGCCACCATAGGCTTCTGTGTCGCGTGGAGCTTCTGGGTTTCATACTGGGTTGCGGTC
>CAMDSM010000023.1 GCA_945906905.1 Altererythrobacter xiamenensis | reverse complement strand
GTTTATAATATCGGCCCTATAGAATCGGCCAGGCGCGATAAACGCTGTAGGCGCTGGTCACGATCAACACCGTGGCCACCGCGAACATCAGTGGCTTGGCCGGCACCCTGCTCGCCAGATAGGCGCCGAACGGGGCTGCGATCACTCCGCCGATTATCAGGCCCACCGTCACCAGGGTGAATGCGGCAAAGCCCATGGTGGCGATGAAGGTGATCGAGATTGACAGCGTCAACAGGAATTCGGCCGAATTGACCGTGCCAATGGTCTTGCGTGGATCGCCGCCTTGCACCAGCAGGTTCGATGTCACAACCGGCCCCCAGCCGCCGCCGCCTGCGGCATCGAGGAAGCCGCCGACCAGGGCGAGCGGTCTGGTCGTCTTGGGATCCTTGAACTGGGGCTGCGCCATGCGGATCGCCTTCCAAAGCAGGTAGATACCAATCGCGGTGAGATAGAGCATGACAAAGGGCCGTGCCGCCGACGCATCAATGTTGGACAACAGATAGGCCCCGGTCACCCCGCCCAGCACGCCAAACGGCACCAGCCGCTTGAACAGTCCCCAATCGATATTCTTGTGCCAGATATGGCTCGCGCCCGATGCCCCAGTGGTGAACAGTTCCACCAGATGCACGCTAGCCGAAGCCGTGGCCGGCGGCAGGCCCAGAACGCTCACCAGCAGCGTCTGGGTGATGACACCAAAGGCCATGCCCAGCGCCCCGTCGATCATCTGTGCGGCAAAGCCGATCAGGATGAACGGCAAGAGGTCAGTAAGCGCTTGCGATGCGAAATCCAGCATGAGGTTGTCCTCTGTGTGGTTGAATTGGGGTCAGAACCTGTGGCTGACCCGCTCAGGGTCGACCGAACCGGCGGCCCCAAGTGGCTCACCAGCCGGATCGATACGTTGAACATCATCGCTCTTGCTCAAGCGAATCTCCCGTTTCCCAGCAGCTCATCGTGGCGCTTCCCTATTCTCAACCAATTTTGTTGACAATATGGCAGGGCGGCAAGAATCCGTTCGAGCGGTGAAAGGCGGGCTTTAGGTGCCAGTGTCGTTGCCAGTGTCGTTGACGGGGCCTTCTGCTTCAAACGCCGGCACCAGTTCGATGCGGTCTGACAGGCGCACTCCATCGAGCAATTGTGCCGTGCGATCGCGCACATCCAGCATCAACGCGCGCGTGCGGCAGTCGCCTTCCTCCACACAGTTCTTGCACTTTTCGTGCGCAAAGCGGCTGGCGCAAGGCACCAGCGCCAGCGAACCGCGCATGATGCGGATCAGATCGCCATAGGAAATGTCGATCGGCGCAATCGCCAGCCAATACCCCCCATCGCGCCCTCGCCGCGAATCGACCAGCCCGTAGCGGGTGAGTTCGGACAGGATCACGGTGAGGAACTTCGCCGGAATATTCTGCGCCCCGGCAATCTCGGCCAATTGCACCGGCCCGTGGCCATAGCGGTCAGCCAGGTGTTGCATGGCGCGGATCGCGTATCGGGCTTTCTGGGACAGCACGCTGGCTTGTCTATCGGGCGGGTTGGGTTTGCGCAATGAAGGCGATCAAGCGCCAGCCGCGAGCCCACCTCAAACGCATGCCTGCGCCTCACCCTTCTCGCGCCCGAAATCCTGTCTGGCGTTCAGCCGCTGTCGCTCAGCCTTGAACGACTGCGGAAAATTGAAATTCGATAATGTGAATGCGCAGCGCCCAGCGCTGGGATAGCCTGCCACTCGCTGACGCGCCTGTCGCCCGGGGCCACCTTGTTCAGGAATATTGTTACCCAAACCTTCGGGCGTAAGTGCCCTGCAAATCACCCCTGGTCAACGAAACCGCAGCGACGGCGATTGGCACAGAGACTGGGCCTGTGAACAACAAGGGACGCCGAGGCGCTCATCGCAGCCGGATGAAAGTGGCGGTCACGTCAACGTCAGTGCCCGCTGCCCTGCCCGGCTTGCAAACGGCGTTTCAGGTCCAGCAGTTCACCAGTCCACCATCGCGAAATCACGCTTTTCCGAGCCACATTCTGGGCAGATCCAGTCGTCGGGAACATCTGCCCAGCGCGTCCCCGGCGCGATGCCATCTTCGGGCCAGCCCAGTTCCTCGTCGTAAATGTAGCCGCAGTTGAGGCATTTGAAGCGGAGAAACGGCTGCTCAGTCATCCGACTTGCTCAGCGTCACCATCATCTTGTGGAAGCCATTGGTGAAGCATGAGGGCAACCGTTCGAACCCTCCGGTGATCTTCGGTTCCATACCCCGCCGTGCCATCTCCTCGATCAACGTGGCGAGCTGAAGTTCGGCCAGCCGCGCCCCGAGGCAGCGGTGAATGCCGTAGCCGAACGAGAGATGGCGACGCGAGTTTTCGCGCGTCGGATCCCAGTGGTCGGCATCGGGAAACACGCCTTCGTCGCGGTTGCCTGAATTGTACCACAGCACCACCTTGTCACCCTTGTGGATGGTCTGGCCGCCGAATTCGATATCGCGCGTGGCGGTGCGGCGCATGTGCGCGATCGGGGTCTGCAAGCGGATCGTTTCGGTTGCTGCGGTCGCCGCAAGCCCCGCCGGATCGGCCTTCACTTTGGCCCAGTCCTCGGGAAACAGATTGATCTGGTCAATCAGCCCCGACATCGAATTGCGCGTGGTGTCGTTGCCGCCAACCAGCAACAACGCGATCGCGCCAATGAAACGCTGCTCATCCATGTCGCCCATCGCGGTGGAGTGCGCCATGATCGAGAGCAGATCGCCTTTAGGCGGAGCGGCCTTGCGTTCGTCGAATAGTTCCTTGAAGCGCGCAGCCATCGCAAAGACATGCCCCTCGCGCTCGGCGTTGAGCACGGGATCGGGGCCGATGTCGATCTTGGCTGCCCAGTCAGACCATTCGGGCAGCTTGTTGCGCTCATCCCACGGAAAATCAAACAAGGTCGCGATCATAGCCGTCGTCAGCGGGATTGAGACCGAGTTAACCCAGTCAAACTCCTCCCCGACCGGGAGCTGGTCGAGGATATCGGCGGTGCGTTGGCGCAGCGGGCCAGTGAGCTTGGCGATCTCGCTTGGGGTGACGGCCGGAGCAACAGTCTTGCGCTTTTCGGCGTGTTCGGGATCGTCCATCGCGATGAACATCCGCAGTTGCACGCCAGTGTCATGCATGTCGAAGATCACGATCCCGCCGTGCTCCCATGATGAGGAAAAAGTTGCCGGGTCTGCCTCGACGGCGACAATGTCCTCATAGCGGGTGATCGACCAATAGGGTCCGAAGAAGCTCTGTGGGCAGAAGCTGACCGGATCTTCGGAGCGCAGCCTGGTGAAGTGCGGCCGCCAGCCATTTGCCTCCCACAGTTCGGCGCGCGAGACGTCGAGCTGTTCAAGCTCAGCGGCAGTCGGTTCGGCAAGCGTGGCCATAGCATCCTCTTTCTTCTATTTTGCAGTCATGCTATCAGAGATTTGCGTATTGTCCATACGTAAAATATTGTGCCACTGGCGGGGACGTGCCATAATCGCCGAAACGTCCGGAAAGCGGGCAAAAGGCCGTGGGACTGAGGGGAAGAAAGATGCTTGAACGCGACGGCAGCCACCTGTTCGGTGAAGAACATCGCAGTTTCCGCGATTCGGTGCGGCGGTTCATTGCGCGCGAGTTCTCGCCCCGGCTGGACGAGTTCGAGGAAGCTGGGGTCGTTGCGCGCGATTTCTGGAAGCTGGCAGGCGAGGCTGGCCTGCTTTGCCCGACAATGCCCGAAGCCTATGGCGGACCGGGGCTGGACTTCACCTTCAACGCGATCCTCAACGAGGAATTCACTTATGCGATGATGTCCGACTGCGTGACTTTGCAAAGCGATATCACCATGCCCTATCTGCTGAACTATGGCAGCGAAGAGCTTAAGGCGCGCTGGTTGCCGCAGATGCTGGCGGGCGAGGTGATCGCCGCCATCGCTATGACCGAGCCGGGTGCCGGATCGGACCTTCAAGCAGTCAGAACCTCGGCAAAGCGGGACGGTGACGCGTTCGTCATCAACGGTGCCAAGACTTACATCACCAACGGCCAGAACGCCGACATTGTGCTCACCGTGTGCAAGACCGACCCCGATCTGGGCGCAAAGGGCACGTCGCTGATTGTGGTCGAAGCTGACCGCCCAGGTTTTGCCAGGGGCCGCAATCTCGAAAAGGTCGGGCAATGGTCGGCAGATACGTCGGAGTTGTTTTTTAACGACGTGCGCGTGCCGGCGGGCAACGTGATTGGCGAGGTCAATCGCGGGTTTATCTATCTGGTCAGCGATCTGCCACAGGAACGCCTATCGATCTCGATCACCGCGCAAGCAGCGGCACAGCGCGCTTTCGACGAAGCAGTGGCCTTTACCAAGGATCGCACCGCCTTCGGCAAAAAAGTGATCGATTTCCAGAACACCCGCTTTGTCCTGGCCGATATCAAGGCCAAGTTGCAGGTTGGCTGGGCGCACCTCGACTGGGCCATCGCCCGCCACGTTGCGGGCAAACTTACCGCTGACGAAGCGGCCGCCTCGAAATACTGGCACACCGAAATGCAGTGGATGGCCTGCGATGCGGCGCTGCAACTGCACGGCGGGGCCGGTTACATGAA
This sequence comes from Altererythrobacter xiamenensis, assembly GCA_945906905.1. Taxonomy (GTDB): domain Bacteria; phylum Pseudomonadota; class Alphaproteobacteria; order Sphingomonadales; family Sphingomonadaceae; genus Alteraurantiacibacter; species Alteraurantiacibacter xiamenensis_A. The sequence goes on along the minus strand of CAMDSM010000023.1, from coordinate 18,466 downwards.
CGAATATCCTATTGCGCGGATATGGCGCGATGCGCGCGTGCGGCGGATCTACGGCGGAACTTCGGAAATCATGCGCGAGCTGGTTGGGCGCAGCCTTTAGACCCTGTTTCAGTCAGGTGGAAACAGGGTTTGGAGCTACTCGATAAGCAGGGACTGCAACGCCGCACGCCTCGGCGGATCGAGCCCAACGCGGGCAAGAAAGGCATCGGTTCCGCCAAAATCCGTGTCAATCGCGGCAAAGCTGGCGGCGAGGTAGCTGGGGCTCACGCCCAACAGCCCTTCGATGACATCGTCACCGACTTCGCGACCGGCATGGCTGGCCGTCATCTGGCGGGTCGCTTCACGGGCCACATCAGTCATCCGCCCGGCGCTGGCCATGTAGTCGGCGTCGATCGCTCCGCGTTCGACCCCCAGCGCTGCGAGCAGCACCGCCACCATGAACCCAGTGCGATCCTTGCCTGCCGTGCAATGGACCAGCATCGGCAATCCGCCTTGCGCGGCCCCGTCAAACAGCCGCGGCAAATAACTCAGCGCCGCGCGCGGCATCCCGGCATAAAGCGCGTGCATCAGGGCTTCGCCGTCGGCCCTGGTCGGCTTTGCGCGCAACCCCGCCCACAGGTTTGTGTCACGCGGGAAACCAGACAGCAGATCGAGATTGTGGTGTTCGATCCCTTCCCCGGCCCAGAAGCGGTTGGGCGCGCGCACGGTTTCGCCGCTGCTGCGCAAATCGAATACCAGCCGGATCCCGCATTGCCGGATCTGCTCCGCATCGCGGGGCGCGGGATCGAGCAGCGCCTCGGAACGGAACAGCATCCCGCTCCGCAAGGTTCCGCCGTCCATTGTCGGCAGCGGGCCAACATCACGGAAATTGGGTGCAATTGTCAACGCAATCATCAAGGCAAACTTTCAGGCAGAATCGCGCGTGAGCCAGTCCCACATCCGTGTCGCCACCTGGCCGCTCCAGACCTGCCGATCAAGTGTTTCGGCGGGATCGAGCAAACCATCGGTGGGATCGAAGCCCATCGCCCTGACGTCGTGTTCGATCCGTGCGGCGTCTTCGAGAAACCAGGCCAGTGTGACCGTTTTCTCCATACTGTCGCCAACCACCACAGCGCCGTTGCCGCGCATCACGATGGCTGGGGCATCGCCCAGCATGTCGGCCAACCGCGCCGCCGCCGTATCGTCGCGCAACAGACGCGGATCAGGCCAGAGTGGCACTTTATCGAAATAGGCGCCGATTCCGTGGCGCGGACGAGGGACAATTCCTTGCGTTGACAGTGCCATCAGCGCGGGCGGCATAATCCGACAGACCGCCATCACGTCAGCCCGCCGGGCATAAATCTGCTGGTGGACCCTCACTTCGCCCAGCACACCTTCGGGCAATGCGCCCGAAACCCGGCAAACCGTTCCCGCCGCATCATCCACCAGTGCCATCGGTCGCGGCGCGCAGACCAGAAAATTCGCAGCGTCCAGTCGCAGGCTGCAATGGCCGAAGGCGTGGACCAGCCCCGCCCTGCCCAACGCGAACGCAGCGCGCTGGACAAGTTGCTGCTGTTCGGGCGTGGGCGCGGTCATTGGCTGCCACTATTGGCATCGCGCAACAAGGATGCGGCAAGGTCCAGCCGGTCGCTCAATTGTTTCTCCTCATCCGTTCGGATCATCGATGCCGGATTGACAACTCGCCCGACCGCAAGTTACATACCGTTTGCACGGTTTGTTGTAAAGCAGCCGAATGCAGGCGGAGTATGCGATGGCGCAGATGTCCAGAATCGTCGAGAATGGTGCGGACGGCCGCTTCCTCGTGCCGCGCATCGCCTTCACCGATCGCGACGTCTTCGAGCGCGAATATGATGCGATCTTCGGTCGCTGCTGGCTTTATCTCGGACACGCATCGGAATTGCCCGAACCAGGCAGCTTCCTGACCCGCAAGGTAGCCCGCCGACCCATCTTGTTTAACCGCGACAAAACCGGTGAATTCAATGCCTTGCTCAACGTTTGCCCGCATCGCGGCGCGCTGGTTTGCCGCGAGCGCAAGGGCAAATCGCCCGCCTTCATGTGCATGTACCACGGCTGGACTTTTGGCTCTGATGGCCATTTGATGACGCTGCCAGGCAGTTCCGGCTATCCAGAGGGTTTTAAATCCGACTTGCAAAAGCAGATGGTCCATGTCCCCCGGCTCGCGCGCCACGGCGACTTCTTCTTCATCAACTTCGCGAAGGATGGCGAGGATCTGGCTACCTATCTGGGCGAGGCTGGCGATTACCTCAATCTGGTTGCCGAACATTCGGCGAGCGGGATGCAGATCGTTGGCGGAACGCAGGAATACAGCATCCGCGGCAACTGGAAGCTGCTCGCCGAAAACAGCTTCGACGGCTATCACGCCGCCTGCACCCATTCGACCTATCTCGAATATCTCAAGAATGCCAACGGCGCGCTAGGGGCCACGCCGCTATCGGGGGTCGGGATCGACCTCGGCAAGGGACACGCTCTGGTCGAGTATTCCGCCCCTTGGGGCCGCCCGATTGCCAATTGGGTGCCGTTGTGGGGCGATCAGGGCAAGGCGGAGATCGCGACGATCTATGCTGCACTGGAGGCCCGTGTTGGAGCGCAGCGCGCCGACCGGATCGCGCACAAGAACCGCAACATGGTGATCTTCCCCAATCTGGTGGTCAACGACATCATGGCCGTGACCGTCCGTACTTTCTTCCCGACCGCGCCGGATTCGGTCGAAATCAACGCTTGGGCGCTCGCCCCACGCGAAGAAAGTGACTGGCTGCGCAAGTATCGTCTCTACAATTTCACCGAATTCCTCGGTCCCGGCGGTTTCGCCACCCCCGATGATGTCGAGGCGATTGAAAAGTGCCAGCAAGGCTATGCCGCGAGCGGCGAGGCGGCCTTCAACGACATCTCCAAAGGCATGCTGCGCGAGGACGGCCCCTCGTTCGATGACGAGGAACAGATGCGCGCGTTCTGGCGCGAATGGGACCGCCGACTGGCGGCGGCACAAGGTTAATCGTGGGGGGCATGATCATGGATGAATTGCTGTTGCTCCGCCTGCGCGTCGAAGAACTGCTGTATCGCGAGGCCGACCTGCTTGACCGCTGGCAGCTCGACGATTGGCTGACGCTCTACACGGACGATGCCAGCTATTTCGTGCCGCCCAGCGATGTGGATGGCGACACCGCAAATCCCGACACTTCGCTGTTCTATGTCATGGACGACCGCATCCGGATGCGCGAACGCGTAATCCGGCTCGGCAAAGTCGGCGCGCACAGTGAGTGGCCGCGTTCAAAGGTGCGCCATCTGGTGTCCAACACGCGGGTCGAACGCGCGGACGAAGTGATCCGGGCGCGCTCGTCGTTCGCCGTGTGGCGCAGCAAGGATGTGACCACAGACGTGTTTGTCGGGCACTATCTGCACGAGATCGTCGAGCAGGACGGCATTTTGCGGATCGCGAAAAAGACCTGCGTTCTCGATATGGAGGCATTGCGGCCCCACGCCCGCATAAGCATAATCCTATGACACACCCGATCCGCTATGCCCGCCTCGGCTATGCCGCGTTGCAAGTCACCAATCTGGCGGCGAGCACGCGTTTCTATGCCGAAGTGATGGGCCTGAAGATTGAACGCGCAGATGCTGCGACCACGTGGCTGCGGTGCAGCGACAAGCCCTATGATCTGGTGCTCGAAACAGGCGCAATACCCGGCCTTTCGCGCGTCGGATTTGAGCTGGAGAGCCGCGCGGAGCTGACCAGGGCCTTCGATCATATCGCGCGCGTCGGCCTGTTTCCGGCATGGACGGGCGAAACCTCGTTCCGCTTTTCCAACCCCGAAACCGGGCTGGAACTCGATTACTACGCCGATCCGCCGCTTGCGGCCTTGCCATATGAACCGGCCCTCACCCAGATCGTCCGGCTCGGCCATGTGGTGCTCAATGTCGCCAATTATGCCGATGCGCACCGCTTCTGGGTCGACCAGCTGGGCTTTGAAGTGTCCGATCATGTGCCGGGCAAGATCGCCTTTCTGCGCTGCTGGCCCAACCCGCTGCATCACAGTTTCGCATTGCTGACAGGCGAACGCGACGGGCTCAACCATTTCAACTTCATGGTGACCGATATTGACGATATTGGCAGGGCGATGAACCGGATGAAACAGGCCGATGTGCCCATCGTCTTTGGCCCAGGGCGGCATTTGCCCTCGGGCAGCATCTTCCTTTACATGCTCGATCCCGATGGCATGTCGACCGAATACAGCTTTGGCATGGAAGAATTCCCCGAGGTCGGCGCACGGCCTCCGCGCGCGCTGGAACCCAAGCCTGAAGTGCTCGATACCTGGGGCAGCATCGCCGATCCGCGATTTGGCCAGACCGGCGCGATTGTGAGCAGCCATGTTTGAAGGGCAAGTTGCGATTGTCACCGGCGCGGGGCGCGGCATCGGCGCCGCCATCGCCGAACGGTTAGAGCACGGCGGGGCACGAGTGCTGCGGGCCGATCTGGAACACGGTGAATTCACTGGCGATCTCTCAGATGACAAAGTCGCGGGCGAACTGATCGCGGCGACCATGGCGAAACATGGCCGGATCGACGTTCTGGTCAACAATGCCGGCGGCGGCATCTTGCGCCCTTTCCTCAATCACACGCCAGAGACCCTGCGCACCACTATCGACCGCAATCTGTGGACCGCAATATGGTGCTGCTGGCACGCGCTCCCGCACATGAAAGCGGCGGGTTATGGCCGGATCGTCAGCATCGGCGCGGATTCGGTGCGCAACGGGCTAGCCGAACATGCCGGTTACAACGCGGCCAAAGGCGGGGTTCATGCCATGACCACCGGGCTTGCCCGTGAATTCATCCATGATGGGATCACGGTCAACACCGTGGCGCCGTGTCTGGTGCAGACCCAGCAATTGCTCGACGTTCAGGCGATCAACCCGGCGCTCGTCCAGACCGCAACCGACATGATCCCGATGGGCCGCCCGGCAAGCGAGGCCGAGGTTGCATCGATGGTCGCCTATCTCGCCAGCCCCGAGGCAAGTTTTGTCACAGGTCAGGTCATCAGCGTCAACGGCGGGAGCACCATGCTATGAGCGAAAATCCTGAAATCGGTGAGAGCGTCGATGTCGGCGGTATCCGCACCAATTATATCACCGCCGGTCAGGGCGATCCGCTGATCCTGATCCATGGTTCCGGCCCCGGCGTAACCGCGTTCGCCAACTGGCGCGGGGTAATTCCTGATCTTGCTGCCCATTTCCACTGCTATGCGCCCGATACGCTTGGCTTCGGCTACACTGATTTTCCTTCCGACATCAAAGGCTTCGCCATGGACCGGTGGTTGGCGCATCTGATCGGCTTCATGGATGAGCTGGGGATTGAACGCGCGCATTTCATCGGTAACAGCTATGGCGGTGCGCTGACACTGGCTTTGGCGGCGCAGCATCCCGAGCGCGTCGGACGGATTGTGCTGATGGGTGCGGCGGGCATGCCGTTCCCGATTACCGACGGGCTCGCCAAGGTCTGGGGTTATCAGCCTTCGCTGGCGGCGATGCGCGATCTGATGACTACTTTCGCCTTCGACCCAGCGCTGGTGAAAGAGGAAATAGTAGCCTCGCGCTATCACGCGAGCATCCGCCCCGGCGCGCAGGAGGCCTATTCCAGTCTGTTCCCCGAACCGCGCCAGCGCTGGCTTGACGCGCTCGCGACCAGCGAGGATGCGTTGCGCGCGCTGCCCCACCAGACCTTGATCATGCATGGCCGCGAGGATGTGATCGTTCCCTTGCACATCTCGCAAGGTTTTCACGCGCTGATTCCCAACAGCGAGTTGCATGTCTTCGGCCATTGCGGGCATTGGACGCAGATAGAAAAGCGCGAGCGGTTCCTTGAACTGGTGACGCCGTTCCTGATTGGGCCAAAATGATGGGACAGACATGACACTGCCGGGATTGATGCAGCACCGCGATCTGGCGATCATCGATATCATTCGCTTCGCCGCCGCCGCCCATCCCACACGTGAGATTGTCTCGCGCAATGTCGATGAGCCCTTGTGGCGCTATGACTATGCCCGCTGCTTCGACCGCGTGGCGCAAGCGGCGCATATGCTGCACGCGCTGGGTGTGGCGAGCGGCGACCGGGTCAGCTCGCTGGCCTGGAACACCCACCGGCATTTTGAGCTGTTCTTCGCCGTCCCGGGCATCGGCGCGGTGCTCCACACAGCCAATCCACGCCTGCCAGACGATCACCTGATCTATTCGCTCAATCATGCCGGCAGCCGAACGCTGCTGTTCGATCGCAACATGGCGGACATCGTCGAACGGATCCGCCCGCAGCTTCAAACAATCGAGCATTTTGTCGTGCTGTCAGACGCCGAACGGGCGCTGCCGGGCTATGGCTGTTATGAAACTGCGATTGCAGGTGAACCCGAGTACTTCGTTTGGCCGCGCTTCGATGAACATGCCGGGGCCTTTTTGTGCTACACCTCGGGCACCACCGGCGACCCCAAAGGCGTGCTCTATTCGCACCGTTCGGTGGTCCTCCACGGCATGGCGGGCGGGCTTTCGGGCAGCTTCGGATTTTCGGCGTTCGACGTGATCATGCCGTGCAGTTCGCTCTACCATGCGACCGCGTGGGGCCTGCCATTTGCCGGCGCGATCAACGGCGCAAAATTCGTTTTGCCGTGCGACAAACTGGACAGCGCTTCGCTGCAGGAACTGATCCGTGACGAGGGCGTGACCTTCTCTGGCGGAGTGCCGACGATCTGGACCATGTATCTCGATTACCTCGCCCGCACCGGTGAGACCCCCGGCTCATTGCAGCGCGTGATCATCGGCGGCAGCGCAGTCCCGCGCGAGATGGCGGTCACCTTCGACGCGCTGGGCGTCACGGTCCAGCAACTTTGGGGCATGACCGAGACCAGTCCTATCGGCGTGAGCGCCACCCCCACCCCGGCGCTGGAGGAATTGGGCCGCGAAGGCGCGCTCGAACAGATCTGGACCCGGCAGGGCCGGATGCAATTTGGCATCGAGATCGAGATTGTTGGCGAAGATGGCCAGCCCTTGCCGCATGACGGCGAAGCATCGGGCGCGCTGTTGGTGCGCGGCCCATGGGTGCTCGAACGCTATTTCCGCGCCAATGAAAGCGCTTGTGGCGAGGACGACTGGTTCGACACCGGCGATATCGCCACAATCGACCGCTTCGGCTTCATGCGGATCACCGATCGAAAGAAGGATGTGATCAAGTCGGGCGGCGAATGGATCAGCTCGATAGACCTTGAAAATATCGCGGCGGGCTGCCCCGGAGTCAGGATTGCCGCGGTTTGCGGGGTCTATCATCCGAAATGGGAAGAACGGCCGGTCATGCTGGTCGAGCTGCACGAAGGGATTGATCTGACCGAAGCAGAGCTTTTGGCTTACCTTTCGGAACGGGTCGCCAAGTGGTGGCTGCCGGACCGCGTCCTGTTTGGCCCGGTGCCGCTGACGGCCACCGGCAAGATCGACAAGAAGGTCATTCGCGACTCACACAAGGACATACTTCGAGACTGACATGAACGCTGTCATCCCCACCCGTCCGCCGCGCCGGACTCAAGCCGAACGCAGCGAGGTGATGCGCGCACGGCTGGCCACTGCGGCATACGAATCCGTTGCCGAAGGCGGGCTCAAGGCATTGCGGGTGCGCGCCGTGGCCGAGTGTGCGGGCGTATCGCAGGGCGCGTTGCTGCATCACTTCTGCGACAAGAACGCACTGATCCTGGCAGCAATCGAACAGGCCCTGACGTTGGCTCGAGATGACAGCGCCGCCTGGCTCGACACGGCCCCGAGCAGTCGGGAAGCCGTCCTGCGCGCCATGCTCTCCGAGTTCCGGGGGTTTTTCTTCAGCGATCGCTTCTGGGTAGCCATGGGCATCACCATCGAAGCGTCGAAGGATACAGACCTGTTTCAGATCGTCCGCAGCAAAGTGAGTTCGCTGAGGACGCCGATTTATGCCGCCTGGACCGAGCAATTGACCAACCATGGCTGGCTGCCCAACGATGCCGCGCGCGATGTTCGCTCGGCGGCGGCGATGATCTCGGGTGCAGCTATCCGCCGGTTCTGGGCCGATACCGATGCCATCACGGACGAAATCGAGGAAGAGTGGATTGCCGAGCGGCTCGCCCGTGTCCAGGGTTAAAGCCTCTAAACCTTTCGCGGTGCCGATCCGGGTTTGACGACCATGATGTCGCCGCCCTGCTTGGTCCGGTCTCCGATATTGCGCAGGAATATCTTCTGGCGAATGATCCCGAAGAAATCGAGCATGGCAGGCAACGCGAATTCGAGCATCGCTGCGGCCTCGTCCTCGCCGATCCGGCCCTCAACCCGTTCAAGGAACAGCTGTGCTTCCTTGCCAGCGACATATTCGGCCGCTTCGACATAGTAATCGAGGATTTCGGGGGGAAAACCAAGATCCTCGTCGAACCCGACCCGACGCATCCGCCCCCAGATATTGACCAGCCCGGCATCTGTTATGCTGAGCATCGCGCCGCCGGGCGATGCAACAAGTTCGATGATTCCGATCCGCGCCAGCGCCAGCGCATCAACCCGCGCCATCGGTGCCTGTCCGACAAGCACATCAAGTGAAACCAGCCCATGGCTGACCCCAACCCGCGAGGAGACGAGCTCCTCAAGATGGGGAAGGGCCGACGCGCCCACAATGAGTTCGGACCGCTCTCCGTTCAGCGTCGCCTTGATCTGCGGCAGGGTCATGCCGGATTCGCGCTGCAATTTACGCACCGCGGCGATTGCGCGGATATGTTCCTCGCCGTAGTCGGCGACATTGCGCGCTGGTCGGTTTGGCTCGGGCAACAGCCCTTCGCGGAAATAGACGCGAATGGTCTCGCGGTTTACCCCCGTTCGGGCTTCGAGTTCGCGCATCTTCATTTCGCCTGGCCCCATAATCGCTTGCCGGTCGCTTGTCGCGGTTCGGTTGCGCGATTTCACCAGTTGCCATAGTTCTTTTTTGCGTATATTAATAACGTGAAATGCACCAAAGAGTGCGGCTCAAGGAGAGAGTGGATGGATTACGGGCGCTATTACCTCGGCGTAGGGCTGCAACTGGCGGTAATCGCCAGCTTCCTGGTCGGCGGTCCGTGGGTTTTTCTGGGTATCGCCAGCCTCCCGCTGTTCGGGTTGATCGATTCGGTTCTCCCCAATGATTTCGCGGTGCGCCGGATCAGCAACAAGGCGCTGGCCGACATCCCGGTGTGGCTGTGTTCGCTGCTTGGCCCGGTACTTTACCTGTTCGCAGCATTGTGGGTTGTGCGCAATCCCGGCGCGAGCGGCTGGGAATATGCCGGAGTGATCGCCTCCTGCGCCTGGCTCAGCGTGATCCCGGTGGTTCCCGCCGCGCACGAACTTTACCACCAGCGTGGCAAGCTGCGCCGCTTTGTCGGACGCTATGTGCAGGTCTGCTACCTCGATTGCACGCGCGAAATCGCGCATGTCGTGGGTCATCACATCCACGTCGCGACCACGAAGGACAGCGACACCGCACCGCGCGGCACCTCGCTCTACGCCTTCACCCCCGGGTCAGTGGTGGCCAGCACCCGCGAATGCATGCGGTCGGAATGCGACAATCAGGAAAAAATGGGCAAGGCCCGCTGGGGCATTGGCCACCGGCTGTGGAAGGCGATCCTGGCGCAGGTAATTTTCCAGTCGATAGTCTTTGCGATCGGCGGCTGGACGGCTGTCGCGGTGGCGCTTGGCGGCATGGTTGCGGCGCGTTTCTGGGTTGAGAGCTTCAACTATTTCCAGCATTATGGCCTGATCCGGCTTGATGGTGCGCCGATCCACCGTCGCCATGTTTGGAACCACCTCAAGCCGCTGTCACGTATTCTCGGTTTCGAGATCACCAACCACGCCGATCATCACACCAACAGCTATGCTGCGTTCCACGAGCTCAAGCCTGATCTGCAATGGATTCCGATGCCATCGGTCTTTGTCTGCTTCTTCGCGGCACTGATCCCTCCGCTGTGGCACGCACAAATCATCAAGCCCGCGCTCAAACGCTGGGACAATGAGATGGCATCGCCTGAGGAACTCGTCATCGCCCGTGAACAGAACCGCGCCGCCGGATGGCCGGATTGGTTCGAGGGCGAAGCCAGCGCGAAAGGCTTAACTGCCGCCGTTTGACCCGGTTCAGGAGGGGCGTTGCACATGGACAAACACCGGCTCGAACTGGTCAGAGACGGCGTTTACGCCATCATCCTCACGCTTCTGGTGCTCGAGCTGAAGCCGCCCCATGCCGATGGGCTTGCAGGCATCAGGGAAATCGCACCCGCTCTGGCGGTCCACGCGCTGTCGTTCCTGATGGTGAGCGCAATTTGGCACGCACATTGCCGGCGAGCACCCCACCGGCTCGCTGGGAGCGGCGGTGATTTGCCTGAGCCTGGCCGGTTCGGTCTTCGCGCTTCTCCGCATCTTCACAATCGAACAGCCCGAAAGTTTCAGCCTGCCTCCGATGGAGGCGATGGCGCGCAAGTTCGGCAAATCCATGGCAATTTGCGCCTCCCTGGTAACCGTCGCGGCGGCGCTGTGCTTCGTCTCGCAATGGGTTCGGCGATGTCACTGCGTTGGCAACTTGCGTCTATTCACTGACACGCAGCCCATCGATGGCCCTTCCGCGCACGGCGGATAATGCGATCACTTGATTTTTGTCACGACCCGGAAATTTGAAACAGGGATAGGAAAAAGCTGATGACCCATGCTGCGCGGAACTTGCTGATTCAGGGCCTGCTGGTGCTGACGGCCGGGCTGTTGCTCGGCTTCGTTTATATGGTGTTCCTTGTCGGTGCGCTCGATCTGCGGCCCCTGCCCCTGAATATCCAGATTACCATGCCGGGAACCGAGCACGGCTGGCGGACGGCCCATGTCGGGAGTTTGCTGAACGGCGTATTCGCAGTGGCGCTGGCGTTCGCGCTGGATAAGGCGGTGCTCACCCCGCGTGCCCGGGCTTGGGCCGCCAGGCTCGTCGTGTTTGCGATCTGGGTCAACGTCGGTTTCTATATATTGGCCAATTTTGCTCCCAACCGGGCGCTGAGCTGGAACGCCAATCAATACGGAGACGCCAGCTTTGCGGGCATGATCGCATTTGCCCCTGCGGTCATTGGCACAATGACCGCAGTTGTCGGCGTGGTGATGATCCTGATCGGGGTGCTGCGTGGCAGAACCGGGATTGAGGAGAGCTGAGCGGATTTTCGCAATATCGAAGTAGTGCTGAATAGACAGCGCATTCCCCCAATCAAAGAGGCCGCGCGATCCGATAGGGATTGCGCGGCCTTTTTTGTCCGTGCCAGTGGCGCCAGCTTCAACCCATCACATATATCGACTTGGTATTCTGATAGGCACCAATCGCCTCAGGCCCAAACTCGCGGCCCAGGCCACTGCCCTTGATCCCGCCGAACGGTGCGCCAAGCGAGGGCATGTAGCCGTTAACCCCAACCGTGCCTGACTGGACCTTCCGCGCGATGTCGGTAGCGTGGCCGGAATCGGCGCTCCACACCGAGCCACCCAGACCGAACTGGCTGTCGTTGGCGATCCGGATCGCGTCGTCTTCGCCGTCATAGGCGATGACCGAGAGCACCGGCCCGAAGATCTCCTCCTGCGCAATCCGCGCGGAGTTATCGACATCGGCAAAGATCGTCGGCTCAACGAACCAACCGTGATTGGTGTTCTTGGGCCGACCCCCGCCCGCCACCAGCCGCGCTTCGTGCTTGCCGATCTCGATGTAGTTTTCGACCCGGTCGCGATGTGCCGCAGAAGCCATCGGACCGACGTGCGTGCCGGGATCGAGCGCATCGCCCACCACTAGCGAATTGGCAAACCCCGCCAGTGCATCGACCACTTCGCCATAGCGGGCCTTGGGCGCAAGGATCCGGGTGGCATTGTAGCAGGCTTGGCCATTGTTGAGCATCGCGGCCATCGGCACGCCTTGCAGGAATGCGCCGATATCAGCATCTTCGAGCAGGATCGCTGCCGATTTTCCGCCCAGTTCGAGTGTCACCGGCCGCAGCAACTCGCCGCAAGTGCGCCCGATCGCGCGGCCTGCCGCGGTCGATCCGGTAAAAGCCACCTTGTCCACGCCGGGATGACTGACCAGATAGGCACCGACATCGCGGTCAGCCGCTACCCAGTTGAGCACGCCGGCCGGGACCCCGGCCTCAAGCGCGGCCTCGGCGAGAACATAGCTATCGAGCACGGTGCCGGGTGACGGCTTGATGACCAGCGTGCAGCCTGCCGCCATTGCCGGGGCAATCTTGTTGAGCGCCAGCGTCACCGGGAAATTCCACGGCACGATGGCCGCCACCACGCCAACGGGTGAGCCTTCGACCAGCGTTTCCTTGCCCATCTGTGAGGGGCGCACGTCGGGTTGTCCCAAAGTTTTGGCGAGTGCGGCGTAATATTGAACCACCCCGACCGAAAACTGGCCTTCGAGCGGAACGCTGATGCCGATTGGCATGCCGTTCTGCGCGCTGACCAGCCTGGCAATGTCCTCACCGCGCGCAGCGATCGCCCCCATGAAGCGTTCCATGATGACCGCCCGCTCCTGCGGCATGATGCCACCCCACGCGGGATCGGCGAGCGCGCGCCGTGCGGCGGCAACGGCGGCATCCAGATCGGCCTCACACCCTTCGGGCGCAGTTCCGATCACTTCCTCGGTCGAGGCGTTGATCAGCGTGAACCTCCGATCGCTAGCGGGCTTGACCCATTCGTTGCCGATGAAGAAGCTGTCTCTGCTTGCGGTCATGACGTGCGTTCCTTTCCCAAAACCGTCCATTTTAGCTGGATCGGCTGCTTGCATCCGTAAATTTGTCGTAGTGAATTTCGCCCAGCCCGACCCCGGCGGCGACCAGTTCGGCAACCCCGGCGTCGATCATTCCCGGCGGGCCGCATAGATAGGCCTGCAGTTCGGGCGTATCGCCCAGCCAGGCCATCGCAGCCCGAATCTCGCTCGTGACCATGCCCACGCGAATGCCGTCGGCAGGCTCGTCTGACAGCACTGGTCGAAATTCGAACCGCCCGGCCCAGCGCTGTGCCAGGCTGGCAATTTCATCGCCGCAATACAGGTCGCGCTCTGCGCGGCCTCCGAACAGCAACAGCGCATCGCGCTGCACACCGCGCGCGGCGGCATCTTCGAGCAGGCTGATGAGGGGTGACAGCCCGCTGCCTCCACCGATCAGCAGAATCGGCCCCGCGCCATCACGCAGCCAGAAGCTGCCATGAGGGGCCTCAATCTCGAACGATACGCTCGACAGATCTTCGCCAAACAACCGCTCGGTAAACGCGCCGCCTGGAACCTTGCGAATAAAACTGGTCAGCTGGGTTTGCCCGCCTTCGAGCGGCGCGGCACTGAACGAATAGGAGCGCGGCCCCGGCGCACCGGGCCAAGTCACATTCATATACTGCCCAGCTCGATAGTGCACCGGTGCATCAGTTTGCCAGGTGACCGCCCGAATATCGTGCGTCAGATCACGCTGCGCGACCAGTTTCGCGGCGGTTCGGACCACCTGCGCACTGCCCATTTCGACCTCGATCTCGAGGTCTGATTCGGGCACCGCCTGACAAGCCAGTATAAAACCCGCTTCCAACTCCTCACGGCTCAGCGTGTAGCCGAACGGTGTAATCGCATCGACCTTGCCCGAAAGCAGGCGGCTGCGGCAGGTTCCACAGGTGCCCACGGTGCAATCATGTGGGTAGGCAAGGCCTGCGGCGAGCGCACTTTCGAGCACGGTCTGGTTGCGGCCAACCTCGAATTCCACATCGGACCCGGCGATCCGCACGCGGCGCAGTGGCTTCTTGGCAAACAGCTTTTTCAGCATTTGCCCGGCCTTGGCGGGCGCGGTTTATGCGATGCGACAGGCAGCCCCAAACAAGGGCTACAAGCGGTTGCAAATTCATCTGGTAAATATGTTGACATTCATTCTCTCTACCTTAGTTTGCGTAGTGAGGTCACGCAAAAAAAGATTCCGTAGCGGAACGTGACGAGAATGAAGGAGGAAAACCATGAAGGCAATTCGCAGCGTTAGCATATGTGCACTGGCACTCGGAATTTCGGCCCCGGCTTGGGGTCAGGATGCGCCAGCGCAGGCCGGCCCCCCGGAAAATGGAGGGCTTGATGTCATCGTCGTCACCGCGACCAAGCGATCCGTAGACCTGCAGGAAGTTCCGGTTGCCGTTTCGGCAATTTCGCAGACCGCATTGCAGAACCAAGGCGTGTTCGAGACCACCGATCTCAATCACGCCATGCCGAACTTGCAGGTATCATCGCCCTATGGCCAGCAGCAGCCCAACTTCTCGCTGCGCGGCGTCGGCGTCGGCACGGAATTCAACGCCAATGCCGCCTCGCCGGTTGGCGTCTATGTTGATGAAGTCTATCAGGCGTTCCGCGCAAGCCACGGACAGCAACTCTACGATCTGGAGCAGATCGAAGTCGTGCGTGGACCGCAGGGCACCCTCTATGGCCGTAACACGACCGGCGGCGCGATCAATTTCATCACCCGCAGGCCCTCACTGAGCGGCACCGAGGGTTACCTAACGCTGGGCTACGGTAGCTTCAATCGGATGAATGCCGAAGGAGCGATCGAATTCACTCCGGTGGAAGACATGATCGGCCTGCGTGTCGCGGGCACATACGTCCACTCCAATCCCTATATCCGCAATCTGTTGCCCGCAGGTCTCAACAAGTCCGCACCCGGCCTGCCAACAGTCGCCGCCTATGGCAATCTTTCGACTGGACGCGATCCCGGGATCACCGAAAGCTACGGCTTCCGCGGCACGCTGGTGATTGAACCGAGCGATAACGTCACGCTGACCTTGAAGGGCTACGGCGCAAGAGCCACCGGCGGAACCGAGACTCCGCTCGCAACCGGCCAATCGCTGACCAGCGACGTGATCAATTATCTCAGCCCCAATTTCCTGCTTTCACCGCTGTATTCAGCGCTGGTGCCGAACGGACTGGTGCCCGCCAGCTACAGCGCCTCAGGCCGAGGCCTGACCGACCGTCAGATCGAAGCCGACACCGTCGGTAACGCGATCTCACGTGCAGAAGGTGTGGTGTTCAACGCCGATATAACCCTGTCCGACACGCTGCGGCTGGTCTCGATCACCGGCTATGATTCGGGGCTCTATTCGCAGGACTCGACCGATTGTGATGCCACCCCGTCGCGCCTATGCTCGATCGGCTACCGCTCCTCATTCCATGCCTTCAACCAGGACGTGCGGCTCGATCTGGATGCCGGCCCGTTCAAGCTGATCATCGGTGCCTATTACGGCAACGACAGCGTTACGGCTGACAATACGCCAGACTTCTTCAATCTCCTGAGCGATATCCGCGTCGCATCGGGCCTGCCCGCCAGCTATTTCAATCCGGGCGGAAATTTTAACGGCCCACTGCTGCCCGTAACCTCGCTGCCCACGGGTATCCGCGGCCAACAGCACTTCACGCAGGAACGCACTTCCTACGCGGCCTATGGCGAAGGCAGCCTTGAGTTGACCGACACCCTCACCGCCACGGCTGGCCTGCGCTACACGCGTGATACCAATCAGATCAAGGATGGCATGACCACCTTCTATGACGATGCCGGCACTGCGCGGTTGATCACCGTTTCAGACTTCAACGGTGGTGCATTGGGCAATGCCTATTTCCTCCAGCCGCTCCGCGATATGGCGGGCAATGTTGTCCTGCCAGCGTTTGGCGCAGGCGGTTTTGGCTTGCCCCTTCCTGGCGCGCTGACCCGCCGGGGAACCTCGGGCCGCGTCTCAGGCCGCTTCATCCTGGATTGGAAGCCGACTGACGATTCGAAGATCTATGCCAGCTACAGCCGCGGCTACCGCGCGGGCACCTTCAACGGGCTGGCCTATGGCAGCGCTGCGCAGGTCTACTTCGTTCCGCCCGAAACGGTCAATGCCTATGAAGTAGGCTTCAAATCCCGCTTCATGGACAACCGCATCCAGCTCAACGGCGCGGCGTTTTACTATGATTACCAGGGTCAGCAGGGCCAGGTGGTCGATTCGACCGCCACCGCCAACCTGATCGCACTCGATGGCAGGATGCAGGGCTTCGAGCTGGAACTGCAAGTTGCCGCGACCGATACGCTAAACCTGTCTGCAGCCCTCGGCGTGCTCGACAGCAGCTACGATCACGGCGCCTGCCCGGTCGCAAACCTGACCGGCGCGCCACCGCAACTTGGCAATTGCGTGGCATCGGCCTCGCCATTGGCGGGCGGCAATGTCGATGTCGGCGGGAACCCGTTCCCCTATGCGGCCTCGTCGTCGATCAATTTCGGGTTTGACTGGACCGCCATTGAATCGGACGACTTCGAACTGATGCTGCACGGCGACGCCAACTACACCGGCCACTTCGCCTATGACTCGTTCAACGATTACAGCTACTCGAACGTGCTGGGCACAGTCTCCTCGGGCGAGTTTTCCCAAGGCGAAGGTGATTACTGGGTGCTCAATGCACGCATCACAGCGACCAAGGGTCCAATCTCGGTTGCTGCCTATGTCAAGAACCTGACAGACCAAACCTACTATCCCTTCGGCATCGCGATCGAGAACCTGTTTGGCAACGGCTACCGGGTCCGCGCCCAGCCGCGCATGTTCGGGGTCGAAGCAACGTACCGCTACTGATCGGTCAATTGCGGGGCGCGTCCGGTGCAGGCCGACGCGCCCCGTTTCATTCGAGGGAGAGCGAAATGACGACCAAGATAGACACCCGCTACTGGCGGTTCTGTTTGTGGATGGGGCCGCTGTTTGTGGCCATTTTCTATTATTGCTGGGGTGTTCTGGGGCACAATTTCCCACCGTTCAGCCCCGATGCGCCAGCGTCTGAAGTGGCGACATGGTTTCGCGATAACCGCAACGGTGTCCGATTTGGCATGGTGGTAGCGATGAGCGCCGCTCCGCTCTACGGCGTCTGGGGCTACGCACTGGCCAAGGTGCTCGAACAGGTCGGCGAGAAGGATAGTATCCTCGTCCAGCTCGCTCGCGTCGGGGCCGCTTGGACCACCATCACGTTGCTGATCCCGACCAGCTTCTGGTTGACCGCAGCATATCGCCCGGATGCACTGCCCGACTGGATGATCCAGATGCTGTATGACATGGCGTGGCTGCTGATCGACTTGGCATATGCGGTTACCACAGTTCAATTGATCGCGCTGGGTGTGGGCTTCCTGTCCGACAAGCGCGCGATCCCGCTGATCCCGAAATGGCTGGCGTGGTATGGCATCTGGGTGGGCTTCATGTTCATTCTCGAATGCATCATGCCCTATTTCTTCAACGGAGCTTTTGCCCGAAACGGTATTCTCAATTTCTGGATCGAGTTCATCATCTGGATGGTCTGGGTTCCGGTGTTAACCTATTACGCGATCAAGGCGATCAAGCGGATCGAAGCGGAGTAGCCAAATCGTGCAAGACATGGCCCAGACTGCCCAAATCTCCGGGGACCGCAATTCTGCGCTTCCCGGCGATTCGGGTGTCTGGGTGTTCATCATTGCCGATATGTGTGCCTTTGCGGTGTTCTTCGCGCTGTTCGCCGCTGGCCGGATTGCCCAGCCCGAGCTTTACGAAGCATCCCGCTCACAGCTCGATCTCGGGCTGGGCCTAGCCAACACGCTGATCCTGCTGACCAGCGGTGCATTCATGGCCCGTGCAGCCCGCCAGGCTCGAACCGATGATCTTGCGGGAGCGCGTTTCAGCCTGATGGTGACGCTGGCCATCGGCTCGCTATTTGGCGTTAGCAAGGTGTTCGAATGGAGCGCCAAACTTAGCCACGGGATCACCCTCACCACCAATGAATTTTTCACCTACTACTTCGTTTTCACCGGCATCCATTTTCTGCACTTCGTGATCGGGATCGGCGTGCTGGCGGTGCTGATCGCGCGAAGCAAGGGCGGCGCAGACAAGGGCATTGATCGCGCCGGGCAGCTGCGCTGGATCGAAGCTGGCGGCGCCTATTGGCACATGGTCGATCTGCTGTGGATCGTGTTGTTCGCCATGCTCTATTTGCTGAGCGCAGCATGAGCGGCGCACGCGAATGGCCGGTGTGGCTGGTCTGGGCAATTCTTGCCGGGGCCAGTGGGATTGGGTTTGCGCTCGCCGAAGGTCTCGCACCGGCCAAGGTCGCGGCAACGCTGGCGATCATCTTGGCGGCGGTGAAGATTCACCTGGTGTTCGACCACTACATGGAGCTGCGCTGGCAGCACCGCCCGCTACGGCAATTGCTGGCCGCGTGGCTTGTGGTGGTCACCGCTACTTTACTTACGGGATATTGGGCGGCCTGAGCCGCCCGTCTGGGAGACAACGATGTTCGAGAATGCCAAGCTGTCACGCCCTTCGCTGTCGGTTGATGCGGTTCACGACGGCCGACACAAGCTGCGCGCCGACCGACCGCTCGATCGCGAATCGATCCCCATCATCGTCAACCTGCCCGACGAACAGATCG